>DPJL01000070.1 GCA_003543035.1 Micromonosporaceae bacterium | reverse complement strand
GTCCTAGACAAGACCGGCATGCGAGATAACCTGGGTGACTGGAGTTCAGACGTGTTCTCATCCGATCTGCTGCACAGGCGTCTAACGGGTGACTGTATTTCATACGTGTGCTCTTCCAATCTACGCTCTTCCCCGAGGTTGGTGACCCGCGGCTTCCAGCCGATGCGCTGGATTATGTTCCTGTTCCTGGCCGCGATGCTCGCCTCCTATGCGGCCGGCCTCATGCGAGGCATGCCGGCTCTCGAGGACAACGGAGCAGTCCGCGCCATTATCGGCGTGCTCGGTTTCTGCGGCGCGATTCTGGCTATGGCAGACGGGATCCACCGTAAGGAGAGGCTCGAAGGCATCATCCGGGTGATGCTGCTCGGCAGCGCGCTCATGGCTGTCATCGGTATCTTCCAAGCGTTTCTGGCCCTGGACATCACGGCCTACATCCAGATCCCGGGGCTCGTCTATCACGGCAACCTCAACGGTCTGGAGATGCGCGGGGCCGGACATATGCGGGTGGCCAGCACCACCGGGCACTACATCGAGTTCAGCACCGTCATGGCGATGATGCTGCCCTTCGCCGTCCACATGGGACGGTTCGCGCCCACGCGCCCGATGCGGCAGTGGTCAGGTGTGGCCGGGTGCCTCATGTTCATGGCGGTGCCGATGACGATGTCGCGCACCGGGATCGTGGCCCTGGCAATGGCTCTCATCGTGATGATCCCGGCGTGGAGCTGGCGGATCCGGTTCAACATCGTGCTCCCCTGCATCGGCATGATGATCATGTTGATCTTTGCCATGCCGGGCTTGCTGGGTACCGTCCTCGGCCTCTTCCAAGGCTGGGACAAAGACCCGAGCGTGCAGAGCCGGGCCGACGACTGGGAGACTGTGCAGCCCTGGCTTTCCGGGCATTGGATCCTCGGCCGTGGCCAAGGAACCTTCATTCCGACCGAATACACGTGGCTGGACAACCAGTGGCTGCAACAGCTCGTGGGCGGCGGGATCATCGGCGTCATCGCCCTGGCCGTGCTCCACATTGGAGCGATCACCTTGGCTGCGATCGCCTACCGCAGATCGACCAGGCTCGCGGACAGGCACCTGTGCGCCTGCCTGATCGCGGTGCAGATGATCGCCATCGCGGTCTCGTTCACCTTTGACTCCTTGGGTTTCCGGACCTACGCGCTCTTCCTGGCGATTCTGACCGGTGCGGCCGCGGCAATGTGGCGCCTCACCGCCCCACCCACGCCGCCTCCCCCCGCCCTTCCTTGACGTGACAACTCCACAGGAGTTGCTGTTATGGCCGTCGTCTTAGCAGCAACTCCTGTGGAGTTGTCGCGATCTTGCCAAGGTGGGTCAGGCGACGAGGACGGTGGCGGTGACATCCATCGTGGCAAGCTCGGCGGCGATCTCGTCGCGGTACGCGGGGTTGGTCAGGATCACCGTGTCCGGCTGAAGCGTGGTCAGGTCGGTGGGGGAGAGCACCCGATGGCCCGTGATCGGTAGAAAGCGCCCGTGCTTGCCCGGATTGCGGTCCACCACACCGGCAATTAGGCCAGCTCGCGGATCGACCCGGTTGCAGAACATGGTCCCTCTCGTCCCGGCACCCCAGACGACTGCCTTGTGCCCGGTGAGCGTTGTCTGCCAATGCGAGGTGGCAGCCGCGAAGGTGAGCTCGAGCGGCGGAACCTGTGCCGGCGCTGGGGTCGTCGGCGCGCACGCTTCGATCTCGGCCCACAGGTACTGGTCGTGGAAGGCTTTGCCGCTTTCCACGATGCGCCAGCCGGTTCGCGCGCAAAGCGCTTGCAGGGAGGTGGATCCGAAGTAGCCGACGTGCGGGTAGATGCAATCCCAGCCCGCCGTCGTCAGGTCGTAACCGGCATCGGGCACTTCGATGAAGGCTCGCTGAGAAGCCTTGCGCAGCTGGGTAAGCAGGCCTCCCGGGTCGGCCATGTGCTCCAGCACGAAGCGGGCCAGGATGAGGTCGAAGGTGCCATCCTCCGGGTCCGAGCCCGGAACGCCGGTGGGCTCGCAGCCCAGATCGGTGAGATGTGCCAACAGAACCGGGCTGCCGCTGGCCACCTCGAGGACCTTCTTGCCCACTAGGTCATAGCGTTTCACCAAACGGTCGACAACCCCGGTGGCATAAGCGGTATAGGTCGGCGAGTGGAAGAGGGCCGCCTCGAACGTCGCGTCAAAGTGCCCTAGTTGCGGGTCGAAGGCGATGTTGGCGACATGGCCGCATGCAGCGCAATGAGCGAGGCTCATCCGTCCGCTTAGCGAGGTCCGGGCCGCTTGCGGGCTCGGAAAGGTCATCCCACAGGCGACCGGCATTTCGCCGAGATCGGCCAGTGGGGTCAGCTGGTCAAGAGCGCACGCGGGGCATAGCACCCCGCAACCCTAGAGCCGCACGTCACACCGTGGGGTCGCCTAGCCGACACATGCGATGACCAGGTGTTGTCTCGACCGTAGGGTGATGGACTTGTGGAGACCGCAACCGAGATCGTCGAAGATGACCTGGCCTATATCACCAACGCGCTCAAGGACGAGTTTGCGCGGCTGAAGGACGAGAGACTGCTCATCGTCGGTGGGGCCGGATTCCTTGGCTACTACCTGGTGCAATCGGCGCTCAAGGCCGGCATCGACGTCACCGTCTACGACAACTTCATGCGCGGCATCCCCGATTGGCTGCTCTCACTCGAGAGCAACGCACGGCTGACGGTCACCAAGCACGACATCACCCAGCCGATGCCGAGCGATGCGGACTTCACCTACCTCATCCACGCCGGCTCGATCGCCTCGCCGACGTTCTATCGCAACTATCCCATCGAAACGATGGACGCCAACGTCAACGGGCTGCGCAACCTGTTGGAATACAGCAAGGTCAACCCGGTCAAGGGTTTCCTGTTCTACTCGAGCAGTGAGATCTACGGCGATCCCGACCCCGCGCACATCCCAACCGCCGAGGACTACCGCGGTTACGTCTCCTGTACGGGCCCGCGCGCCTGCTATGACGAAGCAAAGCGCTATGGCGAGACGCTGTGCGTCAACTTCGCCCGCGTGCACAACGTGCCGGTGACGGTGGCGCGGCCGTTCAACAACTACGGCCCGGGTCTCAAAATCACCGACCGCCGGGTGATCCCCGACTTCGTCCGCGATGTGCTCGCCGGGCGCGACATCGTGATGCTCTCCGACGGCTCGCCCATGCGCACCTTCTGCTATGTCGCCGACGCTGTCATCGGGTATTACAAGGTGCTCGTGAACGGCCGCCCGGGCGAGGCCTACAACATCGGAGTGGAGACGCCGGAGATCTCCATGGCGGAGCTAGCGGAGCGGATTGTCACGCTGGGCCGGGAAATGTTCGGCTACACCGGTCAAGTGGTGCGGCAGGAGAGTTCGGACGACCTGTATCTGATCGACAATCCGAACCGGCGCTGCCCGATCATCACCAAAGCCAGAACAGAGGTTGGGTACCAGCCAACCGTCGGCATCGACGAAGGACTGCGCCGCTCGATGCTGTGGTACGGCGGCAATCGAGTGGCCGAGGACGCCTGATGCGGGTCAGCATCGTCGGCACCGGCTACGTCGGCCTCGTCACCGGTGCATGCCTGGCTGAGGTGGGTCACGAGGTCGTGTGCGTGGACATGACGTACGACCGGGTCGCGATGGTGAACTCGAAAGTGGCGCCGTTTCACGAGCCCGAGCTGCCTGAGCTGCTCGCGGCAGTGAACCTGAAGGCAACGCTCGACTTGGACAAGGCGGTCCGCGAGACCGAGCTCACCCTGATCTGTGTCGGCACTCCCTTTGACGGCAAGCAGATCGATCTGTCCTATGTGGAGAGTGTGGCGGCCCAGATCGGGGAGGCCATGCGAGGCAAGGACGATTATCACGTCGTGGTGGTCAAGTCGACGGTTGTTCCTGGTACCACGGAAAAAGTGGTTTTGCCTTTGCTGGAAAAGCACTCCGGCAAACGAGCCGGTGCCGACTTCGGGGTCGGGATGAACCCGGAGTTCCTCTCCGAGGGCACGGCTGTTCAGGATTCTCGTGAGCCGGACCGGATTGTGCTCGGCGGCATCGACGAGCGGACGTGGGGCGCGATGGCGGCCCTTTACCAGCCGTGGGATGACATTCCGACGCTGCTGGTCGGGGTCGCCGCTGCCGAGATGATCAAATATGCCTCGAATGCGTTGCAGGCAACGCTCATTTCCTTCTCCAACGAGATGGCCAATCTGGCCGCTTCCGTTGGTGGCGTGGACATTGTCGATGTCGAGAAGGGATTGCACGCGTCGCACCTGATCCGCGATGCACCGGTGCTCTCGTTTCTCAAGTCCGGGTGCGGGTTCGGCGGCAGCTGCTTCCCCAAGGATCTCGCCGCGCTGGCCGCTTTCGGTGCGGCGCAAGGGGTTACGATGCCCATCGCCGCCTCGGTGCTGGAGATAAATCGTGCGCAGCCGCTCAAGTTGGTGGAGCTGCTCGGTGACGTGTCCGGCAAGCGGGTGACAGTGCTGGGGTTGGCGTTCAAGCCGGGCACAGACGACGTAAGAGAGTCACCCGCGTTCCCGGTCATCGCCGCTCTCAAGGACAAGGGCGCGCAGGTGCTCGCGTATGACCCGGTAGCGACCGTGGACGGGCTCGACCAAGCCGAGTCACTGGTCGACGCGCTCGACGGCGCTGACGCGGTGGTGCTCGTGACCTCATGGCCGGAATTCGCCCAAGTGCCAACGCTTGTCAAGGGACGCGACCCGGTAGTAGTGGACGGGCGCCGCATGTGGACACCCGACCAGTTCTCCGACTACCGAGCCCTCGGCCTCAGCTAGCCTCGTCGACTTTTTGGAGCCAGGCTTCGCGCCAGTAGGGTAGGCCGCCGCGGGGGCAGAAGCGGTGGTAGGTGCCTTGGCAGATAACGTCTTCCAGCACCAGGCAGTCGTGCAGTTTGAGCATCTTGCCGGTCGGCTCGTCGATGATCTTATCGATCTTTCGCTCGACTCGGGCCCGCTGGCCGCAGAAGGGGAGCATCTCGCCGTCGAAGAGCATGCCGCCGTTGCGGTTGTCGGGGTTCAACGTCGACATGATTTCGCGTTTGCTGCGCACCTCCACGAGGTCGCCCGGCTGCACTTCGCCTGCGGGCACCCGCTTGCCTGTGCCGGTGCCCTTGTAGAACGGATAGGTCCGGCCTCCGAAGAGGACTATCTTGCGGGGCAGGCGTTTGCGCGACTGCCACTGGAAGATGTTGAAGAACGTGATGAGCAGACCCTTGAGCAGGGTCAGCGGCTTGACGTTGCGGGACTTCACGTCGGTGACGTATTGGCCGAACCGCAACGCCGGAAGGGGCCGCGAAGCCTGCTTCATCGCGGTGGCCTGGCAGTGGTAGAGGTCGCCGTTCTGCGTCCGCTCGGTGAGCGTTTCGACTGTCGCAAGTGGAGGGTCGTTGACCGCATCCGCCGTGGCGAGCCCGGGCCCCTCGAGCCACTCCTCGCGCCAGAAGAGCAGACACCCGGCTTGGCATCCGCCGTGAGCACTACCGTCGCAACGAGCGCCTTCCAGGTGCACGGCGCGGTCGAGCTCGCGCACGCTGCCGAGCTTCTCCACGGTGTCGCAGGTCTTGTGCGCCCGGCTGAAGATAGGGAGCTGCCGACCGGCGAATTTCAGCATCTCCGGCATGAACGGCAGTGCCTCCACCGCACCGTTGCGGTCCAGCGTGGCGAGGATCTCCTCGCGACTGCGAATTCGCACCGTGTCGCCGCGACGAACGGCCATCGTGCCTCCCCTTTATATCCCCAACCGAAATTTCTATCAGCTGCGCATTGCGACCGAGTGAATTCGTCGGGTGACCGACAGCAGGCCGCGCGAAGCCGTCGTCCCGGCCGCGGCTAAGGTGAGGTCGATGTCGCTTCGTCGGCCGGGTAGAGATCGAATCGTGACCTACGCTGCTGGGATGAGGTCGGCTTCCGGACAGATGGACTTGTAAAGTCGGCCATCTCCCTAGCATCTACAAGGTGTTCTGCCTAGGAGGCGATCGTGGCGTTTGAGCGTGATGTGGTCATCGTCGGTGGCGGCGGCCGGGTAGGCCTACCGCTCGGCATCGCCTTCGCGATGAGAGGGCTGTCGGTCACCCTTTACGACATCAATGCCACTGTTGTCGCCAAGGTCAACCAGGGTGAGCTGCCGTTCGCCGAGGCTGGAGCGGCCGAGCCGCTGGCCGAGGCAGTGCGCAGTGGAAAGCTGCGGGCCAGCACCGACCCGGCCTCGGTCAAGACCGCGGAGAGCGTTGTCGTCGTTGTTGGTACCCCCGTAGATGCTCATCTGAATCCGGACCTGAGCGTGGTTCCCCGCGCGGTCGAGCAGCTCGCGCCGCACATGGCTCCCGGCCAGCTGCTGGTGCTGCGGTCCACCGTGCACCCCGGCGTCACCGCGCTGACCGAGAAGGCCCTAGCCCAGCTAGGCCTGGTGATCGATGTGGCGTTCTGTCCCGAGCGCATCGCCGAGGGTCACGCCATGACCGAGCTCTTCGATCTGCCGCAGATCATCGCCGGCCGCACCGAGCACGCCTCTGATCGCGCCGAGAAGCTCTTCAGCCACCTCACCGGCCGGGTGGTCCGGGTCGCCCCCGAAGAAGCCGAGCTGGCCAAGCTCTTCACGAACACGTGGCGCTACCTGAAATTCGCCACCGCCAACCAGTTCTGGATGATGGCCAACGACGCCGGCCTCGACTTCGCCCGCGTACGGATGGCGATCACGCAGGACTACCCCCGCGCCGCTGACCTGCCGATGCCGGGCTTCGCGGCCGGCCCGTGCCTGTTCAAGGACACGATGCAGCTGGCCGCGTTCAACAAGAACAACTTCGTGCTCGGCCACTCCGCGATGCTCATCAACGAGGGCCTGCCGCTCTATCTGGTGTCGCGGTTGGAGCAGCGCTTCGATCTGTCGGAGATGACCGTCGGCATCCTTGGCATGGCGTTCAAGGGCGGCAGTGACGATATCCGTGAGTCGCTCGCGTTCAAGCTGCGCAAGCTGTTGCAGGTCAAGGCTCGCGAGGTGCTCTGCGCCGACCCGTATGTGGTGGACGCCCGCCTCACCCCGCAGGAGCAGGTGCTTGAGCAGGCTGACCTGCTCGTCATCGGTGCCCCGCACGCCCCCTACCGCGAGCTTGCCATCGACAAGCCGGTCATCGACATGTGGGGCATCAGGGGCGAGGGAGTGCTCATCTAGTGATCGATCCCCGCGTCTCCGTCGTCATCCCGGTCTACAACGAAGGTGCGGGCATCGTCCGCTGCCTTGAGCGGATCATGCGGGAAGTGTTGCTGCCCTGCGAAGTCCTGCTCGTGCACGACATGCCGGAAGACACGACGGTGCCTTACGCGCAGGAGATCGCCAAGACCGACAGCCGGGTGCGCACAGTGCTCAACACCTACGGCCGCGGCCCCGCCAACGCCATCCGGTTCGGCATCCACGCCGCTGTCGCGCCCGTGGTAGTGGTGACGATGGCCGACGGTTCCGATGACCCGCGCCAGATCGACGACCTGGCCCGCCTCGTCGACCGTGGCGTCGTGGTCGCTGCCGCCTCTCGTTACATGCCCGGTGGCCAGCAGGTGGGCGGGCCGCGCTTCAAGCGGATGCTCTCGCGTTGGGCCGGCCGACTGCTCTACTGGTTTGCCAAGGTGGGTACCAGGGACGCCACGAACAGCTTCAAAGCCTATGACGCGGAGTTCGTCAGGCAGGTCGGCATCGAGTCCAGGGCCGGTTTCGAGATCGGGCTGGAGCTCACCGCCAAGGCGACGCGAATGCGCCTGCCCGTGGCCGAGCTGCCCACCATCTGGCTTGATCGGCAACTTGGCGAATCCAACTTCGATGTGGGACGGTTCCTGCCGAGCTACTTGAAGTGGTTCAGGTTCGCGTTTGGGCGCCGCCTGAAACTTGAGGAAATCCAAGCCAGACTGCCGAAGCTGCAGGTAGAAGAGAAGGAAAATTCGTGGCAAAAGTAATGGTCACCGGTTCGGCCGGATTCATCGGTGGGTACGTAGTCGAGGAGCTGTTGCGCCGTGGCCACAGCGTGGTCGGGTTGGACAACTTCTCCAAATACGGTCCGGTGTCCCACAGCTACGACAACGACCCCAACTATCACTTCGTCGAGGGCGACGCGCGTGACGTCGAGCTATTGACCTCGCTGCTGGCCGACTGCGATCACTTCATCGCGGGTGCCGCGATGATCGGTGGTATCTCGTACTTCCACGCCTACGCCTACGATCTGCTCGCCACCAACGAGCGCATCATGGCCGCCTCCTGCGATGCCGCGATCGCCGCGCACCGCGACGGCAAGCTGAAGAAGGTCACCTACCTTTCGTCGTCGATGGTCTTCGAGTCCACCGAACACTGGCCCTCCAAGGAAGGCGACGAGCGCAAGATCCCGCCGCCGCTGTCCTCGTACGGGTTCCAGAAGCTGGCGGTCGAGTACTACGCCAAGGCCGCATGGGACCAGTACAAGCTGCCGTACACCATCGTTCGCCCGTTCAACTGTGTCGGCGTCGGCGAGGGTCGTGCCCTGGGCGAGGCCGAGGTGTTGTCCGGCAACGTCAAGCTCGCGATGTCGCATGTGGTGCCCGACCTGGTGCAGAAGATCGTCAAGGGCCAGGATCCGTTGCACATCCTCGGCGACGGCCAGCAGGTGCGGCACTACACCTACGGTGGTGACCTCGCTCGCGGCATCGTTGTGGCGATGGAGCACGAAGCCGCGCTGAATGAGGACTTCAACATCTCGACCGCCGAGTCCACCAACGTCCTCGAGCTGGCTTCGCTCATTTGGCGGAAGATTAAGGGTGCCGAGGTGCCCTTCCGCCACGTCAGCGACGAGCCTTTCGAATACGACGTGCAGAAGCGCGTGCCGGATGTGACCAAGTCCCGTGAGGTGCTTGGCTTTGAAGCGACGACCAGCCTGGATGAAATGCTGGACGAGGTGATCCCATGGGTCAGCCAGGCGGTGCGCGAAGGCAAGCTCTAGCCGCTCTGTTTGTGGTTGCCGCGGCGGGGCTCAGCCTCGCCCGGCAATCCGGCGCCGGAGCGCTGGACACCGTTTACGCCGAGGACGGATCAGTTTTTCTGGCCTCGGCCTTTTCACAGTCCACTCTGGACTCACTCTCCACGCCTTATGCCGGGTACCTGCATCTGGTGCCCAGACTGCTAAGCGAGCTCGTGTCCCTGCTGCCGGTCTCCTCGGCCGCGGCCGGGGTGGCTGTTCTGGCCGCGTTGACCACAGGTTTGCTTGCGCTGCTGGTGTTTGTGGCCAGTCGCGACCATCTGCCATCGTTGCCCGCACGGCTGCTCGTTTCCACGGTTGTGGTGCTCGTGCCAGTGGGCCAGGAGGAGTTGCCCAACTCAATCGCCAACCTGCACTGGCCTGCCCTCTACGCTCTCTTCTGGGTGCTGTTGTGGCGACCCACTTCGCGGGCCGGCCGCATCGTGGCGATTGCCGCTGTGGCACTGATTTCGCTCAGCGATCTGCTCAGTCTCGTCTTCGCACCGCTGGCGCTGTGGCTCTGGTGGCGGCGCCGCGATAGGCACTCGCTCACTCTCGGCATCGCCCTCGCCGTGGGGCTTGTCACTCAATTCAGTGTCGTCCTGTTTGGACAGTCGGAGCGGGTGCTCACGCCTGAGCCGGTGATGTGGGCACCCTGGTACGCCATCCGCGCGGTCCCGGTTGGCGTGCTGGGTCAGCGACTTTTCCCCGCTGACGTGAACACTCTGTGGCTCGCGTTTGCCGCTGTCGCATGGCTTCTCGTTGCCGCGGTCCTCGTCTTCGCATGGCGGCGGGGATTGACCGGCTGGCGACTCGCGGCACTGGCCGGCGCCTATAGCGTTGCGGTGTATGCGTTGCCGGTCGCACTCAGCGGTCAGGCCACCCCGCGGTACGCAGCCGCCCCCGCGATGCTCCTCGTCACCGCCTTCGCTGCCCTCCTAATCGGCCGCGAGCCGTGGAAGCTCAGTGCGGCCGGGATCGTGTTGATCGTGTTTTGCGCAGCCGTTTGGGCGGTGAACCTGCGTGTGCCCAATGACCGCAGCACCGGCCCGACCTGGAGCGATGAGGTGCGCCAAGCAGAGCAGACGTGTACCTCCAAAGTGCCTCCATCTCTGCCTCAACATACTGACGCAGAGATGGAGGCCCGCGTCGACATCTCCCTCGCCCCGGCGGGATGGAAGATGTCCGTGCCTTGCCGGGAGGTGCTGGCATGGGACTAACAGGTTGGGCTCGACGAGGCATGGCAGCCCGAGCGCGTGCGGCCGACTTGCGTTGGCGGCAGCCTCCGGCGATGACGGTCCATCCCGCCTCCGGCAGCCCGACGGTGTACTACCTTTCGCCGCATCTGCCTGAGCCCAGTGGCGGCGTGAAGGTGATGTACCGGCACGTGGACCTGCTCAACGAGATGGGCGTCTCCGCAGCCGTGCTGCACGAGCCGGACGGATTCCGGTGCACCTGGTTCGCCAACGAGACAAGGATCGTGTCGGCGAGCACTATTCGCTTGTGTGCCAACGACATTCTCGTGATCCCGGAGTGCTATGGGCCGGGGTTGCCCGTGCTGCCACCAGACGTGCGCAAGTTCATCTTCAATCAGGGCGCCTACCACACCTTCGATCTCATCGATCTGGAGTCGACGAAGGCGCGTGCACCCTATGCGGAGGTGCCGAATTTGCTTGGCATCCTCACGGTGTCCCGCGACAGCGCGGATCTGCTGAGTTTTTCGTTTCCTGAGCTGGCTGTGTTTGGTACCCGCCCGGTAATCGACGCGAAGCTGTTCCACCCGGGACCGCAACCGGGCGCGCGGAAGCTGGCGTTTTTGCCGGAAAGGCGTGCAGCGGAACAGCATCAGCTGCTGCACATGCTGCGTGGTCGCGACGTCGACTGGGAGCTCGTGCCGATCAGCGGGATGACCGAGGCGCAGGTCGCCGCGACGATGCGCGAGGCCGCGGTGTTCCTGAGTTTCAGCGAGCGCGAGGGTTTCGGGTTGCCACCGGCCGAGGCGATGGCAAGCGGGTGCTATGTCATCGGCTATGACGGCGGCGGAGGGCGCGAGTTCTTCGACCCTGCCTACTGCGCACCGGTCGCCGATCAGACCAGCTTTGCCAAAGCAGTGGTGCAGGCGGTTTCTCGTCCGATCGATGAACTCGCGGCGTTGGGCGCCAAGGCTTCCGAGCAGGTGCTCGGGACCTACACCGTCGACGGTCTACGCGAAGACCTCCAAGCGGTCTACGGGCAGTTGACATGAGCAAACTGAAGGCAGCCGTTCTCTGGTCGTATCTGCTGAGCACGGGCAGCATGGCCATCACCGGAATCCTCACCTTCGTGCTTGCCGCGATCCTCGATCCGGAAAGCTTTGGTGTGCTGGCGCTCGGCATGCTCTGGGTTGGCTTCGCACAGATGCTGCTGCAGCACGGCCCGACGATGGCGGTCGTGCAGCTCGAGGAGATCACCGACGATCAGGCCGACGCGGCCTTTTGGACCACGATCGGCGGCGCGCTCCTATTTGGAGGGATCTTCGCGGCACTCGCACCCGCCTGGGGTGCGGTGAACAACCTGCCCGGGCTGGCCCCGGTTAGCTGGGCGCTGATTGGCGTCACGCTGCTCACCTCGATCAGCGTGATCCCGGATGCGTTGCTGCGCCGGGAGATGAAGTTCAAGGGCATCGCTGTGCGGGCTCTGGTGGGCGCCGGAATCGGTGGCATCGTTGGTGTTGTCGGCGCGCTGGCCGGTTGGGGCGTCTGGGCTCTGGTGGCGCAGCAGTTGGTGGCATACGCCATCTACGCGCTGACGGTGTGGACAGTCACCCCATGGCGGCCGAAGTTTCCTAACCCCAGGCGCATTTTCACCGAGATGAAGGTGATGCGGCGACAATCGGCGCAGACCCTCGGTGGTGCGGTGGGCGTCTTCCTGTCGAACCGGATGGACGTCCTCCTGATGGGTGCCTTCTTCGGGCCCATCATGGTGGGCCTCTACCGTTTCGCGTTGCGCCTGGCCGAGATGGTTGTTGACGTCACTTCCCGCGGTCTGCAACAGGTCTCGTTGCCCGAATTGGCGCGCCACCAATCGGATCCGGAGATGCTCGGCAAGAGGTTGGCCAACTTGGTCCATGTCGCGGTGGTGATGAGCGTCCCTGCTCTGGCCGTCCTTGCCGCTGTGGCTGATCCGCTCGTGCGTTTCATCGGTCCACAATGGAGCGAGGCGGCCGGTCCGCTGCGTCTGCTGTGTGCGGTCAGCGCGCTCGGCACGGTGACTTCCTTGCTGGGGCCCGCAATGCAGGCTGTGCAACGGGCTTCGGTGCCGGCGATCCTCACCTGGATTTCGGCAGCCCTCTCGGGCGTGAGTCTAGGTACGGCTGCTTGGCTTTCGCGCGGCAAGAGCGTCCACCAACAGCTGACAGCCGTTGCCACAGCTGCCCTCATCGTGCAGGCTCTGATGCTCGTGGTCACCGCGGTGCTTGCCTATCGCGTGGTGCTTCGCATCTCAGTGGTCCCGACGTTGCGCGTCATCGTCCCGGCGCTCGTCGCCGCGGTGGCCGGCTTCGGCGTGGCCTACTTCGCTGAAGGACTCGCGTGGGACGACGCCCCGTTCAGCGCCTTCGTGATGGGCGGCGGATTCGGCGGAGTCACAGCGCTTGGTGTGCTGGCCGTGCTCGACGATCGGATCCGCGATCAGGTCAAACGCTTGTTGGCTCGCCGCCGCCCCGCTCCCGACCCCGTCTAATCCACCTCTCCCGTCGATCTTGGACTTGTGGTGGGCGACTTGCGGGATTTGCGTGTGTCGTCCCCACCACAAGTCCAAGATCGACCCGAAGTAGGGGTTAGCGGTTTAGTAGGGGCCGGGCGGTTTCGATGACGGCGCGGCCGGCGCTGCGGGCGAAGTTGCCGGTGTTGGCAACGGCCCAGCGGCCGTAGGCGCGCCGGACACTCTCACGCGCGGTCGGCGAGAGAGGCGAATTGCGAATCGCGCGGCGAAGGTGTGAGGCGTAGTGGAAGGTAATGGCCCGAGGCGGCCTGGCATGGCCGAGATAGCGGCGATCGCGCTGCGGGCGACGAGTCACCCGGTCGGGGTGCTCACGGTTGAAGAAGAGGCGATCCGGCACCTGGACAATGCGGCCATGCAACGCGATCTCGGCCAGCTGCATCCGGTCGCTGCCCCAGCAGGCGCACATGTGCTCCACCGAAGCCAGCGTTTGCCGGCGGTAGACCGAGAAGATGTCGCGGCAGCCGTAGGTGTAGCGGACGATGTCGGCGAAGCGCACTGCGGGATCGGCGTGATCCCAGCGGGCCAGCTCGGCCGGGTCGTCGACGTCACGCACCCACTGGCCCGAGTCGTCGACCATCGAAACCCCGGAGAAGGCGCCAATGGCGTCGGGGTTGGCGTCGAGCAACGAGGTGCAAGCCTCGAAGAACTTGGGGTCGTAGAGGTCGTCGGCGGCCACCCAGGCGAAAAGCTCATTGTCCATGCGGCTCAGGACGTCATTGAAATTCGACGGGCCGCCCGTGTTGGCAGGCTTGCGCTCGTAACGGAAACGGCTGTCCATCGCGACCACGGCACGCGCGAGGGTGCCAGTGCCATCGGTGGAGGCGTTGTCCAGAATCAGCACCTCGAAATCGGGGTGGGTTTGCGCTCTTAACGACTCCAATGTCTGAGCCAGATAACGTTCGCCGTTGTATACCGGTAAGCCGATGCCGAGCCGAGCTTTCACGAGACTCAACTTAGATCGGTCCGGGTGAAGTCGCACGTGAACATCACTGACGGGTTTCTTACTCTCGGTGGCAGAGGTGTTGCTCCAGGCTGGAAGCTGATCGGGTGTCTGCCGTGCCCTGTCGGCTGTGTGCCGAACCGCTCATCCGTACCTTCGTCGACCTGGGCATGTCCCCGTTGTGCGAGAACTTCCTGCGCCCGGATCAGCTGGACGCCCGGGAGAGCTTCTACCCGCTACACGTGCGCATCTGCTCGAATTGCCTCCTGGTGCAGTTGCCCGCCTACGTGCCGGGGGAGGAGATCTTTTCCGACTATGCCTATTTCTCGTCCTATTCGGACAGTTATGTGGAGCACCAAAGGCAGTATGCCCAGCGCATGATCGCCGAACTCGGGTTGACCAAGGACAGCCTGGTGACCGAAGTTGCCAGCAATGACGGGTACCTGTTGCAGCATTTCGTGTCCGCGGGAGTGCCCGTCCTCGGGGTGGAGCCGGCGTCGAACATCGTCGAGGTGGCCCGGGCCAAAGGCATCCGCACGGAGAACCAATTCCTCACCGCCGAGACCGGCGCAGCGCTTGCGGAGCAATACGGTCGCGCAGATCTCGTCGCGGCGAACAATGTCTACGCCCACATCCCGGATCTGATCGGCTTCACGGCCGGTCTGGCCGCGCTCGTGAAGCCGGAAGGTTTGGTCACCATCGAGGTGCAGCATCTGCTGACGATGATGCGGGGCAGCCAGTACGACACGATCTACCACGAGCACTACCACTATCTGACTCTCCTTACCGCGCAACGGGCTCTGGCCACGGCCGGGCTGGTCGTCACCGACGTTGAGCTTATCGGCACCCACGGCGGATCGCTGCGGATCTTCGCGCGCCCCTCAGCCACGGCCGGCGCGGCGAGCGTGCGGGTGAAAGAGGTCCTCGAGCTCGAGTCAGACCTGCACACGGTCGAGGGCCACATGGGCTTCGCGTCATCGGTTTTCGGCATCAAGAGCGATCTGGTGAAGTTCCTGCTCGCCGCGAAGGCAGAGGGCAAGCGGGTCGTCGGCTATGGCGCTCCGGGCAAGGGCAACACCCTGCTGAATCACTGCGGGGTGCGAAGCGATCTGCTCGAATACACCGTCGATCGCAATCCGCATAAGCACGGGATGTTCTTACCTGGTACCCATATCCCCATTCACGACCCTTCGCGCATCGGCCTGGACAAACCCGATTACATCCTGGTTTTGCCGTGGAATCTTCGGACCGAGCTCACCGCGCAGCTTTCCTATGTACGCGAGTGGGGCGGCCGCCTCGTTTTCCCGATCCCGTCTTTGGAGATCGCATGAAGGTAGTGCTCTTCTGTGGTGGCTTTGGTTTGCGGATGCGCGACGGTCAGGGCAGTGCACCCAAGCCGATGTCGATGATCGGTGACCGGCCGCTGCTGTGGCATGTCATGCGTTACTACGCCCACTTCGGTCACACCGACTTCATTCTCTGCCTTGGCTATGGTGCCGCGGCGGTGAAGGACTACTTCCTCAAATACGACGAGACACTGAGCAACGACTTCACGCTGGCCTCCGGCGGACGGGAGTTGCAGCTGCACTCCACCGACATCACCGACTGGAAGATCACCTTTATCGACACCGGTCTGCGTGCCAGCATTGGCGAGCGGTTGGCCCGGGTGCGGCCCCACGTCGCGGGCGAGGAGATTTTCCTTGCCAACTATGCGGACACGTTGACCAACGCCCCGCTTCCGGAACTGGTGCAACGGTTCCAGGAGTCGGCCGCCACGGTCAGCATGCTCGCGGTGCCCCCACCCTCCACGCACCATGTGGTGGACATCGCCGGCGACGGGATAGTCACCGGCGTACGTGAACTGCGCGACGGCCAGTGGGAGAACGGCGGCTATTTCGTTATGCGCCAAGGTATCTTCGATGAGCTGCGCGAGGGCGAGGACATGGTGCCGCACGCCTTCAGCCGCCTCGTGGGGCGCAAAGAGCTGCTGGCCCAACGCTTTGACGGGTTCTGGCGGGCGGCTGACACCTTCAAGGACCGGGCTGAGCTGGAAGAGATGTACCTCCGTGGGGAGTGCCCATGGATGCTGTGGGATCCGAGCCGATGCGCCTGAGTCTCAACGGGGTGCGCCAGGTCGTGGTGATCGGGGCGCATTGCGACGACATCGAGATCGCTGCCGGCGCGACCTTGCTGTCCCTGGCGTCGCCGGATTTGCGCGTGCACTACGTGGTCTGCGCCGGGTCGCCGCAACGGCACGCCGAAGCGGTGACCGCGGCCCATGCCTTCGTGCCCGGGGCACAGCTTTCCTTTGGCCTGCATGACCTTCCGGATGGACGACTGCCCGGGCACTGGGCGGAAGTCAAGCAGATCATCGAAGACGCCGCGGCCGTGCTGCCGCAAGCCGATCTGGTGCTGTCGCCATGGCGCGGCGATGCGCATCAGGATCATCGGCTGTTGGGAGAGCTTGCCCCGACGGCATTCCGCAACGCCCTGCACCTGCAATACGAGATCCCCAAGTGGGACGGCGATCTCGGCCGGCCCAACCTGTACCTGCCGGTGAGCTCGGAGTTGGCGCGCCGCAAGGCGGAGTTGCTGGACAAGTGCTTCCCCTCCCAGCACGGCCGGGATTGGTGGAGTGAGGAGACTTTCCTCAGCCTGATGAAGCTGCGCGGCATCGAATGCCGGTCCCCCTATGCCGAGGCCTTCCACGTGAATAAAGCTGTCATGGAGCTGACGCCGACGGCATAGCATGCGCGCATGTTGAAGGTTGTGGCGGCAGGTTCTCCTGGCTGTGCACGGCAAGGAGTTGGCACGGCGCTGTTGCGCATCCTCGCCGATCATGCGGCGGCGCAAGGCTTCCAGATCGCAGGCAGCAACGTCGACGATCCCGGCTCACTCGCCTTCGCTGAGTACTTCGGCTTCCGCCGGACGAGGATCAGTCGCAGCGAGCCGAACACGCCTACACCGCGGTTCGCCGCGAGTGGCGGGGCAAAGGCGTTGCGGCGGCGTTAAAGCGCACCAGTCTCGCGTGGGCGGCCCAACACGGCGTGAGCGTCAGCGTCCGGGCTCCGCTGCTACTGACGGATCCTCAACCTCTTCCGCCTTCTTGAGCACCTGCGTGGCCTCGACATCCGGCTTGGCTGCCTCCGGCTTGGCTACCTCCGCCTTGGGCAGCACCTGGGTGGCCTCACCGTTGCTGTTCTCACTGTCCTCATTGGACGGTCTCTGAGCGGCGGCAACCCTACGTCGCTCAGCCTGCTCCGCTTCGCGCTGCGCCTTGGTCAGCCGCTCCAGCTCGGTGGCCAGCTGCTGCTTGAGCTCGACGAGGCGCTCCGCCAGCTGAGCAACATCCTGCTGCTTGGCCTCGTGCGCCTGCTGAGCCTCGGCAAGTGCCTTCTGCACCGTGGCCGTGGCGGCGCGCTCCTGCTCGGCGAGCTGCTTGGCCTGCTTCAGATCGTCCTGCCCGATCGCGCGCAACTCTTCGGTCTTGTCCTGGGCGTCGGAGATCAGCTTCGCCGCCTCCGCCTTGGCTGCGGCGATGCTCTGCTCCGCGGTCGTCTGCGCCGCATTCAGCTTCTTCTGCGTCTCGGCCTTGGTCGAGGTGAGCAACTGGTCGGCCTCGGCGGCGCGCTGCGCGGCCGTTGCCTGCGCCGCGGTAAGCAGTCGCTCGGCCTCGTTCTTCGAGGTGGAGAGCCGCTTTTCGGCCTCCTCATTGGCGACGGCAAGACGCTGGGTCGCCTCCGCGATCATCGCCGCCGCGCGCTGCTCGGCGTCTGCCTTGGCCTGGGCGAGATCCTTATCCGTTTGCACCCGGCGACCCGCCGCCTCGGTTGCCGCGGCCGTCCGCAGGGCCTGAGCCTCCTGCTGCGCGTGGGCCAACAGCTCCCGCGCCTCGGCTCGCATCCGCTGGGTCTCGTCGGCCACCTGATTACGCCGCTGCTCGTCGAGCTTCAGCTCTTCCTTACGGCGAGAGGCAAGTGCCAGATCGAAGTCGCGAACGGCCAGCGAGGTGCGCTCGCGTGCATCGGCTAGGAGGCGCTCAGCCTCGGAACGCTGATCCGCGATCTCCTGCTGCGCCTGGCCCACGATGTCGGAGGCCTGCTCCTCGGCGAGACTGAGGATTTGCTCCACCCGGCCACCGAGGTGGCGGAAGGAAACGCGAGAGGGCACCGCACGCCTGGCCACGTCAGCGAGCTCAACTTGCAGCTGCTGCACCTGGCCCGCCAGCGCTTGCATCTGGGCGAAGGCTTGGTCCCGCTCCGCAGCCAACGTCGCCAGGTCTGACTCAACCTGGGTGACATAGCGATCGACCTGGCGTTTGTCATATCCCTTAAACGCCACGTCAAAACTGGGTTCGGATGCCACGCCCTCGCCGAGCGCGAATAGGTCTCCGCCGTGCGACATGCGGTCCATCTTCACATAAAAAGCCCTGGTACACCTGACCAGGGGTCAGATGTACCAGGACTTTGCCTAAGAACTATGCGCCTTCTTTGGCTTTCGCCTTGTCAGCGGCGGGGATCCCGGGGACGATGCCGGCCAGGCCGGAGAGCATCTGACCCAGCTGCGCGGTGACCGCGTCCTTCTGCCGGGTGAGATCATCGACCTCGCGACGGGCGGCACCGGTGGTCAGCTCGGCCTCATTGCGGGCCTCGCTGACGAGACGGTGTGCCTCGGACTTGGCCTCGTTGAGCGCCTTCTCAGCACCGGCGCGAGCCTTCTCGACCGTTTCGGAGGCGCTGCGCTCGGACTCGATGCGGCGTGCCTCGGCCCGCTGCTCGATCTCCTTGGCCCGGTCCTCTGCGGCACGAGCGCGCTCCTCGGCCTCGCCGACGAGCTTTTGCGTGGCGGCAACAGCTGCCGAGTGACGCTGTGTCTCTTCGCGCTCGGTCTTCTCCCGGCGCTCAGCCAGCTCCAGCGCGAGAGCCTGCAGATCCTTGTCGCGCTTGTCCCGGGCGTCAGCCAGCAGCTTCGACGCCTCGGCGCGCTTCTCCTCGGCCTCACGAGCAGCCTTGGCACGCAACTGGGTGATCTCACGCTCGGCGGTGGCACGCAAGGTGGCCACCTCACGCTCGACGGTCGCCTTGAGCTCGGCCACCTCATGCGAGGTCGCGGTGCGCAACTGCTTGGTCTCACGGTCGGCGTCGGCACGCAGGGTGTCGGCTTCGCGGCGGGCCTGCACCCGAACCTCAGCCGCTTCACGCTCGGCGGCGGTGCGCAGGTTGCCCGCTTCCCGCTCGGCGGTCGCCTTCATGGCCGCTGCTTCAGCACGCGCCTTGTCAGTGATCTCGCGAGCCTCGAGGCGAGCCGCCGACAGGATGCCCTCGGACTCCCGTTTGGACTCACCGCGGTGGTCGTTGGCCTGCTCTTCGGCGAGCCGCAAAATCTGCTCAACCCTGGTGCCGAGGCCGGACAGCGTTGGGCGGCTGTTCTCCTCGAGCTGTTTGCTGGCGTCGGCGAGCTTCTGGTCCACCGCGCCGAGCCGTTGCTCGGCCTGGCGCAGACGACGCTGAGCGTCGTTCATGCGCTGCTCGGCCTCATTGCGCGCCTGCTCTGACTGCGAGAGGTTGGCGGTCAGGCGACCTATGGCGGCATCGACCTGGTTCCGCTCGTACCCGCGCAGCACGACGGTGAAGTCTTGCTGAGTACTCACGGCGCCCTCGAAAAAGTCCATGTTGTTATTGGGGGAAGTCTGCTGCTGGGGCATTGGCACATACTCCCAGATACACCCCGGTCTTTCGCAATAGCGTAGGGCCAGTTTTGCTGTGGGAATATGTGCCGTTGCCTAGACGCCGCTGAATCTGGTGATCGCATCCAGATGCCGCGCCCGTTTTTCCTGATCTCTAATACCTAGACCCGTTGTGGGGGCAAGGCACAAAACTCCGACTTTGCCCTGGTGGGCGTTGCGGTGGACATCGAAGGCGGCCTGCCCGGTCTGCTCGAGCGGGTAAGTCTTGGATAGCGTGGGATGAATACGACCAAGATCTATGAGCCGATTCGCCTCCCATGCTTCGCGGTAGTTGGCAAAGTGGCTGCCGATAATCCGTTTGAGTGACATCCACAGGTACCGGTTGTCGTATTGATGTTCAAAACCGCTTGTGGAAGCACAGGTCACGATGGTGCCGCCGCGCTTGGCCACGAAAACGCTCGCGCCGAAGGTTTCCCGGCCCGGATGCTCGAAGACGATGTCCGGGTCTTCGCCGCCGGTGAGCTCGCGAATCCTTGCCCCGAAACGCTTCCACTCGGCCGGATCCTGGGTGTGCTCGTCGGCCCAGAACTTGTAGCCCTCGGCGGCCCGGTCGATCACCAGCTCCGCTCCCATCCGGTGGCACAGCTCGGCTTTGTCCGGGCTGGACACCACGCACACCGGAATCCCACCGCCGTTGAGTGCCATCTGGGTGGCGTAGGAACCGAGCCCACCGCTCGCCCCCCAGATCAGCACGACGTCGCCCTGCTTCATGTTCGCGCCGTGGTGTGAGACCAGCTGCCGATAGGCGGTGGAGTTGACCAGCCCCGGGCTCGCTGCCTCTTCCCATGTCAGGTGACGCGGTTTGGGCATGAGCTGATTGGCTTTGACGACGGCGACTTGTGCCAGGCCGCCGAAGTTCGTTTCAAATCCCCAGATCCGCTGCTGCGGGTCGAGCATCGTGTCGTCGTGGCCGGCCGCTTCTTCCAGCTCGACGCTCAGGCAGTGCGCCACGATCTCGTCGCCGGCCTGCCAGCGGGTCACCCCGGCACCGACTTGCAGCACCACGCCGGCCGCGTCCGATCCGACCACGTGATAGGGCAGGTCGTGCTTCGCGGTCAGCGGCGAGAGCTTCCCGTAGCGCTTGAGGAAGCCGAAGGTGGACATCGGCTCGAAGATGGAGGTCCACACCGTGTTGTAGTTGACCGCGCTGGCCATCACGGCGATGAGCGCCTCGCCCGGGCCCAGCTCAGGCGTCGGCACCTCCTGCAGATGCAGTGCCTTGCGCGGGTCTTTCTCCTTGGTGGCCAGACCCTCGAACATGTTGGTCTCCTCGGCGCGTACCACCATGCCCTGATAGCTCTCGGGAGCCGCCACGCTCGCCAGTTTGCGCAGCTCGTTAGCTGGATCGGCGGAATTCTCCGCCTCCATGATCGCGTCGAGGATGTATCGCATGAACCGGACGTTACTTACCAGTAGTTAAGCGCGGAACCGGTTTGTGAAGAACTCCACCAACGAGTGTGTTTGGCCACGCGTCCGATACCTGACAGCGGTGGGACCAACGGATGGCCAGAGTATGTCGCGTGACCGTCGTCTACTTTGACTCCACCATGACCGACGAGGAGCGCCGAAGCCGGCTCTTCGGCGGTGACATCTTTGTGTTCAGCCCGACTCCGGGCACCCGGGCGCTGGCCGACTTCGCCCGTGGCATGGCGGAAGAGGCTTTCGCGCCGCACTTCCCGCCGGACGCGCAGCACCACATGACCGGTCCCGAGTATGTCGACGTGCTGGCCAAGCTGAAGCCGACCTTCATCAACCATCCGCGGTGCAAAGAGCTGTTGCGCGACATCTTTGTAGATCTCGGCATCGAGCTGGAGCAGACCCATTTCGACGTGCCGCGGTTGCGCACGATGACGAGTGATTATCTGAACGCCGGGCTGACCTATCAGTTCCACGCGCACCGGGATACCTGGTTCTCCGCGCCCTTCTGTCAGCTGAACTGGTGGCTGCCGGTCTACGAGGTGGCCGAGTCGAATGTGATGGCCTTCCACCCGGCCTACTTCTCCAACCCGGTACGCAATAGCTCCTCCGGATACGACTACGCGGAGTGGGTGGCCGGTGGCCGGCAGATGGCCGCGGCGCAGGTGGACACCGAGACCCGCGAGCAGCCGAAGGCGCTGGAGCAGATCAGTCCCGAACCGGAGATCAGGGTCATCACCCCGCCGGGCGGGCTCATGATCTTCTCGGGGGCGCAGCTGCACTCGACGGTGCCGAATCACTCCGGGCTGACTCGCTTCTCCATCGACTTCCGCACCGTGCACCGGGCAGATGTGGAGAGCCGCGGTGGCGCCAAAAACGTCGACTCCGAATGCACGGGAACGAATCTGGGCGACTTCCTGCGGGTGACCGACCTTGGGCAACTGCCCGCCGACTTGATCGCAAGCTATGCCGCTCGAATCTAGTAGGGGTAGCGAAGAACCAAAAGCCTGACGATACTCACCGAATATGGAGTCTGTGCGCGCTGAGACGCTGCGTCGCGATCTCGCGCACGCGCTACGGACGGGTCCCTTCTCCGCTGTCCTGCATCTGGCGATCGAAGCCAGCGGGATGCGACTGGAGGAGATCCAGGAACGCCTTGCCGTGCAAGGGATCTCGGTCAGCCTTACCACCCTGAGTTATTGGCGGCGGGGGCGAAGCAGGCCTGAGCGCCCCGACTCCCTGCGGGCGGTGCGGCTGCTGGAGGAGATCCTGGGCCTGCCGACAGAGTCGCTGATCTCGCAGCTCGGCCCGCGCCGGCCCCGGGGCCGCTGGCTCGCGCACCCGGCCGGATTCCTTGACATCGACCGGCTTTTCGAGGATTCGACGAGTGTCGTAAAGATGCTGGGTGAGCTGGACAACCGGATGCATCAGGAGCTCACCCGGATGAGCTTGCACGACCTCTACGTCGTCGGCGCGGCGCAACAGGAGATCAGTCTCACCACTCGGCAGGTGCTGCGAGCCAATGTGGACCGCGTCTCCCGGGCCGTCGGGGTCTTCCGCACCGATGACATGAGCCGCCCGCAGATGAAGATAATTGCAGTGCGCAATTGCAGAGTCGGCCGAATACGGTCCGATGTGGACGGTGGGCTGCTGGCCGCGGAGCTTATCTTCGACCGGGTGCTGTCCGCGGGAGAAACCGCGGTGGTGGAATTCGAATTCCTCAGCGCCTCAGTGGAACCCGCGAACAACTACTACCGCGCCTTCGCCGCACCGGTGGGCGACTTCGTGCTCCAGGTGCAATTCGACCCGGCCGCGGTGCCCGCACGTTGCTATCGCTTTGAGCGTCGCACGGTGGGGGCTCCGGATCAGGGGGTCAAGGAGGTCTGGATCGGCAACACCCACGGCGCCCATCTCGTCGCCTACGACGTTCCGCCGGGGATCATGGGCATGCGCTGGGAGTGGCAGTAACCGACTTTGTGGGTATGGCAGTGAGTGGCCTGAGCCTTGTGACCTCTCACTGCCATGCGCTCCTCCCCAGGAACGTGGATCTGCTGCTGTTGTTGGGTGGCTATCCGCCTCCCAGCCGGGCCCAGTTAGCGCCGACCGGGAGGGGCGTTACTTGCTCACGGTAGGCCCTCAGATCTCGCTTGGGCAGAGCACTTAACAGCAGGCCAACTAATTGTTGTTCAAAACTGTTTATGAGACTTATCCCGCTGTTGCCAGATCGAAGACATTGCGCACCAGGCGGCTGATCGCCGCGTCCTTTGTCAGCGCTCCCACGAAGGTAACCGATCCCGCGCTGAATACCCAGCCGCCGTTCGGACCAGGGCGGAACACCATCTCGGCACCGCCTCGCGGGTTCTGACCCTCGGCGATCACGTGCTCCTCACCCGCGCTGCCTGGCATGCCGCGCCGGTCCACTTCCCATCCGCTCGCAGCGCCCAAAGCGCCGTGCTCGCCGAAGACCGAGCCCACTTTCAGGCCGGTACCGGCTAGGAGTGGATGGTCTCGTTTGACGGCGTAAGACGCACGGGTGCCGAAGGCGGGATCGTGATAGGAGACGCCGAGCAGCTGGGCCTCTGAGCGGCCGAAGCTGCGGTAGACGTCGCGCTGCCCGTTCGGCTTGCGGAAGGTCAACGCGGTGCCGTCGGGGCTCGTCTGCACCCGTTCGTAGATTCCGTTGCCGCCCAAGTAGATCAGCCGGCCGCCACCGGCGAGGTAGGCGGCGAGGTGGTCGTACATCCGCTCGGACCAATACTCGGGGTGCACTCCGAGCACGAGGGCGCGGTATTGGGACAGCCACGAGTTGCCCGCGTGGAGGTCTCCGTCCTGGTAGCAGTCGACCGGGATTTGCTTCGACGCCAGCCAGCGCAGCAGGAGGAGATCGCCGCCGAGTTTGAAGTCCGGTGCGACATCGGCGTTGTGGAAGATGCTCGGGCGGTGGAGGGAGAAGGTTCGCGTCCGGCCGTTCAGCCCCGGGGTGTACTGGCTGTGGCCGCCCCAGTCGTTGTAGGCGAGGTAGGTATAGCTGGGCCAGAGGAAGGCCACCTTTGCTGCGGGCTTTTTCGGTGGTACCACGAAAGGAATGTCAAAACGCCGGCCACCCTCGGCCTCCAGCTTGGCCGCGTAGAGACCCGAAGGCCACCTCGCTCCAATCTGGACAGTGGTGTCGGCGAGCCAGCCGCAGCCGGCCGAGCGATAGCCGTTCGCCAGCGTCTGCAACTTGCCGGCGACGCCCGCGGCGGAGGCGACCACCTCGTTCGATCCGTTCTCCGCGGCCAGCCGCAGCATCGTGACGGTGTACTCACGGTGCCCGGTCGACACGGCCAGCTGTAGCTTCTCGCCCGGCCGCACCGAGAGCGCCGCCGCGTAACCCTGAAGGGCGGCAAGGGGTTCGACGGTGAATCCGGAAGCCACCTGCCGGGTGCCGCCGCCCAGGTAGCTGACCGCACTGACATTCGGCGTCGGGCTGGTCTGCTTGTGCCAGATGAGTTCCTGGGCGCGGATGGGTTCGCTGCGCCGCGCGTTGCCCACGGTGTAGAAGACCCCGCCACCCATGGCCACGATCAACCGCAGGTCTTCCCAGCTCGCTGTGACCTGTCCCGCTTTACCGTCATCGGCCCACGCCTTGGGGTCGCCGTCCGAGCCGATGTACTTGCGCCGGGAAAGCATGCTGTGATGGCGTTCGTAGATGAACCCTTCCGGGTCCACGAACGGTTGCGCAGTGCCGGCTGAGCCGATGTGGGAGCGCAGGCCGAAGCCGGCCCAGGCCGACGGGCCGGTGGTGCCGTCATCGGCCAGATATCGGTGCCAATAGAGCTTCCAGTCGTCATGGCGGAGCCCATAGATCACGCCGTCCGGGCCGCCGAAAACGTGGTCATAGTGGCCAAGCCGGGTCTTGATCACCGAGCTGCTCCGCGCCGCCCAGTCTCCGGCGCCAGTATCTGGATCAGACAACCGGTACCTGAACCAGGTCACCTCGCCGTCCCCGGTGACCCCATACAGTCGCCCATCACGACCGCCGAGCGCCCAGCGGAACCGCAGCCAGTCTTCGTCAATGATTCTCGGCTCACCACCGTTGGCCCAGGCCGGGCTGCCGTCCTGCCAGCCCAGGTGGCGCAGCCAGACCAGCGCCCCGTTGGCCTGCACGGCATAGATGATCCCGTTCCCACCGGGCACCACCTGGACATAGCGCTGTTCCGGATCGGGTGGGGCAAGCTGAAATGCGCGGACTTCCTGCGCCGGGGCAAGGGGAGGCGCTGTTTCCTGAGGCGAATCCGGCTGCGCTGGTTCGGCGGTGCCCTCGGTGGAACCGGCGGATAGCCCGGCGAGAGCGCCTGCTGTGCCCGCCGCACCGAAGGCACCAGCCATCGCCGCAGCACAAATAACTTCTCTCCGCCCGATCAATCCTCTCACATGGGGATTAAACGCCCGAAAGGATCTCTAAGTACGAGATTCGACTAAATTACTAAATCAAACACATTGCGCACAATCTTGCGCACGGCGGCGTCCTTCGCCAGCGATCCTACGAAGGTCAGCGAGCCGGCACTGAATACCCAGCCGCCATTGGGGCCGGGCCTGAACACCATTTCGGCACCGCTGCGCGGGTTCTGTCCCTCCGCGATCACATGTTCTTCACCTGCGCTGCCGGGTAGCCCTCGCCGATCCACCTCCCAGCCGCTGGCCGCGCCCATCTCGCCGGACTCTCCGAAATGGTCTCCGGTCCTCAGCCGTGTCCCGGCCAGCAGTGGGTGATCCTGTGCCACCCGATAGGGAGCGAAGGTCCCCCACGATAACCCGTGATAGGCGACTCCCAGCAGCTGAGTTTCGGGCCGGCCCAGGTCACGGAAGAGATCCCGCCCGCCATCTGCCGTGCGGAAGGTCTGGCCGGCTTTACCGTCCGTCTGAACTCGTTCGTAGATCCCGTTTCCGCCGAGATAGATCAAGCGGCCTCCGTCCGCGAGGTATTGCGTGAGGCGGTCGTACATCCGGTCGGTCCAATATTCGGGGTGGATTCCGAGCACCAAGGCCCGGTAATGGGAGAGCCACGAGCCGTCGCCATCGAGGTCGCCGTCCTGATAGCAGTCGACCGGGATCCGCTCCCTGGCAAGCCACTGAAGCAGGGTCAGGTCCCCCATCAGCTTCGGGTCCGGGGCGGCGTCAACGTTGTTGAAGATGCTCGGCCGGCGTAGGGAGAGCTTGCGGCGGCCGGTGTCCGGCCCGGGGGTGTACCTGCTGTGCCCGCCCCAATCGTTGTAGGCGTTGTAGGTGAAGGTCGGCCAGAGATAGGCCACGGGTGCGGCCGGCTCCGACGGGCGTACCACAAAAGGAATGTCGAAACATCTGCCGCCATCTGCTTCCAGCCGTGCGGCGTAGATTCCCGACTCCCAGTCCTGTCCTATCTGGACTTCCACGGTGGTGTTCCAGCCGCATCCAGCCGAGCGGTAGTCCGCGGGCAACATTTGCAGCCCGCCTTCCACTCTCGTGGCAGATGAGAGGACGCCTCGTGGGGCGAGTCGCAGCACACTGACCTTGTACTTCGAATGCCCGGTGGAGACTGCGAGCCCAAGGTTCGAGCCCTGTGGCGCGGACAATGTGAGCGGATAGCCCTGAAGCGCGGCATGGGGCTCGATCGTGAAACCCTTGGCCACCACACGATCCCGGTCACTGGTCCAGCTGACCTCAGTGGCATTGTCTGCCGCTTTGATCGTCCGGCGCCACACCAGTTCTTCGGCTCGCACGGGTTCGCTGCGGCGGGCGTTGTCGATGGTGTAGAAGACACCATCGCCCATGGGAATGGCCATCCTGAGGTCGGCCCATCCTGGAGGAAGCGGTCCGGACTCAAAACTTTCATCCCAGCCGTCCGCGCCGGCATAGTGATGGCGAGTGAGCTTGTCGCCGTCCCGGTCGTAGAGAAAGCCGTTGGGATCGGTGAACGGCAGGGTGACCAGGTGTGCACCGATCGACTGGGTGATGGGCCGAGTCCATGCCATGCCAATCGCGACCGGAACCCCGTTGCCGGACCAGGCGGAAGCTCCACTGCTCCCGTCAGCGGCTTGATAGCAATGCCAGAAGAGCCGGCGCGAGGACGGCTGCACCCCGTAGATCACGCCGTCCGGCCCGCCACATACGTGTGCGTAGTTGCCGAGCCGGCTGCGGATCACCGCGCCGCTGCCGGACGCCCACTTGCCCTCGCCGGTTTCCGGATTGGACAACAGGTATCGAAACCAGGTGACCTGGCCGTCCTGGGTCACCCCGAAGAGTTGGCCATCGCGGCTCGCGAGGACCCAGCGGAAGCTCAGCCAGCCGGCGTCGAGCACCCTCGGCGTGCCGCCATTGGCCCAGGATGGGTTGCCGTCCTGCCACCCGAGGTGGCGCAGCCAGACCAGCTCACCGTTGGCCTGCAGACCGTAGATGATCCCGTCGCCAGCGGGCACCAGCTGGACATAGCGCTGCTCGGGGTCAGGTGCCGCAACCGGCTCGGGGCCACGGCGGGCCTGACCAGGGACGGCTTGCGTTGCTCGCGGGTTCGCCACGGCGGCGAGCCCAGCAGCTCCCAGGACACCGGCGAAGGCGACCGCGTGAAAAACTTCTCTTCGTTTTAGGAATTCCCCCATAAGGGGTTAAACGCCTATAAAGCTCACTCGATATTGAGCTGAACCAACTCCACCAGCACACCGCCCGCGTCCTTCGGGTGAATGAAATTGATCCGGGATCCTGCGGTACCGATTTTCGGCTCGTCATAGAGCAGCCGCACGCCGCGTTCACGCAGCGCAGCGCAGGTCGCATCGATGTCTGCCACTGTGTACGCCACCTGTTGCACCCCAGGACCGCTGCGCTCCAGGAACTTCCCGATCGGGGACTCGGGCCGCAGTGGAGCGAGCAGTTGTACGCAGCCGCCCTCGGGGCTCGGGCCCACCTGCAGCATCGCCTCACGCACCCCCTGCTCCTCGTTCTCCTCCACGTGGACGCAGGTCATCCCGAAGGTACGCTGATAGAAGTCGATCGCTGCGTCCAGATCGGGCACCGCGACACCGACATGGTCGATGCGTAGCAGTCCTATCGGTGTGACGTGGTTCCTAGTCAGGTCGGAGCTCATGTTGGTTAGTCTGACCGAACCATCGTTAAGTCCCCAAATCTTGTCGGAGAGGGTCCCCGATATGTCCTCAGTCATCGTCAGCGGTGCGCGTACCCCCATGGGTCGGCTGCTGGGCAACCTTAAGGACCTGCAAGCCACGCAGCTCGGCGCGGCTGCCATCAAGGCGGCCCTGGAGCGTGGCGGGGTCAGCCCCGATCAGGTGCAGTATGTGATCATGGGTCAGGTGCTGCAGGCCGGAGCCGGGCAGATTCCCGCGCGCCAGGCCGCGGCGCAGGCTGGCATCCCGATGTCGGTCCCGGCTCTGACCATCAACAAGGTCTGCCTTTCCGGCCTCGACGCGATCGCGCTGGCCGATCAACTGATCCGGGCGGGCGAGGCCGACATCATCGTCGCCGGTGGCATGGAGTCGATGACCAATGCCCCGCATCTGCTGATGGGTCAGCGCACCGGATACAAGTACGGCGACGTCGTGATCAAGGATCACACCGCGCTCGACGGCCTAAGCGACCCGTGGGACAAGGTCTCGATGGGTGAGTCCACCGAGCGATTCGTCTCCAAGCTCGGCATCAGCCGCGAAGAGCAGGACGCTTTCTCCGCCGCCTCGCACCAGCGTGCGGCCGCCGCACAGAAGAACGGCAACTTCGCCGAGGAGATCACGCCGGTGACTATTCCGGCGCGCAAGGGAGATCCGATCGTGGTCGCCGAGGATGAGGGTGTGCGGGCAGATACCACCGTCGAGACGCTGAGCAGGCTCCGCCCGGCCTTCGCGAAGGACGGCACGATCACGGCCGGCTCCTCGTCGCCGATCTCCGACGGTGCCGCGGCCGTGGTTGTCATGCGCAAGGAGAAGGCAGAAGAGCTGGGGCTGAGCTGGCTCGCCGAGATCGGCGCGCACGGCAATGTGGCAGGCCCGGATAACTCGCTGCACTCTCAGCCCTCCAACGCGATCCAGCATGCGTTGGCCAAGGAAGGCCTATCCCCGGCCGACCTCGATCTGATTGAGATCAATGAGGCTTTCGCAGCGGTCGGCATCCAGTCCACTCGCGACCTTGGTGTCGATCCGGCGATCGTCAATGTCAATGGTGGCGCGATCGCGTTGGGCCACCCGATCGGGATGTCCGGGGCACGCCTTGCCCTGACGCTCGTGCTGGAGCTCAAGCGCCGCGGTGGAGGCCTTGGTGCGGCCGCCCTCTGTGGTGGCGGCGGGCAGGGCGACGCGCTCCTGCTGCGGGTGCCGAAGCAGTGATCGACGACCTGGTCGAGCGAGCCCGCGCGGGTGATCCCCGCGCGGTCGCCCGGCTCATCACGCTGGTGGAGTCGGGCGATCCAGCGCTGCCCGAGATCGCGGCGGCACTCGGGTCAGACTCGGTGAAGGCTGTCGTTATCGGCATCACCGGCTCGCCGGGCGTGGGCAAGTCGACCACCACGAATGAGCTGGTCCGCGCCTTCCGCAAGCGGGGCAGGCGGGTCGGGGTGCTCGCGGTCGACCCGTCGAGCCCGTTCACCGGCGGTGCGATCCTGGGTGACCGGGTGCGCATGCAGGATCATGCCATCGATCCCGGTGTGTACATCCGATCCATGTCGAGCCGCGGGCACCTCGGCGGCCTGGCCGCTGCCACGCCCGCGGCTGTCCGGGTGCTGGCCGGGGCCGGGTGTGAGGTGGTGCTGGTCGAGACAGTCGGGGTTGGACAGGCCGAGGTGGAGATCGCCAGCCTGGCCGACACCACCGTCGTGCTCCTCGCGCCGGGCATGGGCGACGCGATCCAGGCGGTGAAGGCCGGCATCTTGGAGATCGCTGACATCTTCGTGGTGAACAAGGCCGACCGCGATGGCGCCGACAACACCTATCGCGACATCCAAGGCATGATCGCGCTTGGCGGGAGTGAGCGCTCGCCCGGTGAGTGGCGGCCCAAGGTGCTCAAAGCCGTAGCGGTGCGAAACGAAGGCATCGACGAGGTGGTCGAGGCGCTGGAAGAACATCGCCTGTGGCTCGAGCGGACAGGTGAGCTGACGAAGCGCCGCAGGCATCGCGCGGCCGCCGAGATCGAGGCGCTGGCGCTGGGTCAGCTTCGAGCCAAGTTCGCCGAGCTGCCGGGCGAAGGCCTGGCCGAGCTCGCGGCTGAGGTTGCGGAGGGTCGCCTTGACCCATACGCTGCGTCGACCCGGCTGCTTGACGGCATCTCTTAGAAGGTGAGCGGGTTTCGCCCGTCCTTAACCACTGGCTAAGGTGGTGCAGCCCCGCCCATCCCCATTCCTCAGGAGGCGACCCGTGACCGGTTGGTCCGTCATGCTGCGTGGCATCCGGTACCGGTCGGGCCGTTCCCTCGTCGTCCTGCTGCTCGCCGCTTTCGCGACTTTGGCCGCGGTCCTGATCCCGGCCTACGGCCGGGCCGCCGCCCAGTCGGTGTTGACCGATGGGATGCGCGCGGCCCCGGTAACGGCGGCTTCGGTGACCGTCAGCGCGGAGGGAAGTGCCGCGGGCGCGTCCGGTGGCGCATTTGACCCGGCGCAGCAGTCGGTGTCCGAGGCCAAGGTGCTTGTCGACACTGCGTTTAAGAAGGCACCGCATCTTGCGGGAGTGCTTGACCGTCCGATCACCTCGGTGGAGACCGACTCTCAGCTGACCGCACCGTTGGGGGGAAGGTTCTCCTCGCGCCTGGCCTGGCGAGTAGGTGCTTGTGCCCAGCTGACGGTCACCGGTGCCTGTGCCATCGACGCCGAGCAGGTGGTGATCAGCCAGCGTTCCGCCACCGAGGCCGGGATCAAGGTCGGTGACCAGCTGACCTTCAAGACAGTCAAGGGCGAAGGCACCGGGAAGCGGCTTACGGTCGTTGGCCTTTACACACCCAAGGACGCCAACTCCGTCTACTGGGGAAACAGCACCTACTTCGCGCACTCGGCACAGGCGGCCGAGGGCGGCGTGCCTCGCCTCGATGCGATCTTCACCGGCGCCGAGGACGATGTCCGGCTTCCGTCCGCCACAGCGGTCGCGGTGAAGCTGACGTACCCGTTGCGCGCCGACGCCGTCCGGCTCGACGACATACCGGTGTTGCGCACCGAGCTCGGGGCACTCGGGCTCAGCCTCAACGCGGCCGAGTTGCAGCTGGAAACGGCGCTACTGTCCATTGCGGACGATGTGGCCAAGGATCAGGCCGCGCTGAGCCGGTCGGTGCCGCTGATCGCGGTGCCGTTGCTGTTGCTCGCCTGGGTCGTGCTTTTCCTTTTGGTGGCGGCGCTGACCGAGGAACGTGGGCCGGAGCTGGCGCTCGCCCGGCTGCGCGGCTATCCGAATTCGCGGGCGGCTCGATTTGGCTTGGGCGAGACACTCCTATTGACCGTGCTGGCGACACCGATCGGGGTGTTCGCCGGGCTCGCCCTGGTGGAGCTCACCTGCCGGACGGTGCTTGCGTCAGGTACACACGTGGAATTGCGTTGGCCTGTCTTTGTCGCGGCCGCGGCCGGGCTGCTGGTGACCTGCGCGGCGGCCTGGCTGGCGACTCGGCGGACCCTTGCCAGCGGGGTGCTCACCCTTCTGCGCCGCGTGCCGCAACGGGCCCGCAAGCGCGCCGGCATCCTTGAGGCGATCGTGGTGACGCTGGCGGTCGTGGGTCTCGTTGCCGCGCTTCAGGATCGGACAGCCTCCTTCGCTCTGCTTGCCCCGGCGGCGCTGGCTCTGGTCGCGGGCATCGTTTCGGGACGCCTGCTCGTGTTGTGGGCTCGACTTCGGCTGGCCATCGCGAGGCGGCGCGGTCACATCCCCGGAATCCTTGCCGCGGCTCAGCTTGCGCGCCGGCCGGGAGCGGCTCGCACGGTCGTCGTGTTGACCGCCGCGGTCGCGTTGCTCTCGTTTGCCGCGGCCTCATGGGACATCGCCGGGCGGGCGCGCGCCGACCATGCCCGCGATACCCTAGGCGCCGCAACGGTTTTCCAAGTCAGCGCCGCTCATCCCGAGGCCTTGGTGGCCGCGGTCGCCGCTGCCGATCCATCCGGCCGCGCGATGGCCGTGGTCCGGGCCGATGAGCAGTATGCGCAGGGCCGGGTGGAGCTGATCGGGGTCCAGTCCGAGCTGCTCAGCCAGGTCGCCGTGTGGCGAGGGCAGAACAAGGCAGAGCTGTCGGCGCTGGCCGGGCAGCTGAAGGGAACGCCCGCCAAGCGAGCCACCGTCGGCGGTGACATCACTGTCAAGGCAACCGTTTCCGCCGTCGGCGAGGTGCCGCTGCGACTTGGCGCGGTGATCTCAGCGCCGGGTCAGCCGCCGGCAGTGAGCTGGCTCGGCGATCTCAAAGTGGGCGCAAAGGATTACCCCGCAATCATTCCGGCGTGTACCGGAACCAGCGGCTGCCGATTGGTGGGCTTGGCGGTCGGCCGGGTCAGCGGTCTGGCCGGCCCGATCCGGGCGACGTTGACGGTCAACGAGGTGCGTTCCGGCGCAACGGTTGTGCCGGCGCGGCTGAACGACGCCAAGGCGTGGAAGACCGCGACGGACCGGAACCCCACGGCCAAGGCCCAGGTGAGCTCGGCGGGCGACAAGCTCACCGCAGTCGTGGAGTCGAGCGGCCCGGGCGATGTGATCCTGTCCTATTTGGACACTCCGGCCGGCCTCCCCGCAGTGCTTTCAGGCACTGCCCCGGGCGAGGGCGACTCCTTCGCCTTCCCCTCCTTCGCCGACGTACAGCAGGAGTTTGCCGTGGTGCGGCAAACAGATTGGCTGCCCCGCGCCGGGGCGCACGGGCTGCTCTTCGACCTCGATCTGGCGGTGCGGTCGGCCTCGGCTTACGCAGGTCTGGCCGACGCTTCCGATCTGCGCTACGAGGTATGGGCCGCAAGCGATGCCCCGGCCGGGCTCGACCGCAAACTTGCCGACCAGGGCGTGCGAGTGCTGCGCAGCCAGACGATCGACAGCGAGCTGGAGCAGCTTGGGCGGAGAGCTCCGGCCCTCGGCTTCCGGCTCTTCCTGTTGGCTGGGATAGCCGCTGCCGCGCTCGGGCTCGGCGTGCTGCTGCTCGGGTTGCGACTCGGCGCCGCCGATCGCCGAGCGGAAATGGCTGCCCTGCGGGCGACCGGAGTTCGACCTAGACTGCTTCGCCGCGCCTTGCGCAAAGAAAGGCTGGCCTCGTTGGTCATGCCAATGCTCCTCGGGATCGGCACCGGCCTCGGTTCGGCTCTGCTGATGTTGCCCGGGCTCCCACTGGTCACCGCGAGCGTCGTGGCGCCGCCGGAAAACCTTTGGCTGGCACTGATTCCGCGGCTCGAGCTGGCGGCATTGCCGGTCGCTGTGGTGGCCGCACTAGTGGTCGTGCTCGGCGGGCTGCTCACCGCCGGTCGCCTCGCCCGAGGAGGTGCTGCTCGATGACCGCGTCGGTTACGTGCCGTGGGCTGGTTTACATCTACCGGCTCGAGGGATACGACGTTGTCGCTCTCGGTGGCGTGGACCTCGACATCGCCCCGGGCGAGTCGGTCGCGCTGCTCGGCCCTTCCGGCTCGGGCAAGTCGACGCTGCTTTCGTTGCTGGCCGGCCTGCTCCGGCCCGCGGCCGGGCGAGCGTCCATTGACGACATCGATCTGGCCAAAGCGAGCGAGGCCGACCTCGCCAAGATGCGGGCGACCACCGTAGGCGTTGTGCTGCAAGGCGCCGAGCGCAATCTGTTGCCCTATCTGACCGCGGAGCAGAATGTGCGCTTCGCTCAGCGCGGCGCTTCGGCCCACGGCGTCAACAACATGCCGAGCCCGCGTGACGTGCTTTCCATGGTGGGCCTCAGTATCCGGTCATTGCGGCGCCGTCCGGCCCAGCTGAGCCCGGGCGAGCGGCAGCGGCTGGCTCTTGCCGTCGCGCTCGCGCATCGGCCGGGGCTGCTGCTGGTCGACGAGCCGACGAGCCAGCTCGACACCGCCGCTCGCGACGAGATCATTACCGCGCTGGAAACGGTGCGCAGCGCTGGGACCACTGTCGTGGTGGTCACGCACGACCCCGACCTGGGTGCCCGGATGGGCCGCCAGGTGACCATCCGCGATGGCCGGGTCGGTGCGGAAGGCCAGCTCGGGGAGGAATTCGCCCTCGTGGGCCGCGATGGCTCGGTGCATCTGCCGCCTGAGGTGCTTTCCATCCTTCCTCCTGGTACCAGGCTGAAAGTGCACCCATTGGCGGACGGCACTGTGTTGCTGGCTCCGGCGACCCTTGTCGCCCAACGGAAGAGCTGGTTTGACGCTGACGAGGCCGCGGCGCTTGCGTCCGAAGTGGAGGCATCGTGAAGCTCATCGCCGACCGGCTCACCGTCGCCTACGGCAAGGATCGCCCGGTGCTGCGCGACATCTCCGTCGGCGTCGCGGCAGGCAGGATGCTCGCAGTCACCGGTTCGTCGGGGGCGGGCAAGACCACGCTGCTCTCCGCGCTGGCCGGGTTGCTGCGTCCACAGTCAGGCCAGGTCACCGTGGACGGGCTGCCGCTGCGCGATCGCGAGCACGCGGTCGAGCAGCGAATAGTGCTGATCCCGCAGCACAACGGGCTGGCCCCGATCCTCACCGCCGCCGAAAACCTTCAGGTGGCGCTGCTGGCCGCCGGATCGCCGGCTCACGATGCGCGCCGGATCACCGGCGAGGCGTTGGCCGCCTTGGGTCTGGAAGGCCAGGCGGAGCAGCTGGTGGAAGAGCTCTCGGGCGGCCAGCAACAGCGCGCGGCGATTGCCCGGGGTCTATGCCTGCGCGGCCACGTCATCATCGCTGACGAGGTGACCAGCGAGCTGGACGCGGCCAACCGGCAGAATGTGCTGAGGCTGCTGCGAGCTGAGGCCGACCGGGGTGCTGCCGTGGTCTTCGCCACCCACGATCCCCAGGCCGCGGCGGTCTGTGACGAGGAACTTCACCTGGTCGATGGGTATGCGGTAGTCGCGGCGCGAACTGGGCGGTAATAGTAAGTTCCTTAGTCATCGTTTAGGCCGTGTGGACTAACCGCGTCTACTATTCGGGACATGACCCCTGAGGAGATTCAGGCCGGGCGGGAACGCTGGCAGCGCAGGTACGACAAGGCGCACAAGCGCAACGCCGACTTCACCACGCTGAGCGGGGTCGAGGTGGAGCCGCTCTACGGTCCGCCGGCCGGCGTGGAGGTCCCTGGGTTCGAGCGGATTGGCTGGCCAGGCGAGTATCCGTTCACGCGGGGGCTCTATCCCACCGGGTACCGAGGCCGAAACTGGACAATTCGCCAGTTCGCCGGTTTCGGCAATGCGGTGCAGACCAACGAGCGCTACAAGCAGATCCTGCGCCATGGCGGTGGCGGCCTCTCGGTCGCTTTCGACATGCCGACCCTGATGGGCCGCGACTCCGACGACCCTCGTTCGCTGGGTGAGGTCGGGCATTGCGGCGTGGCCATCGACTCGGCCGCCGACATGGACATCCTCTTCGACGGGATCAAGCTGCAGGACACCACGACGTCGATGACGATCTCCGGCCCGGCTGTGCCGATCTTCTGCATGTACCTCGTGGCAGCCGAGCGTCAGGGTGCCGATCTGTCCAAGTTGGACGGCACGCTGCAGACGGACATCTTCAAGGAGTACATCGCGCAGAAGGAGTGGCTCTTCGAGCCGCAGCCGCACCTGCGCCTGATCGGCGACCTGATGGAGTACTGCGCTGAGGGCATTCCGCGGTACAAGCCGCTTTCGGTCTCCGGCTATCACATCCGTGAAGCTGGTTCGACTGCCGCGCAGGAGCTCGCGTACACGCTGGCCGACGGTTTCGGCTACGTCGAGCTCGGGCTCTCCCGCGGCTTGGACGTCAACGTTTTCGCCCCCGGCTTGAGCTTCTTCTTTGACGCGCACGTCGACTTCTTCGAGGAGATCGCCAAATTCCGCGCCGCACGGCGGATCTGGGCCCGCTGGATGCGCGACGTCTACGGCGCGACGAGTGAGAAGGCACAGTGGCTGCGGTTCCACACGCAGACCGCCGGGGTTTCGCTGACCGCTCCACAGCCGGTCAACAACGTCGTGCGGACAGCCGTGGAAGCTCTCGCGGCCGTGCTAGGTGGCACAAACTCCTTGCACACCAACGCTTTGGACGAGACCCTCGCGCTGCCCACCGACGAGTCGGCCGAGATCGCTTTGCGTACCCAGCAGGTGCTGATGGAGGAGACCGGCGTGGTGAACGTGGCCGATCCGCTGGGCGGGTCGTGGTACGTGGAGGCGCTGACCGACAAGATCGAGGCGGAGGCGGAGGCGGTGTTCGCTCGCATCCGGGATCTGGGCAACGACGGCACCATGACGGCCGGCATCCTGCGCGGGATCGAAGACGGCTGGTTCACCTCGGCCATCGCCGACTCGGCCTATATCTACCAGCGTGCGCTCGAAGAAGGTACAAAGAAGATCGTCAGTGTGAACTGCCACACTGCCACGGTTACCAAGGGCCTCGAAATTCTCCGGGTCTCGCACGAGGTTGAGACCGAGCAGGTGCGCGTGCTCAAGCAGCGGCGCGAGCGGCGCGATCAGAAGAAGATCGACGAGGCGCTGGCCAGGATGGTCGCTGCCGCGCACGGCAAGGAGAACATGATCCCGTCGATGCTGGACGCCTGCCGCGCAGAGGCCACGCTGGGTGAGATCTGTGACGCGCTGCGAAACGAGTGGGGCGTCTACCGCGAACCGGCTCGCTTCTAGACTAGGGACCATGAGCGAGCAGCAACCCGGACAGTCGATCTTCACACGCGGTGCCATCGATCTCAGTAGCTTGGCGAACCGGCCCGAAGCCCCTGCCCCGGCCGGTGATGCCCAGCCGCGGCAGCCCGCGCCGCAGGAGGGGTCATGGGTGGAGATCACCGAGGAAAACGTTCAGTCCGAGGTGCTTGAGAGGTCGTTGCAAACCCCGGTGGTGGCCGCCTTCGTGGTGGACCACCCGGAGGTCAATCCCTACTTTGCCAATCTGGCACAGCAAAACGCCACCGATGGTGGCACGTGGACGCTGGCCAGGGTCGATCTGCAGGCACAGCCCCGGCTGGCGCAGATGTTCCGGGTGCAGACAGTCCCCACGGTGTTCGCGATTGTCGGTGGCCAGCCGGTGGACGCGGTGCCCGGCATCCTCCCGCCGGCAGATCTGCGCAAGTGGCTCGACGCTGTGCTCAAGGCGGGCGGCGTTGAAGTTGAGGTGCCCGAGGACCCGCGACTCGCCTCGGCCGACGAGGCATTGATCATGGGTGATCTCGACGAGGCGGAGAAGGCGTACAAGAAGATCCTCGCTGACTCGCCCAAGGACGCGGCGGCGGAGGCCGGGCTGGCCCACGTTGTGCTTGCCAAACGGGTCAAGGGTGTCGACCCGGCGGCGGCGATTGCCGCGGCGCAGGCCAATCCGGACGATCTGGCAGCCCAGCTCCAGGCCGCGGACGTTGAAGTCCTCGCAGGTCAGGCAGAAGACGCCTATCAACGGCTGGTCAATCTGGTTCGCCGCGTCTACGGTGACGATCGGGAGACCGTGCGGCAACACCTGGTGTCGCTGTTCGCGATCGCCGGTCCGGACGACCCGGCTGTGGCCGCCGCACGCCGCTCCCTGGCCAGCGCTCTGTTCTAAAGACATTTCGCAAGGGGAGGGGAATGCGTCGGATCGCGGTGCTTGACGCACCCTCCAATCTGGGCCTTCGCCCGCCCACCTCCACCTCGGTGCCCGGCTGTGCCAAAGCGCCGGGTGCCTTGCGCGACAAGCATTTGCTGGCCCGGCTCGGTGCTCGCGACGCGGGCTGCCTGACCGCTCCGCGCTATGACCCCGGCGATTGGCGGCCGGGTGATGGCGTGAGCCAGGCGGCTCAAGTTCACTCCTACACCTTGCGGCTCGCCGACCGGATCGCCACGATCATCGACGCTGACGAGTTTCCGTTGGTGCTCGGCGGAGACTGCTCGATCCTGCTCGGCTCGGCCTTGGCCATGCGCCGATTAGGCGCCGACATCGACGGCCGGCTCGGGCTGGTGTTTGTGGACGGTCACTCCGACTTCCGGCATCCGGGGAACGCGCCCTACGTTGGGGCGGCGGCAGGCGAAGATCTTGCCATCGTCACCGGACGCGGGCAGGCCGAGCTCGCCGGGATCGAGGGCCGCCGGCCGTATTTCCGGGACGCCGACGTGGTCGTGCTTGGCATCCGCGAGCAGGACGAGTACCGGCTCGACCTGCAAGCGGCGGGCTTCTCCGTCCGCCCGGCGCCTGTGCTTCGGGCCGAAGGTGGCGCCCGCACCGCTCAGTGGGCCCGCGAACAGCTCGCCGACTGCGCGGGTTATTGGCTGCACGTGGACGTCGACGTGCTCGACTCGGCGATCATGCCCGCGGTGGACGCACCCTCGCCAGGCGGCATTGCCTTCGCCGAGTTGGAGCTGCTGATCGCGGGTCTGGTGAACACGCCGGACTGCCTCGGCATGGAGCTCACCATCTTCGACCCTGATCACGACCCGCAGGGGGACTACGCCAACGAGCTCGTCGAGACCCTTGTGGCCGGGCTATCGCCCTTCCTGCCGCGGCAAGCTCCAGCCGTCCCGGCGCCACGCAAGGCCGCCCACGACAAGACCCGCCGCGTTGCCGGTTAGGGTGCATAGGTGCCGCAAGCCCTCTCCACCGTTGCCACGATCTGCGCCCTGGTCCTCGCCGGCTGGGCGCTGCTGGCCTCCGCGCTCAATCGCCCACCCGACTCGGCCCAGTTCATCGGGACCATCCTGACGAGCGTGGTGGTCGCCGTGCTGATCGTCGCCTCGGTGGCGAATTGGGGGCCTAAGGAGCCGGTGACTTTTATCGGGTACTCGATGACAGCTCTTCTGCTTCCCCCCGGAGCCTGGGTGGTGGCGAGGCTTGAGCCCACCAGATGGGGCAGCTTGATCGTCGGGGTGTCGGCGCTGATCGTGCCGGTGTTGGTGCTGCGGATGGGGCAGGTATGGGGCGTGTCCTGACCTTCGTCTATGGCCTGTTCGCGATCGCCGCGACAGCCCGGGCGTCAGTCCAGATTCTCACCAAATTCGACGAGGCTCGCGTGGCTTACCTGCTAAGCCTTTTGGCGGGTCTGATCTACATCGCGGCCACAGTCGGTCTGGCGCTTGGGAAACGTGGCCGCAAGCTTGCCATTGTCTGCTGCTCGATCGAGTTCATCGGCGTGGTCGTGGTGGGCGCGGTGAGCCTTGCTAAGCCAGAAGCTTTCCCCGACGCGACGGTCTGGTCGCATTTCGGGGAAGGCTATGGCTATATCCCGCTGGTGCTTCCCTTGATCGGCCTCTTCTATCTGCTCCGGCGTCGCAACTCCACAGGAGTTGCTATTTAGAGCAGCGCGATAGCCGCAACTCCTGTGGAGTTGCGGTATCAGAGGCCGCGAAGGAAAGCCTCGCTGATCGGTAGGGCGGTTTCGGAGGGCTTGACGCCCTGCTCGACGAAGACAGCGAAGGCGATGTCGCCCTGCCATCCGATGAACCATGCGTGGGTCTTCGACGGGTCTCCCGTGACGTATTCTGCCGTTCCGGTCTTGCCGTAGACGCCTGGAACGTCGTTGAGCTGCGTGGCCGTGCCGTCGGTGACCACCTGGCGCATCATCACCCGCAACGGGTCCACAGTGGACGCTTTGAGCGCTGGCCCATCAGCCGCCGGCTTGGCCGCAACCGGGTCGAGCAGCAGCACCGGCTGCTTCCATTGACCACGGGCAACGGCAGCCGCGACACCGGCCATGGAGACCGGGCTGACGATGGTCGTTCCCTGACCGAATGCGGCCGCGGCCTGCTCACCCTGGTCGCCGCCGGAGGAAACCTTGCCGGAGAAAGCATCCAGCCCAAGATCCCACGGCTGTCCTAAGCCGACAGTCGCGCCCGCTTTGGCCAGCCCGTCGGATCCGAGCAGTGGTGCCAATGAGGCGAAGGCGGTGTTGCACGACTTGTAGAAGTCCACGCTGAACGGCACCGAGCCAAGCTCGAACTGGCCCGAGTTCTGAATCGGCGGGCGTCCCGGAACGTTGAGGAACTTGGGGCAGTTGACCTGCTGATCCGGCGTCACTTTGCCGTTTTCCAACAACCCGAGCGTGGTCACCGTCTTGAAGGTCGATCCGGGTGGGACCTGCGCCGTGAAGGCCAGGTTGAGCTCGGTCTTGTTGGCGACGGCCAGGATCGCGCCATCGGAAACCCGGATGGCCACGAGTGCGCTGCGCTGGCTGAAGGGCGCCAATGCCGCCTCGGCGGCGCGCTGGGTCTTACTGTCCAAAGTGGTCTTCAGCGGCTGGCCGGGCGTTGCCGGCGCGTTGTAGAGCTCGGTCTCCTGAGTGGTGCCATCGGGCGCCTTGCGGGCGGCCACGACCGTCACACCTCCGCTGCCGCGCAGCCTCTGGTCATACTTCTGCTGCAAACCGCCCCGGCCCACGAGATCGGTCGGTTGATAGACACCGGGATTGGCGTCCATGATCTCCTTTGTCACATTGCCGACTGATCCCAGCAGCGCGGCGGCAAAGGTGCGGCTCTCGGCGAGCATGCGCTGCTCCTCGTTGAAGCGCATTCCGGTCAGCGCCTGCAACTGCGGGCGCACCTGGTCATAGGCCTCGCGGCGCAGCGTGACGACCTCGATGAACTGCTCCGCGTTGGCCGGATTGTTGACCCTGGTGGCGATCTCAGCCACGTTATCGACGCTGTAGACCGGCTTGAGAGCGGCCGCCAGGTCGGTGACCAGCTTGTCCTTGCTACCAACGATCTTTGACGGCCAGATCCCCACGACTACCACCGGGCGAGGTTTCACCAGCTCCTCCCCGTTCGCCGCGAGCACCCCGCCCCGCGTCTGGGTCAGCCGCCTGGTCTCCAGCCGGTCACCCTTGTTCAGCTGCGGGTGCACCACGGTAGTTTCCCAGATGACCTGCCAGGCCTTGTCGGCCTTGGCGAGTTTGACCGTGGTGGCGTAGTCCCATTTTCCGCCGGGGATCGGCTGCGACACCTTGACTTCACCGGTTGCCAGGTCGTCCTTGGTGTCGACTTTGCCGACCGTGAGTGTCGGTTTGCTGTCCTTAAGCGTGCCCGAAAGCGCGGTGATCTCCTCGGCAACAGCGGTAGTCGCCATTTTTTCACCGTTGGTCCGTACCACGGTGACTTCGCCGAAATTGCCCGTTGACCACCCGGTCAGGAACTGCTTCAACGTCGGCTCCGGACCCGGGTCCTTGGAGCATGCGGCCAGGCCAGAGGCTACGAGCGCGGTCAGCAACAGCGGTAGGAGCGCCTTACGAAGTGGGGACACGACGTCCATTCTGACCCACGACCCCAATTGCCGGTGACCGTGATTAGGCTTCAGGTGTGGTCCCACAGCGTCGTGGGCGAAGGGGAGTGTCCTATGCAAGCCTCAGAGGGCGATACCGAAATCGGCGTCAGCATCGACTCCGCGCAGGAGGAGACCGCAGCTGGTCTTGTCTCGCTGCCGGATGACCTTGACGAGGACTTCGACGAGTCACTTCCCAACGGCGAAAACCTGATCGCCGCCGCGGTGGCACTGGCCGCCACGGACTCGCGGGATGGCCTCAGCCAGGCCCAGATGGTCCAGCGCTATTGGCGTTTCGCCCCCGACGAGGAGCTCGTCGACCTGACCCCGGAGCAGCTGCTGACGGCGGCACGCTCACACCGCGAGCTGGCCGCCGTGCGCAAGCCCGGCGAGCTGAAGCTGCGGCTCACCCTCGTCCCCGATCAGCACCACAGCGTGGTGGAGCTGGTCACCGACGACATGCCCTTCCTTGTGTCCTCGGTGACCGGGGCCCTGAGCGCTCGCAACCTGGACGTCCAGCTGCTCGTACACCCGCTGATGGTGATCCGGCGCCACGCCGAGACCGGTGAGCTGGAAGAGGTCTGCGCCGACGTAGAGCCCGACGACGAGATCCCCGGCGATCTCGTGGAGAGCTGGATGCGCGTCGAGATCGATCCGGTGCGCGACCCGCAAGAGCAAGAGCAGGTGCAAGAAGATCTTCGGCGAGTACTGGAAGACGTCCGCCGCGCGGTCAACGACTGGCCCGCGATGCGATCCCGCGCCCTCTCGCTAGCCGACGAGATCGCGCATGAGGAGCTTCCCGTACCGGATAGGGACATCAACGACTCGGTGGAGTTGCTCAAGTGGTTGGCCGATGATCACTTCACCTTCCTCGGATACCGCGAATATGAGCTCAAACATGAGGGCGAACATGAGCTGATCCAGGCGATTCCTGGTACCGGCCTGGGGATTTTGCAGGGTGACCAGGAAACGCCTCGGATGCTGCGGTCGATGACGCCCGAGGCGCACCGCAAGGCGCTCGAGAAGCGCCTGCTGATCATTACGAAGGCCAACTCGCGTTCGA
>DPJL01000228.1:6873-14454 GCA_003543035.1 Micromonosporaceae bacterium | reverse complement strand
GGCCGGATCAGCGCCACCTCCACCACGAGGTCGTAGAAGCGTTCCGGGCGCAGCCTTGGCAGCGTGGACATCTGAGCCCGGCTCTCCACCTGAAAGACCCCGACAGTGTCGGCACGGCACAGCATCGCGTAGATCTCGGGATCGTCGGGATGCAGGTCGCCCAGATCGAGCTCGATCTCGAGAAACTTGAAGGCATAGCGCAACGCCGAGAGCATGCCCAGCCCGAGCAGGTCGAATTTGACCAGCTCGATGGCGGCGCAGTCGTCCTTGTCCCACTGCAGCACGGTCCGCTTGGGCATCCGGGCGTGCTCCACCGGGCACACCTCGATGATCGGCCGGTCGCAGATCACCATGCCCCCGGAGTGGATGCCCAGATGCCTTGGGGCGGCGAGCAATTCGTTCGCGAAATGCATGACGTGCCCGGGCACCCCGTCAACGTCCTGTTTGGACACTCCGTGCCAGCGGTCGATCTGTTTGCTCCATGCGTCCTGCTGCCCGGGCGAATAGCCGAACGCCTTGGCCACATCGCGCACAGCGGAGCGGGGCCGGTAGGAGATGACGTTGGCCACCTGTGCGGTGTGCTCCCGCCCGTAGGTGTCGAACACGTACTGGATCGCCTCCTCCCGGCGATCGGACTCGATGTCGACGTCGATGTCGGGTGGCCCGTCACGTTCCGGGGCCAGGAACCGCTCAAAGAGCAACCCTTCCTCGCGGACAGGGTCCACATTGGTGATCCGCAAGGCGTAGCAGACCGACGAATTGGCCGCCGATCCCCTTCCCTGGCAATAGATCCCGTTAACCCGGCAGAACCGCACGATGTCCCACACCACCAGGAAGTAGCCGGGGAACCCCAGATCGTCGATCATCGCGAGCTCTTTTTCGATCCGCGTGTAGGCCTCGGGATGGTTGATGCCGTAACGGTCGTGTGCCCCCTCGTAAACCAAGCGCCGCAACAGACTCGACTCCGTCTCGCCCGGCTTGAGCCCGATGAAGGGTGGCAGTTTCGGGGCGATCAGCTTGATGTCAAAGGCGAGCTCCTCTCCCAGCCGATAGGCCGCGATCACCGGGGCACGTCCAAGGCGGGCCGCCATCTCGTCACCCGAACGCAGATGCGCGGTCGCGGCGGCCGGAAGGTGGGAGTCAATCTGGTCGAGACTGCTGCGGCTGCGGACCGCCGCGGTCACCGTGGCCAGTCTGCGCCGGCCGGGTGCGTGATAGTGCACATTGTTAGTGGCGACAACCCTTTTGGACAGGGCCGCCAGAGCCTCGTTGTGCTCGCCGTCGAGCGGGTAGCCGTGATCGGTCAGCTCCACATAGACGTTTTCGGCGCCGAATAACTCCTCCAGCCGGGCCAGCTGCTTTGCGGCGGCATCGATTCCTTCGGTGAGCAATGCGCTGCGGACGCTCCCCTTGCGACACCCGGTCAGCACCACCGCTTGACCATCGAGTGCATCCGCCAGGACTTCGATGTCGTAGAGCGGCCTGCCCTTCTCTCCGCCGCGTAGATGGGCTTTGGCGATCTGACTGGAGAGCTTGGCATAACCCTGCTGACCACGGGCCAGCAACAGCAGATGCTCGCCCTGCGGATCGGGCTGCCCCGCCCGCTCCTGGCCGAAGGTGAGGTTGAGCTCCGCGCCGAAGACCGTCTTGAGCTGATAGTCCCTCGCCGCCTCGGCAAAGCGAACCACCCCGTAGAAACCGTCGTGATCGGTGATGGCCAGCGCCTCGAGGCCTAACCGGACGGCCTCTTCCACCAGCTCCTCGGGACCGCTCGCCCCGTCGAGGAAACTGAAGTTGGTGTGACAATGCAGCTCCGCATAGGGCACCGTGCTGTGCCCCCGGACCACGGGTTTCTTCTCGTACTCCGGCCGCTTGCGGGTGAAACCCGGGGCGTCACCACCGTCGGCATCGGCGAGCGGGTCGACGATCCGGCCGCCGACCATCTGCCGCTCCAACTGCGCCCAGGTGCGCTGGTGCTGACTATCCCATCCCATTCGAACAAGTGTACGACAAGAAAGTTAAAGGAGAAACCCTCCTTTTAACCTAGGTTCGGCTGGATCCACTTTTGGGTGACTAGGTAAATGGGCGGCCATCTGTCCAAGCTGAGAAGAGTACGAATCCCTCAGTGGAGGACAAGATGGCCGCTTTAGGTAGTGTCCCCCGGCAGCGTGCTGGTGGCCAGAGTGAACTTCGCCGTTTCCGTAATGATTTCTATGACTGCCTGACCGGGCGGGCGGATGGGCTGTTCGATGTCCTCGATGCGGTGTGCTCGCCGGTAGCGGTGGACGGTATCGCGCATCTGTCGCTTTCGGACACTGCCCGGCGCGGGCATGGTGGCCTTTATGCGGCGGTCGCTGATGGTGGCATCGACGCCGGTCTGGCCCGGGATGTGCTGGCTGCCTACCGGCCAGGTTCATGGCGGCCCGATTTCGCCGTCGACACGACGACGTGGCCCCGCAATGACGCGGAATGCTCGGCCGGGCGCGGCCTTTACCACCATCCGTCTCGGCAGACCAACGGCAAGCCGATGGTGGCCGGCTGGTGCTATCAGTGGCTGGCCGGCCTGTCACCAGGTGCGGATTCGTGGACCGCACCGCTTGACATACACCGGATGCCGGTCGGCGCGGACCGTAATCTTGTTGCGGTGCAGCAGGTTGAGGCGCTACTGCCCCGGCTGGCCGGTATCACCCGGACACCGTTGTTTGTGTTCGATGCTGGATACAACATCGCTGTGCTTACCCACGAACTACGCGGCACTAACGCGCAGGTGCTTGTCCGTGTCCGTAACGACCGCACGTTCTACGCCAGGCCGAAAGACTTCAAACAATGTGGCTGGGGCGGCCGCCCACCGGTACACGGCGCCCGGTTCCGTTGCAGCAAACCAGAAACATGGCCCCAGCCCGATAGCACCTACGAATGCCACGACCGGCAGTACGGCGACATCACTATCACCGAATGGCGCCGCCTTCACCCGTCCCAGAGCCGCTACCGAGACAGCCCTCACCGCATGAAAATCATCGACGGAACCGTGATCCGGCTGACCGTCGCCAAACTGCCCGGCAACCGCAGCGGCGGCCCCAAAGTGTTCTGGCTATGGTGGTCCGGGCCGGTAGGCGACATCCCGGAGCCAGACCGGATCTGGCGGGCCTACCTGCGCCGCTTCGACATCGAGCACCTATTCCGGTTCATCAAACAGACTCTCGGCTGGACCACACCAAAAATCCGCACCCCCGGAACAAGCCGACCGGTGGACCTGGCTCACCGCCGCCGCCATGACCCAACTGCGCCTGGCCCGTCACCTCGTCGCCGACCACCGCCTGCCCTGGCAACCCCCACTCCCACCAGGAAAAATGACCCCAGGACGCGTCCGCGCCGGTTTCGGCCATCTACTTAAGACACTCGGCACCCCAGCTACCTGGCCAAAACCCTCCCGGCCAGGACCCGGACGGCCCAAAGGCCGAAAATCAGCGCCCGCACCCCGCTACCCAGCACAACGCGCACACCTGTCAAGAGCACTAAAGACGTAACCCCAGGTTAAAAGGAGGGAGAAATCTAGCCTTGTCTTGGCGATGGCCTGTGACTGAGCGTCGTAAAGTTGATATTGTGGCCGAGCCCATCATCTACATGGATAGATCAGAGGTCCGGGCGGGGAAGCTGCCTGAGCTGAAGGCTGCGATAGCCGAGCTGGCTGGTTTCATCGAAGCCAACGAACCCCGAGTTCTTTCCTACAACGTGTACTTCTCCGACGACGGCACCCGTATGACAGTCATCCATGTCCACCCGGATGTGACGTCACTGGAAGTCCACATGAAGGTTGCGGGCCCGAAGTTCCCAGCATTCGCCGGCTTCATCCGGCTACAGGTCATTGAAATCTTTGGCAACCCGAGCGAGACCGTGCTGGCACAGCTGGCACAGAAGGCTCAAGTGTTGGGCACCGGAGTGGTTCTTGTGCACGACCGGCATGCCGGGTTCACGCGGCCGTAACTATTGGCAGGGCCAGCTCGCCGTCGTTCCGACGATCATCACACCCGCGGGCTTTGCCGGATAAGCCTTACACCTGCCCGTTTCGGCGCTAACCGAAGTAGCTCTGCGATTCCTCCCCTGCGGGGTCATCATTTGGCGACCCCAAGGGAGGAACATATGCATCGAAGGACATTACTGACATCCGGCGCGGCCGCCCTGATTCCGGGCACCCTACTGGCCACCGCGAGACCAGCACTCGCCAGCACCGATTACGGCCCTGCCACCTGGATCCCGGCGCACTCGGCCAATTACACGGTCGCCAACCGGGAAAGCAGCCACAACATCAATTACGTGGTCATCCACACCACGCAGGGCTCCTACAACGGGACCATCAGCTGGTTCCAGAACCCGGCCGCCCAGGTGAGCGCGCACTATGTGGTCAAGTCGTCCAACGGCGCGGTCACCCAAATGGTGCGCGAGAAGGACATCGGGTGGCACGCGGGGAACTGGACCTACAACACCCAGTCGATCGGCATCGAACACGAGGGCTGGGTAGAGCAGGACGGCTGGTACACCGAGGCGATGTACCAATCCTCGGCCGCCATCGTGCGCTCGGTCTGCGCCAAATACGGCATCCCCAAGGACCGGGCGCACATCATCGGCCACAACCAGGTACCGGGAGCCACCCACACCGACCCCGGCCCGAGGTGGAACTGGACCCACTTCATGTCCCTGGTGAACGGCACCACGCCCCCGTCGTGGACGTCCACTGTGGACAACACGACAGCCGGCCGCTTCACCGCCTCGGCGAACTGGGGCACCTCAAGCTATTCGAGTCAGCGTTTCGGCGCCGACTACCGCTACGCGAACCCACAGTCTATTTCGGACGGTGCGTGGTACAAGTTCAACATCCCGGCCGCAGGAAGTTACCGGGTCGAGGTGTGGTACCCAGCCCTGCCCGGCTATTGCACCGCGGCCCCCTACATCGTCGCCACAACCGGCGGGAACCAGACGGTCTACGTCGACCAGCGTGCCAACGGCGGGCAGTGGCGCAACATCGGCACGTTTAATCTCGCGGGCGGTGACTACAACGCCGTGGGTGTGAGCCGCTGGACCTCCGGGACCGGTCTGGTGATCGCCGACGCAGTGAAACTCACCCGGGTCTGACCATCCAGTGGTGGCCCGTTGGCAGGGCAGGCCGCCTAGACTGCCGTCCATGATCCGGTGGTTGACATTGCTCGGCGTGACCCTGCCCGCGCTGGTGCTCGCGGTGGTCGGGGTCAGCCATCCGCACGAGCTCACCCCCGACACCGCCCAGTGGTGGACCGATCTGCACGTGTTGCTGATCCCGGTCTTCCCGCTGCTCGGCGTGTCGCACTGGATCCTGCTGCACCGCGAGCGTGGTGTGATCGCCTGGGTCGCCCGGGTGGCTGCCTTCCTCTATATGACTTTCTACGGCGCACTTGACGCTCTTGCCGGGATCGCGACCGGGACTCTGATGCGGCAGGGCGCAGACTCACCTGGTACTCGCCAAATGTTGTTTGATATTGGCAATGACCTCGGCCGAATAGGCGCCTGGTCGTTCCTGGTCGCGTGCGTGGCGACGGCGATCGTGGCATGGCTGCGCGCCGGCCGGGCAGCTCTGCCGGGCGGGCTCCTTCTGGTGGCGTCCAGTGTGTCGTTTTTGGACAGTCACATCTACTGGCCGCGCGGGGTGGTCACCATGTTGGGCCTGACTGTGGGCTTCGGCCTGCTGGCGCTCACTAAGGCGACCCTTACGACATCCGTCGATTAGTACAGGTGTACGATTCCCTCCTGAGCCTGCATCACTGTCGGCATTGGAGGGTTATGCGTCATGGTCAGCTGGGTCGCAGTGCTGAGTATCGCCCTGGTGGCGGTCGGACTTGTGCTGACGCCCGGCCCGAACACGATTTATCTGGTGTCACGCACGGTGGCCCAGGGCAGATCGGCCGGTCTGGTCTCGCTGCTGGGGATAGCGACCGGTTTCTTCGTCTACCTGCTCGGCTCGGCCGCGGGCCTGACCACACTGCTCAATACGGTGCCGTTTCTCTACGACGGGGTCAGGCTGCTCGGTGCCGCCTACCTGGCCTGGCTCGCCTGGCAGGCATGGCACTCCGGGCGTGAGCCGGAGATCAGCGTCCAGCCCGCGCTGCCCGTCAGCTCGCCGATCCGGCTGTATCTGATGGGGTTGGCCACCAACCTGCTCAACCCGACGATCGCGATCCTCTACCTGTCCCTGCTACCCCAGTTCATCGATTCCGCCCGGGGCAACGTCGCGTTGCAGGGCGTCATCCTCGGCTCCGTGCAGATCGTCGTCACAGTGGCGCTCAACTGCCTCATCGTGCTCGCCGCCGGCCGGATCGGGCCGTGGCTCACCGACCGGCCACGTTGGGGCAGAGTGCAGCGCTGGCTGACCGCAACGGTGCTCGGGGCGCTCGCCGTAAGGATCATTTCGAGCTGATCCGGGCTCCCGTGTCAGTGCCACATAGGACTGGAAGGACCACGTGGTGGCGGTGCTGCTGCTGAGCCACACCTGCAGCACCGCACCGTGGCGGCCCACCACATCGGCCCTTGCGTCGGCGTCGAAGTCGGCGGTCATGAGCTGTTGCTGGGTGGCATATCCGCCGGGTACCTCTTCCCCGTGTGTCGTCGAAGGCCAGCCGGGGGTGCTCGTGTTGCGGCTGAAGTAGAGGATGGTCGCGTCCTCGCTGAGCACGGCCAGGTCGGGCTTGCCATCACCGTCGTGGTCGGCCGGGGTCAGGATCCGGTTCGTGCCAACCGATCCGAGCTTGACATAGGAAGCGAAGCCGGTGCCGGTGCCGAGCCAGACAAGCAGCGATTCCCCGTCGCGGCCGAGGATGTCGGCCCGGCCGTCGCCATCCCAGTCGACCGTCATCAGCTGCCGGATCGGAGCCCAGCCATGGGCAGCTTCTCGTTCGTCCATTATGGACGCAGTGCCCGGAGTGCTGGTGTTCAAGGCGATCGAGAGGGTGTCGCCGTCCGCGGTGAGCGTGGCGAGGTCGGGACGGCCGTCCCCGTCGAAATCCGCCGGAGCGAGGTAGCGCGCGATCGCCCCCAGATCGACCGCGGCAGCGAAACTGAACGCGTCGGCCGAGCTGGTGCTCAGCCAGATCATCGTCGAATCGCCTTGCCGGCCAAGGAGATCCTGCCTGCCGTCGCCGTCCCAATCGGTTATCACCGGTTGCCGCACATGCGACCAGTCGCCCTCAATGACCTGAGCCGGTGTCCTGGCAGGAGCTCCGACGTCGCTGACATTGCGCGCGATGGCCAGCTGTTCGCCGAAGATCGCCACATCGGGCCGGCCGTCGCCGTCGAAGTCGCCAAGCTGCGAGCCCGGTGGGGTGATCGGGATGAGCGCACCTGTCCACCAACTCGTCCTCGCAAGGGCACCGGCCCAGCTGAAGCTGAAGTGAATGTGATCGGTGTGGGGATTGGATCCGTCATAGTTCTGCCAGCCCTGCGAAGGCCTATACGATTCCCAGATCTGGCGATTCCAGATGATGTACATCAGGCCGAGCCGGCGCGCCATCGCGTGCGGATTGCCATGACGGTCGCTCGCGAGCAGCCAGGTGAGCA
>DPJL01000228.1:6740-6865 GCA_003543035.1 Micromonosporaceae bacterium | reverse complement strand
GGTGTCCTGCGCGTCGTATTCGGCGTAGCTGTCAATGGACGAACCGAACAGCGGCAGCGCGGGTGCGCTGTATGCCGGTGCGGCCATTGTCATGCTCATGAACAGGGCGGCCACGAGCAGGTACA
>DPJL01000228.1:5784-6600 GCA_003543035.1 Micromonosporaceae bacterium | reverse complement strand
CCCGGCGTTTTGCACGATCGGGAGATGCCCCACATGTGCGGGCCGTATTCCTGCTGCAGCAGGTCTTTGAAGGCCAGGACACCCGGTTTGGGACCGGGATCGCAGGTGTCCTGCGCGTCGTATTCGGAGTACTCGTCAATGGACGAACCGAACAGCGGGAGCGCGGGTGCGCTGTGTGCCGGCGCGGCCATTGTCATGCTGATTGTCATGCTCATGAATAGGGCGGCCACGAGCAGGTACAGGCGCATAGTTTGCGATGTTAACCTAATCGAAGTCGGTGGGCACGCTCCACTCGCCGCCGGAAAGGGTTAGCAACACGGCCCGTCCATTGGCGAGCGTCGCCTGTAGACGGATAAGGCGATTGGGCCGGTCGGTGACGACCCACCATCTCTCGTCGACCGGCCACGGCCCGGCCCAGGCCTCGATCCGCACGGTGGACTTGCCCAGCACCAGCGCCGCGGGGATGGCGCTTAGCTCCAGCCGCGCATTGACCCTGACCTCCGCTCCGTCAGCCGAAACCACCCGCACTTGTTCTGGCTCCGGCAACACCTGCGCCGGCGAAGGCGCTGGCAACCGGCCGGGCCACGGGCCAGGTGGCAGCGAGGGCTTTCGCTCGTCACCCCAGGGCACGAGCGATGCCTGGACCTGCGGATCACGCCCACCACCAAGCAATGCGGTCAGTACCCCGTCCGGCCCGAGGATGCCCTGCACCCGGTGCAGCGCACGATGTGCGCGATCCCGCTCGGCACCCGCCTCACCCCACAGCCCCGGCTGCAGGCCAACCTGAGCCAGCACCCCCTCGGGGATCAGCCGCAG
>DPJL01000228.1:0-5389 GCA_003543035.1 Micromonosporaceae bacterium | reverse complement strand
TCGGAGATGGCGGTGGCGGTGAGCACCCCGTCGTGCCGCCACACGCGATAGAGCTCCTGACCGTCCACTGTGGTGGCGACGATCGCGAGCCGGGTGCAGACCAGCCCGTACCCGGTAAGCCTTTCATGCAGCCGTTCGGCAAGAGCGCGTGCGGCGAAGGCGGCCATGTCGACCCGTTCGATCGGCTCCTCGAACCGCTCCTCGACCTCGAGCCCGGGCGGCGGCTGGCGCACCGCCAACGGCCGGTCGTCCTTGCCCGCCGCCAATCGCTGAGCCAGCGCGGCATCCAGCCCGAAGCGGGAAAGGACATCCGAGGGTGGTAGAGCCGCGAATTGCCCGAGCGTCCGGACTCCCAGCCGCCACAACAGATCGGTCAACTGCGGACGATCCAATGTGGACACCGGTTGGCCGGCGAGGAAGGCCGGAGTATGCCCGGGCTCAATCAGCCGCCCGGCCCGAGCCGCCAGCAGTGCGGCGAAAGCTCCGTCACCGGCACCGATCTGCGCTTCCACCGCGCACTCGGTGGCGATCTGCTCGATGATCTTTTCCGCGGCGCCTGCCTCTCCGCCGTAGTAGCGGGCCGGACCGCGAGCGGCGAAGGCACAGACTCCCGGGCGCAGCACCGCCACCCCGGCGGCCAGCTGCTCGACCGCGGCCACCACCGGCTCGAAGGCACACATGTCCCGGCTCGGATCGTGCTCCACGACTGTCAACTGCGGACAGCGGGATTGCGCGTCCCGCTTGCGCAATCCACGCCGCACTCCTTCGGCCCGGGCCGCGGCCGAGCTGGCCACCACCTTGTTGGCGTATAACACCGCCACCGGGCCGGCCGCTGGGATGCCGTCGACGATCTCGGCCGCGATGACCGGCCAATCCGGGCACCAGACCAACATGGTCCGGACAGCTTTCCCCACCTATTTCACCAGCCTCAACCGTGGCTGCGTCTTTTCGACCGGCGGCCCCGGCAGCCAAAGTGTGGTGCGGCGAGGGCGCTCGGCCGAGCCCCGGCCTCTGGCGCAAACGGTCAACTCCCTACTGCGAAGGCGGCCGGTGCCCTGACCCAGCCCGTACCAGACCGCCTGTTCCGGAGTGAGGCAGACGTCGGCGCCTTCCCAACTTGCGGCGAAAGGGATGAGCACGCTTCCGCGCTGCCGGGCCCGAGCCGCAAGCTGCGTGCGCACAGGCGCCGCGACCGGTCCGGCCGGGGCGACCACCACCGCGTCAAACCCGTCCAGAAGCGTGGCGACCACCGTCGTCCACTGTGGACCGGGATGCGGCACCAACGCCAGCCGCTCCAAGGCAATGCCGAGCTCGTCGGCCGCGACCAGCCCGAGCTGGGGCATCCCCACCACCGCACACCACGAGCCCGCCTGCGAAGTGGCGGCGAGCAGAGCCAGCAGCAATGAGGTCGATCCGCTGACCTGAGGGTTGGGCGAGATCGCGACAGTGCTCCCCCGGCGCAGGCCCTGCCCGGCGAAAAGCTCCCGAAGCTCGGGCAGCACCGGCAACATGCGGTCCGCACCGAGCCCAGCGGTCGCCGGACTGAGCTCACTGGCCCTTTTGACCAGCGTCGATAGCTCCGTCGAGCGACCCGCCATGCTTTAGAACACTAGTTCGAATGAACGCCGCTAGGCAACTTGAACCCGCTGGTCACAGGTGCTCTATGTCCGTTTTAGCGCCGCGAAGCGGGCCTCGTCCTATTGCAAATTACTTCGCAGCGGGCCGTAACTTGGTGCTCATGAAGACCTTGGCCCGGCGTGCCCTCAACCGCACCCTGCTGGAGCGCCAGATGCTGGTGCAGCGCACCTCACAAGCTCCGCTGAAAGTCATCGAGCATCTGGTGGCGATGCAGGCTCAGGAACCCAACTGGCCCTATGTCGGGCTGTGGACCAGGATCGCCGGGTTCAAGCACGACGACCTCACTTCGCTGCTCGACGAACGCAGTGTAGTGCGCTCCACCATGCTGCGCACCACGCAACATCTGGCCAGTAGCAACGACTTCGGCTGGCTGCGGCCGGTCGTCCAGCCGTCGCTGGACCGCACGGTCCGCTCGCCCTATTTCGCGGAGCAGACCACCGGCCTCGATCTCGCCGAGCTGACGGCGATCGGCCGTGAGTTGCTGGGAGACCGGACCCTGACCCGGCGCGAGTTCGGAAAGCTGGTCGCCGAAAGGTTCCCGGATCGCAACGGGCGCATCGTCGCCGGCGCGGTGGAGCTGCAGACCGCGCTCGTGCATCCCCCACCCAGTAGCACCTGGGGCAGCTGGGGCAACCGGCCGGTTTCCGTTGCCCCCGCAGAGTTCTGGCTCGGCCGCCCGATGGAGTCGGCACCGTCGGCGCAAACGATGATCCTACGCTATCTCGCCTCCTACGGCCCAGCCTCGGTCATGGACATCCAGGCTTGGGCGGGCCTGACCAAGCTGCGCGAAGTGGTGCAGGAGATGCGATCTCAGCTACGCGTCTACCGCGACGAGAACGGCAAGGAGCTCTTCGATCTGCCGGAGGCGCCACTGTCCGATCCGGACCTCCCGGTCCCGGTGCGGTTCATGCCCGCCTACGACAACCTGATCCTGAGCCACGCCGACCGGGCCCGCGTGATCAGCGACGAGGATCGCAAACAGGTGATCACCGGAAGCCTTGTCCGGCCGACATTTCTCGTCGACGGTTTCGTGCATGGCACGTGGACGTTGAAGGACAGCACACTGCTGATCACCCCCTACCGCCCACTATCCAAAGTGGATACGAAGGCGGTCCTGGCGGAAGCGGAGCACCTTCTTACCTTCATCGGCGGCCAGAACATCGCCGTTGTCTAAGATCTGACGATGCAGGCAATCGTCTTTGACTTCTTCGGCACGCTGACCGATCCGGCAGCCGAGGCACACCGATCCGACGCGTTTGCCGCCACGGCGGCAGCACTCGATGTTTCGGCAAGCCAGTTCTACACGGTAATGAGCTCAAGCTTCAGCGAGCGCATCACTGGCGTACACGGCAATACCCGGCAGACCCTCCTGGCCATGGCTCGCCGATGCGGTGTCGAACCAGCCGAGGACCAGTTGGACCGGGCGGTGGTGGTGCAGCGGCAAGGCGCCGCGCGGGTGCAACAACCCCGCGCTGGGGTGTTCGAGGTGCTGGATCTGTTGCGAGAGCGCGGCTTTCGGCTTGGCCTGCTGAGCGATTGCAGCAGTGAGCTTTACGAGCGATGGCCGCAGAGCTCGTTCGCCGCACGATTCGATGCCACCGTCTTCTCCTGGCAGGAGGGCTACCGCAAGCCCGACGCAAGGCTCTACGCCACCGCGGCCGCTCGGCTCGGCGTGGCGGCCGGCGATTGCTGGTACGTCGGGGACGGCGGCAGCCGCGAACATCAGGGCGCCCTCACCGCGGGAATGCGGCCGGTACTGATTACCAACGCCAACCTCCCCGATGTCGCGCACTACCGGGATGACCCCGACACGCTGCTGCCCGAGTACTCGGTGGACGAACTCGCGGAGCTGCCTGACCTGTTCGAGTCGCGAGGTACTACGACTGGAGCACCGTCGCCGGGAGCGGCCAGGACGTCTGACTCGATGTCATAGAGCGAGCGCACCAGCTCCGAGGTGACCACACCTCGAGGCGGGCCGCTCGCCACGACGCGACCGTCGCGCATGGCAATCAGTTTGTCGGCATAGCGAGCGGCGCTGGCCAGATCGTGCAACACCATGACGATGGTCTGCCCGTTGCTCGCCAGCTTTCGCAGCAACCTCAAGACCTCTACCTGATGGCCGAGATCGAGCGCGCTCGTCGGCTCGTCCAGCAGAAGCAGCGGCGTCTGCTGGGCCAGCACCATGGCGAGCCAGCTGCGCTGCCGTTGGCCGCCGGAAAGCTGATCCAGCCGGCGATGCGCAAGGTCTGTCACACCGGTCACCCGCATCGCTTCAGCCGCAACGGTTTCGTCCTCCGGCGACCACTGCCGGAAGAGCCCCTGATGCGGATGCCGTCCATAGCGAACCAGGCCCGCCACCGTGATTGCCTCAGGCGCGACAACGGTTTGCGGCAGCAGAGCGATCTGCTTCGCGGCTGCGCGAGCTCGTATCTGCCAGATGTCTTGTGCACCGACCAGAACCTGACCATCGACGGGCCGATGTAGCCGTGCGATCCCGCGTAGGAGGGTGGACTTGCCGCATCCGTTGGGGCCCACGATGGCCACGACTTCCCCCGGCGCCGCTGTCAGATCGACTCCTTCCACCACAACGGTTCCGGCGTACGCCATCCGTAGACCGTCCACCACGAGCCTCATGAGCGCTCCCCTCTCAACAGAATCCACAACAGGAAAGGGCCACCCAGCACACTCGAGACGACCCCGGCCGGGATCTCGATGTCGCCTCCCAGCAGCCGTCCCAGGGTGTCCGCGGTGACCACGAGGATCGCGCCGGCCAGCGCGGATCCGAGCACGGGCACGCGCTGTGGACCGGCCAGCCATCCGGCGATGACCGGAGCGCTCAGGGCCACGAAGGCGATCGGCCCGCCGACCCCGACGCCAAGCCCGGCGAGCACCACCGCGATGGCCAGGATCGCGAGCCGAGTGCGGAACACGTTGAGCCCCAACGATTGTGCAAGCTCAGCGTCAAAGCGGAGCAGAGCGAGGCGTTGGCCCGCGAGCGCCGCGAGCGGGAGAAGCAACGCGAGCCCGAGCATCAGTGGTGTGGCACCTGCATACCCCCGGCCGGTCAGACTGCCGATCGTCCACTTATACAGCGCAGTGGCGTGGGCGATATTCTGCGTCGACATCGCCAGCTCGACCAATGAGCTCAGCAGAGCCGAGACTCCAATACCCACCACCAAAAACCTTTGTCCGTGGGTACCAAGTCCGCCCGCCGCCAACACGACAAGGGTCGCCGCGCCGATCGCACCCAACGGCCCAGCCCACCATGCCCCGATGATGCCGGTGCTCGTACCCAGCAGGGTCAGCAGCACCGCGAATGCGGCACCCTCCCCCACGCCCACCACATCAGGGGTGGCCAATCGGTTGCGCGCCAGTGTCTGGGTGAGGCACCCTGCCACGCCCAGTGCCGCCCCGGTGAGGAGCCCGGCCACCACCCGCGGCAGCCGGATCTGTTGCAGCAGAAGCACTTCTCCGCGCGTCCCCGCGCCCCAAAGCGCTCGCAAAGGCACCTCGGTCACTCCCACGGACACCGAAGCCGCCACCATCACCGCAAGCAGCACCGCCAACGCGACCGCGGCCAGCAACGCCCGCCGCGACACGAGCACCGACCACCGCCTCCCACGAACCACATGCTCAGCCGGCATCGGACGCCCCGCCGTCGCACCATGCTCCGCCGTCGCGAGCAGCCCACGCCCGGCCCGCTACCTGCGATGATTCGGCCTCCATCTTTGCATCAACACGCTGAGCCAGA
>DPJL01000081.1 GCA_003543035.1 Micromonosporaceae bacterium | reverse complement strand
CCGGCGAACCCTCTTCCCCTCCCCGACGCTCTTCCGATCTAAGCGGCGGTCGCCGAGGCCGCCCGCGCCCGCGATGAAGCCCTGCGCAATGAACGTGTCTTGACCGAACTACTAACAAAGCAGCAGGACGCCGTCGCGGACGCGGAACGCTACCGCGCCGAAGTGCTTGCGCAGTACAACGAGGCACAGCGGGAGAGCCAGCGTGTAGCGGCGGAGCTGCAAGCGTGGGAAGCCGCACAAAACGGCGGCGGACCGGTGCTACGCCCCGGCGCGCGCCTGCTCATGCCCGCAAGCGGTCGCAAATCCAGTGATTTCGGCTACCGCCTCCACCCGATCTATCACGTGTGGCTGCTGCACTCAGGCATGGACATAGCCGCCGGCAACGGGCAGCCGATCTACGCCGCGGCGGCGGGGAAGGTCGTCCTGGCAGGATGGCGCGGCGGGTCAGGCAACTACACCTGTGTCGCGCACGGCACCTACCAGGCAACCAATCTTTCCACCTGCTATTCACACCAGTCGCGGATCCTCGTATCGGTTGGCCAGCAAGTCAGCGCGGGGCAACTTATCGGCCGCGTCGGCACCACCGGCACCTCGACCGGATACCACCTGCACTTTGAGGTGAGGCTCAACGGCACCCCTGTGAACCCCGTGGACTGGCTACCCACTTGCCTATGCTGATCACCCTCCACAGACTTGGCCGTTTTGAGCAATCCGGCAGAGGCGCGGCAGTGCCACTGGCCAACCCCACCACTCCCCTAACGATCGACTCCCCTAACGATCGACGCCGAGATTTCTCCCCAAGGGCAGGAACCGAGCAAAGTCAACAGTCCGATCGCGAGGCTCATATTGTCCATATTGGATCCCGATAATGTCGCTGAGATGGATGGGCGCGCCCAGTGCTGGTGATGCCACTGATTCGCGCACCTCAAGCCCTGCTCACGTGGCGAGCGATCTCCTCGGCGGCCGGCTGCCTTTCTCCGGCTTTCTCCGGCGCAACGGATGACCGAAAGCCGCCTCCTCATGCGATCGACAGCCCTCAGCACCACAAGGTAGGGATCTTGGTAGGGAACCCACCTAAATGGACCGCCCGGCCCTGGGATCTAGCGGAACCGGCGTGAAACGAATCGGCAGGTCAGCGCCATACTCCGGAACCGGACGGGATCACCTAAGATGATCTACGTGGCTCTTCCAAACTGATTGCGCGGGTTCGATTCCCGTCGCCCGCTCCAAATGTGAAACGCCTGGTCGGGGGTCAATCCAAACCAGGCTTATCTATTTCTTGTCCTCGGATTTTCGCCACCGTGCCCTCAATGTGCCCTCAGCCGACCGGCGTCAGCACCCCGGCAGATCCATCCTCATCGTTGTCTTCGTCCTCATCAGACAGAGCCTTAGCGAGACGCTTGTCAATGACGCGATCTCCTTGTCGCGCTTCTCGGTAGCGTGCTGGTAGCCGAGCGCCGCGCGCATTGTCGATTGGCCGAGACGTTTCATCAACTCGCGCGTGCTGGCACCCGCCTCAGCCGCAAGCAGGTTGCCGAAGTGCCGCAGGTCGTGAAAGTAGGTAAGCGACGACGCCACCGCTGCGGTATGCCGGATGGGCGAACTGTAGCGGCAAAGAAGAAGGCTCCCCGTCGGTGCACAGGGAGCCTCGTTTCGCACCTCAACACAACTTAGTCGCCCATTTGGATTGATCGCAAGGCCGTCACATGTCAAGAACGGCGCGCAGCGCAATCTCAAGCGCCTCAATGCTTTCCGGGCTCAGCCTGCCTTGACGCTCGACCAAGTAGCTCTTATCGATCTCGCCGATCCTCGGGACCATCGCAATACCAACCGCACTACCGTCCTCATCCGAGACAGTCGGCTCGATGATCGTCGAAGCCCGAACATCCGACAGCGGCACCACCAGCACCCCGTCGCGCTGCTCAGTCAACGCATCGTGACCCACTATCACCACAAGCCGCTTGTTACCGGCCCGGCCGGCAACCCAGATCTCGCCCCGCTTCACGCGGCCTTCCCGAGCACCCGATCAGCCGCCATCGCATCCCAATCAGCGAACTCACGGTCAAGCTGGCGATCCTGCGCCGCCGAGATCACCGCCGCCTGGCCGATAGCCCGATCTCTTGCCGCCTTGTCGATCCACGCCGACAGCGACAGACCCGACGCACCCGCAGCCGCCTTCGCCGCCGCGATCGTCGCCGAGTCCAGGGTCAGCGTCACACGTTCAGTCGCCATAGGTAGCAATCCTAGTGCGTATAAACTATGCACACAACTGGTACGACAGAAGCCGCGCGCCATCTGACCCACCCGCGACCTCAGGGGTTTTGGTGGGAGTTCACTCAGCGCCAGCCCGATTCTTGATCTCCTCGATCGCCGCACGGGCTTCCTTCTCCGTAGAGAAGTCCTTGTGCCAGATGGACGAATCCGGGCGAGGGGACAGACACCCGGAACACTTCCATCTCGCGCAGGTAGATAGACCGGCGCTCCCGGTACCCGCCTTCCCACCACTTCGCGATGTAACGTCTTGCCTTTCCTGGATCAAGCTCGTGCCGCTCGTGGCAACTTCGTGCCGAGGACCAGTGCTCGTGGCCTCCCAATGTGCGTCAACGGCCTTTGTGCAGATAACTCCGCAGCCTGATACTGGCCAGACCCTGGTAGGTGCGGTTGGCGGCGACGAGCCCGACGGTGATGCGGCCGTCCTGCACCAGCAGCTTCGCATCGGGGTGCCGCTGCGTCTCGGGCAGGCACAATGGGCCCGGTTCGGTGCAGATGACCCCATTGATCCGGTAGGTGTCCTCGGTACCCGCCGAGATCGCCGAGAACGCGAGGAAGGTCGCGGTGCCGATCTCCGCGAAGACCGGTTGGGGGCTGGTCAGGGCATCGACGTCGGGATAGTTGACATTCACCGCGTAGGCGGCGCTGAGCATGTCTTTGCGCCACATGTCGCCGACGAGACGCGCGGCAAAGCCTGCGGTGTCCCGATAGGTCTGCGGCTTCACCGTGAATGTGGCCAGATCGATGCTGGCGTTGACCGCTACTGCGGGCACGCCCGCGTCGAGCGCCGCAATCGCCGCTCCGACCGTGCCCGAGCCGTTGATGAAGTTGGCGATATTGGGCCCGGCGTTGATGCCCGACAAGACCAGGTCCGGCCCCTGAGCCCAGCCGGCCTTCTGCGCGAGCACGCCACCGAGCGCGAGCCGCACCGTGTCGGCCGGGCTGGCGCTCGGCGTGGACGGGCCGCAAGGGACGCTCGCCAGGCAGACGCCGTACACGGCGCCCTTGGATGGTGCGGCCGCGCAGTCGGTCTCGTATCCGGCGGGCATAGCCGTGCGCTTGGTCACCGAGTAGGTGGTGCCGGCGTGGCCGCTGCCGCCGGTACCGGCGCCGCTCTGCTGTGCCCAGGGCGCGACCACTACGACGTCCGCACCGGCTGCGCACATCACGCGGCGCAGCTCGTAGAGTCCGCGCCCATCGCCGCCGTCGGGTCGCGCGTTCTGCATCGAGTCGTCATTGCTGATGAGGATCTTCAATCCAGCCAGGGGTGAGGCGGGGCTGGCCACGACGGCCGCCGCCCCGGATAAGAGGCCGATGGTGGCGGCGGTGGCGGCAAGACCGCCGAGGAGTCTGTTGCGCTGCATGGGTTTTCCTTCTCTCAAAGCTAGAACATGACGTGGGCGTCCAGGCGCGGATCGAGGGCTGACGAGCCGACCCGGAGGTGATACGGCCCGGTGGGGACCTGCCATGTGCCGTCGCGGTAGCGGGCAAGGGTGCGTGCGCTGATGTGGATGCGCGCGGTTGTAGTCGCGCCGGGGTCCGCGCGGACCACCGCAAAACCTGCGAGGCGGCCGTCTTCGGCGGTGTCGTGCGGCGCGATGTAGCACTGCACGATTTCCTTGCCGTGGCGATCGCCGGTGTTAGTGACGGTGACGACGACTTCCACGCCGTCACCTGCCGTCACCCTCAAGGTGTCGTAGGACCAGGTGGTGAAGCCCAGACCGTGCCCGAACCGGTACGCGGGACGAGTCATGGCCTGATAGCCGCTCAGCGGTGCCAGGGCGTAATCGATGACTCCTTCGACCGGATTGGTGTCCAGGACCGGTACTTGACCGGGGTGGGCGGGCAGCGACATAGGCAGCCGGCCGCCCGGCTCGACCCGGCCCAGTAGGACGTCGGCGACCGCCATGCCGCCCTCCTGGCCCGGCAGCCTTGCCCACAAGATCCCCGCCACGCAGATCCGAAGAGCACACCTCTGCAC
>DPJL01000425.1 GCA_003543035.1 Micromonosporaceae bacterium | reverse complement strand
GTGGGCTTGGTCATTGGTGCTCTCCTACGGTTGGGGAAGGTTTGGGCGGCTCTTCGAACTTCCACGTCTGCTCGTTCCACACCCGGCCGGAAGGGGTGACCGTCTGGAGTGGACGATGCACCCGTGTCGCGTACAGGCGCCAGAAGCTGCCGATCCCCGCTTCTTGGGCGAGGAGCATGAAGCAGGTTGGGCAAATGATGCCCGAGAACGGCTCAGGGCCACCGTTGATGTCGCCGCAGCGCATGACTTCGTTCCACAGTGGACTCGGCGCGGACCACGGCAGGTTGGGTCCGCCGCAACGGTGACAGTGGCCCTCGTCGTAACCGTCCGAATTGGACTCGTCGTGGATGGCCTTGAGGCGCGCAACTTCCAACGGGCAGCTCACGATGGACCCCCCGCCGGGATGACGACAAGCTTGCCCCGCAACACCTCGACCTTGGACTTGAGCTTCTCGCCGCGCCGCTTCCACCGGTCGTCATCGTCGAGGTTGCGGAACTGGTACCAGTTCCAGATATTGATCGCGAACGCGAAGACATCCCAGCCGTCGAAGTGCCGCAGCAATCCAGCAGCCACCAACTTGAACACGACGAGGTAGATGAAGAATGGCTTGATTTCCAGGTATAGCCAGCGATACGCAGCCCGTGACCGGTCGCCGAGGCGTTGGCCCAGCATGTTGTCGATCGCGATTGCGCAGACGGCGACGAGCCAACAGCAGATCGCTAAATTCGCCAGCGGCAATAGGGTGCTTAGCAGCAGTGTCATCGTTCTTCTCCCTTCTGTTGGCTCACGCCGTCTCCGTGCATTCCTTCCCGCGCTACTTGACCGGTACGACCGTGGTCGGGGGCGCACCGCACGACCACGCCGGGGGTAGCGCCTTGCCTTGCTGTGCCATGCGTTCAGTGAGATCGAGGCAGTTCTGGAACAGCACGCCCGGTGTGTTGTTGGCCGAGGCGAGAATGTCGTTCGCTGCCTTGAGCGCGGTGGCGGTTTTCTGCCGCTGTTCCGCGATCTGGGTTTCCGCCAACGTCTGCTGGTACTTGTCCAGCGCCTCTTGCACCTTCGGGTCGAACCGGATCAGCGGAATTGTGATCGACCGGACGAGCAAACCCTTGGGCAGCAACTTGGTCAGCTCCCTTTGCACCAGCTCGGCGAGCTGTGCCAAGGTGACCTGTCCCGTGCCGGACTGGCCGGACTTCAATGCGAGCAACGGGTCGTAGCCCTCGAAGACCGCGTTGAGCGCGCCAGCGAGCTGCCGCTGCACGACGTTGTCCTGAATGTTGTCGAAGTTGCGGTAGTCCAAGTGCAACTGCTGAATGTCGGCGCTCGGGTCGATCTGCCATTGGACAGTGACGTCCACGTCGGCGGTGGCCGAGTTGGCAAGCCGGACCTTCTGGGTCGGCCGCCCGTCTGCGGCGTCGCCATCAAACTTGAGGGTTTGGATGGCGGCGTCGTATTCCTCGGTGGTTTCCCAGGGTGCGATGAAGTGGAAGCCGTTGCCGAGGGTGCCGGTGGGTTTCCCGAAGGCCATGGAGACGGCGATGTTTCGGGTGGGGACGATGGTGAAGATGTTGAAGATGAGCGTCAGCGCCGATAGTGCGAGGGCAATGCCGCCGATCCGGCGGTAGCCCTTGTTGGCTGTGACCTTGCCTTTGGCCACTATGCCGATTCCGGCTATCGCGAGGATGACCGTGACAATGAAGAGGATCAACTCAAGGCCTTTCTTGGATTGGTTGTTCGGGGTTCCGGGATGCGGTGGTGGTGTCCCGGTTCTCCGGCCACAGGTGGGGCCGGAAAAGCTTTTGTGTGGCCCGTCCTCGCTGGGTCGCCAACGTCAGCCCACTCAATGCGAGTCTTGTCGCTCATGTCGGCATCCCACTTTCCAAATAGGACGTCAGCCCCGTGTACTGAGCCACAATCGCGGCGCCGATCCGGCGCTCCAGGATCGGCGCATGCGGGCGCACCAAATCGAGGCGCTCCAGCCCGGTAGTCCAACCCCACCGGCTGATCTCATCGCCGTCGACAGTGATAGCGCCGCTGAACAAACCCGCAGCGAAGACGAAGGCGACCATCTCCGCCCGATCGTCGCGGGCGGGAACGTAATCCACGACAAGCAACCGAGCCAGCTGGACCTCGATACCGAGCTCCTCTTTCACCTCGCGTTGCGCGGCAGCATGCGGCGACTCGCCTGGCTCCACCCGGCCGCCGGGCAGATCCCAGTACGGCTTATAGGTGGGCTCTACGAGCAGGACCCGGCCGTCCGGGTCGGTGATGAGCAAGCCCGCAGCCGCGTTCACGACTCGGCTCCGATTCGGTAGATGCGGATGACGGCACCGGTGCTATCGAGGGCGTCGGGATCTTCTCCGGCCCAGACCTTGGCAAGCCGCCCATACTCGGCGATGAGCGCGTCATCGCGGTATGCCCCAGCGGTCGTGAGGGCGTCCTCTGTGGACCGGGCCAGCTTCGAAAGGTCAGGCTTGGTGCACGGCTGGACGGGGGCGTTCTCGCGCAGGAGATGCGCATTGCGTCCGGTCCGGAAATGGCTTTTGGGGCGGACGAGCGTGAACACCATGTCGACGCGCAGCGGGCAGTCGAGCGTGGCGGCACCCGCTCGGGCTTCGCGTGCCGCCTCGACGACCGCGGCGCGCCACGGTTTGACCTTGGCCGACGACTCCACCATCCGGCCGCCACCAACATGGCGTTTGCTGCCCTGCGGACCAGGGACCCCGTATACGGCTAGGCAAAGGAGCGGCGGGGTCATGACCACCGCCTGCGTGCTGCAATGCGCGCAGCATGGGCCCCAGATATCCCGAATGTGTTCACGCGGTCCTCCTCGCACGGTGAAGTCTGCGGACACGGTCGGCTTTGGATTCGTGGGCGAGGAGATAGAGCACGCGGGCACGACGCCAAGCGCGGGGAGTCAAATCGGACAGGGTCACGGCGTCACCACCTCCAGCTCTTTGGCGCGGTTCTGCTCCCACGCCCAGCATTGAGCGGCGGTGCGGCCGTTGATGATGATGCTGGGCACGACCCTCTTCGCGACCTCGATGGCCTCGTCGACGTCGGCGAACCGGAACCGTTCAAGCCACTCGTCGTCGCGGCCGGACGGGTTCGGCTCATACTCTTCGATGCCGTTGTGGTCGTAGCAGCAGCGGCCCATGCGGCAGACGGCCCAGCGGCCAAGACCGCGTTCCTCGACGGTGATTTCGTAGAGGTGGGTGTTGATGCTGTCGGGATTCGGGTAGCCGCAGATCGTGTATTGCGACACCCGCACGGTCGGCTCGCTCATCACGGCACCTGCCAAAGCAAGCCTTGATGGCAGTCGTCGCAGCCGAAGCCGTCACAATCGCCGTGTTCGCGAGCGCAGCAGTCGTGGTCTTCGTCGGCCAGTACACAGCCGTCGACGCACTCGGTAATCAGCTCGAACAGGGTCATGACGGCACCGTCGCCGCATCTGTGACCGCCTCGGCGATAGTCATCGGCTTACGGACGAGTTCCTTGTTGCGTCTGGCCCATTTGCGGTAGTGGTTTTCGCACATGCCACGCGCAACCCTGCGTCCCTTGCAATCGATGCACGCAGTGCCATTGGAGAACGGGGACTCGTCCTTGGCGTCGGCCATGATGGCGTCGTAGTCACGCATCGGGGCGCCCCCGCGATCGGCTTCACGCCGGCCCGGTCGGTCAAAGTCGCCCAGCCGTACTTGCTGTGTGCCATCACGGACCATTGACCGAAGTTGTCGAGCAGCACCAAGCCGTCGTGGTGGCGCGTCAGAACCGGTACCTCGGCTGGATCGCTGTAGGCGGAGACCAGAAGCCCCAGCTCGAGTGCCTTCGCCCGAGAGCTTTCGATCCATGAATGGTGATCGAGGCAGAGTCGCAGAAGGTTAGCGGGCAGATTCGTCGTATGGTCCCGGCTTCCACCCATGCCCCGCGGGCGACGGTGATGCGTCTGGATTGCCTCGGCGCAACAGCCAGCAAACTCACACACACCCGCCGACCGGTGGGTCAGGATTCTACGAACAGACACACCCGGACGCGGGCTATGGCGACGACGTAGGGTCATCGCTCACCAGTCCCAGCAACGGCAAACATGGCCCGGACCGAGGCGTTCACGCTTTGCCAGGCGCGCAGCTCGGACTCGAGTGCTCGCGCCTGCCGATCGGCATACCGGTAGGCGGCATCGGCAACATCCCGGTTTCTGCGCTGCTCCTGGGTTCCCAGCTCGGCGACATAGCGCTTCTCATGGGCAGCGCCCGTCGAGGTGAGGTAGGCGCCGGCAAAGGCGACGTCGTATAGGTGGTCGGCTTCCAGGAATGTCCGGTACCGCTCGTCGCACACCATGACGCCCTTGGCGATCCGCTCCGCGCAGGCCCTAATGGCCGTCTCGATGTGGGCCGGGTTCAGCTCGGCGGTCACGATGCACCAGCCACGGGCGGGAACAGCGCGAACGGGTCACCGGTCGCGGCGAATGCAGCCTCGCGCTCCGGCAGCGCCTCGCCTTCCACCACTGGTCCGGTGATCGCGGCGTGGGCGGTGCCGAGCATCTGCGCAACGGCAGCGCCGACCACGGCCTTCACGCCCGGCTCGGCAGTGATCCGCAACGTGCCGGGTATGCCGCCCTTTTGTGCGGCGAGGCCGGGCACAATCTCGCCAGTGTCCGGGTCGACTACGACATCGTCGGCAACCTTCATCGTGCCCGTCAGCACCGTCAGATACGACGGGCGGACCCGAGTCGTGGTGACGATCTCGACCTCGTCCGGGCGCTGATGCTTGACCCACTTCAGCAAGGCGTCGGCATCGGAGACGACGATCTTCTCCTTGGACAGTGGCAACACCACGGTGGCGATGTCCGCCAGTCGCCACGTAGCGGCGGTGCCCTGCTCGGCCAGTTCCGCGCGCGCCTGCTCGTCCAGCCGGAGGCGCTGGGCCGCCGCGAGTTTCTTCGCCTCGGCGGCAAACTCCTCCAGCACGAGGATGTTCTTGACCATCTCGGCACGGCTCATCGCTTCCGCGCCCCCTCAAGGTTTCGGTCAGTCCGGACCTGCTTCTGTTTGGCGATCAGCGCTGTCGCCTGCTCCTCGGTGAGTGCGGCCAGGTCGAGCACCGGCACACCGAGGACCTTCGCCGCGATACCCAGGCGTTGCGGCTCATTGGCTTCGCCGTCGTATCCGAGGTCGGCCCACAGCTTGGCCATCTCGCTTCGCTGGTCCTCGGTGGCCATCGGCGGGCCGGCAGGCTCTGGCGGTTCGGCGGTGGCCGGGAACTCTGAATGCTGCAAGTCGGCGTCGGGCTCGGGCTTCACCTCGGTCACCGGAAGCTCGGGCACATCCGCCTCGTCCTCTGCGGCACCTGGCGGGTTGAAGGTGGCGTTGATGACCGGGTCGCGGCTCTCGTCGTTGTAGAGGGACAGGCCGAACTGGTCGCCGAGGTTGATCGCGCACCGCTTCAGGGCCTGCGACAGCCCGGTTTTGAGGGCGTTGTCGTGGCAGTCGCCCAAGCTGGGCTGGTTGGTCGAGTCGCCGCAGGCGCCGTTCTCGAAGACGCCCATCACCTCGCCGTCGGCGTAACGGACGGTCAGGCGCAACGTGACCCGGTAGACGACCGACCAGCGGGACCGCTTCGTCTCGTCGGCAGCTGGGATTTCGATCTGCGATACCAGGTCGAGCGACAGGATCTCCTCGGCCCAGCCGCCGAAGCCGAAGACCCGGGTCAGGGTGCGCCGGATGTCCCAGGCCTCCATGTGGGCGAAACCCTTGGGGTTCCTTCCGACACGTTTCGGGTCGACGCCACGCAGCAGGAAGTTGTATTGCTGGGGTGTGAGTCTGCTGGTCATGACGCGTTCTCCCGCCCCTTATCCGCATCGTGGTCTTCGATCGCCTGCATGGTGGGGCACACCGCCAGGTGGTTGCGGGCTTTCTTCAGCTCGCGGCTTTGGTCCGCTCTGAGGTCGCGGATGGTCAGCTGGTCGTGGCGTGTCTTCGCCACCGCAACGGTGTTTTCCTCACGCAGCTCGTTGATCGCTTCGGCTTGCTCTGTGATGACACGTCGCTGGTTACTGATCTGGGTGTAGGCCAGATCGCGGTGGCGTTCGGCGGACAGGGCACGGTCGCGCCACACTGCGATGTCGTGGCGCAGGCGCTCGTTGTCGCGAACAACAGCGGCCGTCGCGAAGCGGGACAGTACGCTCATCAGTCCTGCCCGCGATCCTTGGCGCGCATCCCGTAGTAGCCGATTGCGCCAAGCGCCAGCACGCCGAGACAGCAGCCGGTCGAGAGCAGCCCAGCGGCCGCAAAACCTGCGAGCAGTAGCTCATTCATCGGTCGCCCAGTCCTTCTCAAACCATTCCGCGACAAGCGATGCCGTGACACCGGTGGCTACTGCCACGACCACAAACAGGAAGCCGTCAAGGAATTGGGATGCGGCAACGAACGGGATGGCCGCGATGCCAGTACGCAGGAATGCCATTTCGGCACGCCGCTTCCAGAGCAGTGACCGGTAGTGGCAGTGGTGCTCACACTGGTCGTCGTCGCAGGCGTGGCAGAGCCCGTCGTAGCACATGATCGACGTGTCGGTGGTGCTCATCGCGCACCTGCCCGGTCACTGTGGCCATGGCCAAGTTCCTCGCCGTGGAGGGCGGCGCGGTTCAGTGCCTCGGCGATGGTCTCGCCGTTGTCAAGGAGTTGCTCGGTCTGCTTCCAGTGCGTTATTTCGGCGTCGTAGGCGCGAAACTCGCGGCGGTGCACCTCGTCGCGCATGTCCCGACGAAGCCGTATGCGGATGTGGTTCATCTCGCCGTATGGCACGGCCGTCGAGTCACCGAGCGGGACCTTCACGTCGAGATCCAGTTCGGGGCTGAGCGCCGGCTGCATGAACTGCTTGCGCAAGTTGGCGGTCTCCGTTGCTAGCCATGCCGCCCGCTCCTGCTTCGCCACTTTTGCGGCGAACTTTGTGATCTCTTCGGAGTTGGTCTCGATCTCGTACCGCCGGTCTTCCTCGGCCGCGTCTAGGTCGTAGCTGCCGTCAGGGTTCCGGTGGTTCTGCAGGTGCTCTTCGAAGGTCACTGCCGGACCCTTTCCGCAAGGTCGAGCAGGACTTGACCAGCCTGTTCGGCACGTTTGATGAGTTCGGTGAGGTCTGGGTCTAGGTCGCCGAGGCGTTCCGCCCAGGTACCGCCGAAGCCGTCGGACATGCCCTGGGGCGCGGCGAGTTCGACGATGCGGGTCAGCAGGGCGCGCGCGTCGCGCTGCTCCTCGGCGTGCTTACGCTGCCGCTCGGCAAGCTCGGCGAATGCACCACGCAGCGACAGCTCACCCTCAACCACCTTCGCGGCGAGCTCCGAATCCTCCGCGCGGAGCCGGACGAGTTGGTTCTCTACCGAATCGGCAGCGGTCTTACGCTCACGCGCGGTCTCGTATGCCTTGTCCAGCCCCATAGCACCGGCTATGACCGCATCGACCAGGTCCGGCGCATGTGCCAGCACCGTTGCGGCGTAAGCAATTCGCGAGTCAGACAGACGAAGCGACTTCTCCAAAGCACGCTGGCTGCTTTGGAACAAAGCACCGGCCTTAGCCGCCACCATCGCCTGCTGACCCTTGGTGAGGTTGCGTCGCTTAATGTTGACCGCGAGCGCGTACCCCTCCGGGTCGTCGCCTTCGTACGTGATGAACTCCGGCTCAACCCCGGCCATCTCACAAGCGGCCATCCGGTTGCGGCCGTCCAGAATGCGGCCGTCTCCGTCCAGCACGACCGGGTGGAGCAGGCCGCGCTGCTTGATGTCAGCGGCCAGCTCGGCCAACTCGTCGGCGGCGAGCATCGGGAACAGTGCGGCAACAGGGTGGACGTCGTAGTTGCGATTCATCTCCGGCAACCTCGTTTCTGCGTCAGTACGGCGGCCAGCTCTCCCAGCCCCACCCCGTGGTCGAGCCGCCGCGCCCAGGGGG
>DPJL01000292.1 GCA_003543035.1 Micromonosporaceae bacterium | reverse complement strand
TGTCGCCCACGACTGCGGCGTCCCGCAACACCGCTCGTGCTTCGGCCGGAAGGGCATCAATGCGAGCCGCGAGGACTGCCGCCAGGTCTCTGGTGAGCAATGTGGCGCTCATTGATCCGGGTACCAGTCGCCACTGCGCCCCGGCCTTCGTCAAAGCCCCCCGCTCCATAAGCAGGGTCACGAGCTCGGCGAGATAGAAAGGATTTCCTTGAGCGGTGGTGAGGAGTCGGTCTTCGTCGGGCTGCGGAAGCCTTCCGCCCTTGAGGTAGGACCCGAGCAGCCGAGCCGCATCCGCACCGCGCAACGGGGAAAGGGTGAGTGCCTCGGCGTCGGAGACCCGGGTGAGCTGACCCGCCTTGCGAACAAGCTCCGGCCGTCCTAATAGGAGCACGAGCACCGGCCCGGTGAGCTCCTCGAGCGCAGTGCCAAGCGCGTCAACGGTTTCCGCGGTCGCGTCGTGCAGGTCGTCGACGATCACGACCAGCGGCGACTCCGATGTCAATCCGTTGAGCAGCCCGGCGACCGCGATCGCGAGTTTGTGACTGTCCCGGCCGGTTCCATCCGGATCACCGCCCGGAACACCTTGCCACTGCATCATTTCGTGCGGCCCGGCATAGCCGAGCAAAGCTAACAACGCCTCACTGTCCACTTTGACCGGTCGGCCCGGCTCGGAACGCTGGGCTAGCCGATCGGCCAAGCGGCGCAAGCGTTCTTCGACCGCGCTGCGCGTGGCGGCCGTGGCGGAGTCGATGGAAAGGCCGATCGCGAGGCGGACGAGGTCGGCGAGCGGAGCGAGGCGGCGGCGTTCGCCGAAGGCCGCACAGCGCACCGACAGCACCCGAGCCCCGGTGCGCGCGGCGAACCGGCCCGCACTGACCTCATAGCCGTTGGCAAACCTGGCGACCTCGGAAGCGAAGCGGCTCTTGCCGATTCCGGCCTCGGCCGTGAAGACGAGCACGCGTGGCTCATCGCGGTCAACGACCTCGGCGAGCCGACCGGCCACCCGACCCAGCTCGGTTTCTCGTCCTACGAATGGGCCTTCTTCACCGAGCCCAGCTCGCGTGCCTCGTGCATCGTGCAGCCCAAGCAACTCGTAGGTCTCAACCGGCTCGCGCTTTCCCTTGAGCCGCAAGGGACGCAGCGTTCGCCAACCTGCCACGGATCCGGTCGCTGCCACCGTCCGCGCGCCGGCGTAGATCGCCCCGACCGCGGCGGCATCGGCAAGGCGAGCGGCGGTGTTGACAGTGTCGCCGATGACTGTGTACTCCAGCCCGGCCTGGACCCCTGCGAGCACCGGACCGGTATTCAAACCGACGCGTAATCCCAACGGGGCACCACCACCCCGCTCATCATCAAGCACCCGCCGGACGGCCCTCTGCATCGAAAGTGCCGCTCTCACAGCACGTTCCGCGTCATCCTCGTGTGCCACCGGCGCTCCGAAGACCGCCATGATGCCGTCCCCGGTGAGCTTGTCCACGTGCCCGCCGAACGTCTTGACCGCGCCAGCCAACGCGGACATCACCCGGTCGGTAACCGCGCCGACCCGCTCCGGGTCCAGCTCCTCGGACCACGAAGTGAAATCGGAGAGGTCTCCAAAAAGGACAGTCACCACCCGCCGCTCGCTCGCGGGCAGGGTCGCGGCAGCGGGAAGAGCAGCGCCACAGTTGTGGCAGAACCGGGCGGCCGGCACCGGGACAGTTCCGCAGACCGGGCATGTCATAAGAGGTGTTCCAACTGGGCGCGGACAGTCCACTCCGCGGCCCACTTCAGGGCTGGGTCGACATCGGCGTAAACGATGTCGACGACCTCCTTGGGAGTTTGTGCACCCTGGGCGAGCGCGGCCTTCACCTGCTCCAAGCGCTCAAGCCGGTGACCGTGCAGCCACCGGGCCGCCTCGGCACAATCGGGCAATGCGGGGCCGTGGCCGGGCATTGCCGGTACCCCCGAAAAGGTCATCAGGGTTTCCAGGCTCTTCAGGTAGTCGCTCACGTTGCCGTCGGGCCAGGCGACCACACTGCTCCCCCGCCCGAGGATGGTGTCGCCGGTGAACACGACGCCATGGCCCACGAAACAGACCGAATCGGCCGTGTGACCCGGGGTCTTGAGCTCCTGCAGGCCGGGCGGGAGCTCGCCCACCACGGCACCGGTCATCTTCACGAGACGGTCAACGCCCTCGACGTGATCAGGATGCCCGTGCGTCAAAAGAATTCTGCTGACCTTGCCCGTCCCCATGATCTTTTCTAGGTGAGCGCCGTCGTCCGGGCCCGGGTCAATCACCGTGCCGTCGTCGAGGACCCACGTGTTGGTGCCCTCAAGCGTCATATGACCCGGGTTGTCGGCCCGGATCAAAGTGACATTCGAAGGCACCAGACTCATGTGAGCGATGCTACTTACCGCATCTGTTCCCGACGACCTTTAGTCGGGCACTACCTCGGCAATCAGCTCGACCTCGACCGGCGCCCCGAGTGGAAGCTCTCCCACGCCGACCGCGCTGCGGGCGTGCCGGCCGTTCTCGCCCAGGACCTCGGCGAAAAGCTCGGAAGCACCGTTGATCACGCCCGGCTGACCGGTGAAGCCCGGCGCCGACGCCACAAAGCCCACGACCTTGACGATCCTGGCGATCTTGCTCAGGCCGACCAGCCATTCCAGCGCGGCCAGGCCGTTGAGCGCGCACCGGGACGCGAGCTCCTTCGCCTGCTCGGGCGAGATCTCGGCGCCGACCTTGCCGGTGGCGAGCAGTTTTCCGTCCACCATCGGCAGCTGGCCGGAGACGTAGACATAGTTTCCCGAGCGGACTGCCGGGACATAAGCCGCGACAGGAGGCGATACCGGCGGGAGCTTCAGGCCGAGCTCTTCGAGCTTGGCGTAGGGATCGGTCATCTCAGGACTCCTTCTGCCGCTTCAGATAGGCAACCAGCTGCTCCGGATTCGGGCCTGGCACCACCTGGACAAGCTCCCAACCGTCGGCACCCCAGTTGTCCAAGATCTGCTTGGTCGCGTGGATCAATAGCGGAACAGTGGCGTACTCCCACTTCGTCATGTGGATAAGCTAACCAGCTGCGGTACCGGGCTTTTTTGACGGGCCTGGTGCGGTTAAGCTGAGCCGCCGACGACCAGGGGGACCTTCCGTGACGCAGCCAGAAGAGCAGCAGCCCAATCAGCAGCCCGCTGACCAGCCAACACCGGGCTGGCCGCAGCCGACTTCTTCGCCTCCCGCCGCTACCCCGCCACCGGTCTCTCCGCCACCGCCACCGGTCTCTCCACCACCGCCGCCGGTTTCACCACCACCGCCGCCGCCTTATCAGCCGGCGCCGCCTGTTGCGCCGCAGAACCCTTATTCGCCGCAGCCTGCCGAGCCCGTCTATCAGCCGCCGGTCGACCCGTTCAACACCACGACCCCTCCGGCCGGCTCGCCTTACACGGCTCCGACTTACTACCCGGCCGGGTCCGCGCCGGTGCCGCCGCCGCCCACCGCGCCGATCTCGGCCACGCCCTATCCCTACCCGGGCCATCCCGGCTATCCCGGTGGAGTACCGATTCAGCCGCCGAAGAAGCGGAACAAGGGCTTGATCATCACGGCGATCGTGCTCGGCGTGCTGCTGGTGCTCTGCCTCATCGGTGGGGTGGGCGCCTTCTTCCTGCTGCGCGACACCGAGGGCACGGGCAAGCCGACCGCGAAGGAAGCCGCGGAAGGTTTCCTCACCGAGATCTACAAGAACAATGACGCGACCAAGGCGGAGAAACTCGTCTGCAAGGAAGCCCGCGACGCCAAGGCGATCAAGTCCAAGGTCACCGAGGTGAAGGACCAGACTTCGAAGCTGAAGAGCCCGGCGTTCGCCTGGGACTCCATCAAGGTGGCGAACGAGACCGACAAGCGCGCCGACACGACCGTCACGATCAAGCTCACCACCAGCGACGAGAAGGTCTCCGAGCAGACCGTCAAGCTGGAGCTGGTCAAGCGGGACGGATGGTTCGTGTGCGAGGTGCGGGAGCAGACGAAGTAGCGTCTGGCACCATCACATACGTGACTTGGCCTGCCCGGCTTCATGTGGTGACCGGTAAGGGCGGGGTCGGCAAGACGACCGTCGCCGCCGCCCTTGCCCTTGGGCTTGCCGCATCCGGGCAGCGGGTGTTGCTGGTCGAAGTCGAAGGGCGCCAAGGCTTGGCGCAGCTTTTCGAGCTTGAGCCGCTTCCCTACGCAGAACGAAGGCTGGGCGAGGTCGACGTCGATCTGCGGCTGCTCGCCGTCGACGCGGAAGAAGCCCTGCTCGAATATCTCGACCTGTTCTACAAGATGGGCCGGGCCGGGCGGGCGCTCCGCAAACTGGGTGCCATCGACTTCGCCACGACCGTTGCCCCCGGGCTGCGGGACATCCTGCTTACCGGCAAGGTCAAAGAAGCCACCACCCGCACCGATGACGCGGGGAACCGCATGTACGGCGCGGTCGTGCTCGATGCCCCGCCGACCGGGCGCATCGGGCGCTTCCTCAACGTGACAGCCGAGGCGGCCAAGCTGGCGAAGCTCGGGCCGATCAAGTCGCAGAGCGAAGGGGTCGCGGCACTCCTACGGTCACCCATGACCTCGGTGCACATCGTGACGTTGCTGGAGGAGATGCCGGTACAGGAGACCTCCGACGCATTGACCGAGCTCTCGCATCTGCACATTCCGGTCGGGAAGATCATCGTCAACTGTGTCCGGCCGCCGCTGCTGGCCGGGGTCTCCCGGATCACCCAGGCCTCCATCAAGCGCGGGCTGGCCGAGGCCGGGCTGTCCGCTCAACTGGCCCAGGGCCTGCACAGCGAAGCCAACGCCCATCTCGCGCGCCTCGCGCTCGAGGAGCAGCTTCGTGGCGAGCTCGCCCACCTGAACCGGCCGATGATCGAGCTTCCGCTGCTGAACGAGGGAGTCGACCTTCCGGGGCTACACCGGCTCGCCGGCCTACTGGCCGGTTAGGCTCAGGTTTGTGTTCGACGTCGACGCGGTACTTGGTGATCCACGAACGCGGATCATCGTGTGCTGCGGCTCCGGCGGAGTAGGGAAAACCACCACCGCCGCGGCGCTTGCCCTAAGGGCCGCCGAACACCACGGCCGGCGAACCGTCGTGCTTACCATCGATCCCGCACGACGGCTCGCCCAAGCCCTCGGTCTGACCGAATTGGACAACACCCCGCGGCAGGTCAAAGACAGCCAGCTGCACGCCATGATGCTGGACATGAAGCGCACCTTCGACGAGGTGGTGCTCACCCATACCGAGCCCGAGCGGGCCAAGGAGATCTTCGCGAACCCGTTCTATCAGGCGATGAGCTCCACCTTCTCCGGCACGCAGGAGTACATGGCGATGGAGAAGCTGGGCCAGTTGCGCGCCTCGGACGAGTGGGACCTCATCGTCGTTGACACGCCACCATCTCGCTCCGCATTGGACTTCCTCGACGCGCCCGCACGGCTGGGCCGATTCCTCGACGGCCGGATGTTGCGACTCCTACTGGGCCCGGCAAGGGCGGGTGGCCGTAGCGTCTTCAACCTGGTGACTGCGTCCTTCGGCGCCTTCTCCAAGGTGGTGCAGAAAATCCTTGGCGCACAACTGCTCACCGACCTGTCCGGCTTTGTGTCCGCTTTGGACTCGATGTTCGGTGGATTCCGGGAACGGGCCGAGCAGACCTATCGCGTCCTGCAGGATCCGCAGACCGCTTTCGTTGTGGTCGCCGCGCCTGAGCCTGATGCGGTAAGGGAAGCGGCCTATTTTGCTGAGCGTCTTGGTACCGAAAAAATGCCTCTGACCGGCCTGGTGCTCAATCGCGCGCACGAGTCAGCCGTGCCCGACCTTTCGGCCGAAGCGAGCGCTTCAGCCGCGTCGGCCATCTCCGGCAACCATCCGGCCACGGCTCAGGTGCTTGAGGTCCACGAGCTGCTGATGCGCCAGATAGCCCGCGAAACCGAAGTCGCCGCGCTGTTCACCGATCAGTTTCCACAGGTCCCGGTTGCCCGGGTACCGGCCCAACCCACCGACGTACACGATCTTGCCGGGCTGCGCACTATTGGCGCAGCCCTGGCGATCGATTAAGCCTCTACCAGCTGTTTGCTGGACTGGTCCTGCATGGCGGCCTCGAAGGTGCGCTTCCAGCTGGACACGTGCGGGTGGCGGCGCAGAAGTGCGCGGCGCTCCCGCTCTGTCATGCCGCCCCACACACCGAATTCGATGCGGTTGTCGAGAGCGTCGGCTAGACACTCATAGCGGACGGGACAGCCCCGGCAGATTCGTTTGGCGACGTTTTGCTCAGCGCCCTGAACGAAGAGCGCGTCTGGATCCCCATTCCTGCACGCCGCGAGACTGGGCCAATCATTAATCATGCTAATGGCCATATTGCTACGTCCCCCCAGACGTTTCCCCCGAAACGTTCGCTCGGCTCCCCCGAACCTTGCGAACGGTGCGTTGCTCGCCGGACCATCATGCTCCGTAGTTGGGTGGTTACGCAACGTTATTGGGCGAAATGCCCGAAATGGATTTTTCGCGCCGTTGTCCGGCACCACGCTGCAACGGCGGCCGGACGGGGGTCCGGCGCGCCTATTCAGGTTGTTCAGCACTCGGGGATCGGGGGATCCAGGTGCATCTAGGGTCTGGGGTCAGCCGTCTACTCAACGACGGCACACCGCGGCCGGTTGCGGGTGGTGCGCCGCCGAATAGGACTCACGTAACCTGTGGCGGTGACCCTCATGCGCAAGAGCGAAAACGGCCTCTTCGCCAACACCGCATCACTACTTATCTGCGGAGTGTTGGCAGGCGTCGTCGTCGCGGCGGCCGCGTTCCCCCTCGTGGCCCTGTCCGGCCTGGCGGCCAAGGCCGGTGGCGAGGCGTTTGGCCAGCTCCCGGACGAGTTGACGGTGAAGCGGACCCCTCAGATCAGCTATGTCTACGCCTCCGATGACAAGACTCTGCTCGCCACCATGTACGACGAGAACCGGCGCGATCTGTCGCTGACCGAGATTCCGCAGATGGTACAGAAGGCGATGCTTGCCGCCGAGGATCAGAAGTTCTATCAGCACAACGGAGTCGACGTCAAAGGCTTCGCCCGGGCCTTCATCGCCAACAAGACCGCCGGCGAAGTGGAGCAGGGCGCGTCGACCATCACGATGCAGCTGGTCCGGATGTCGCTGACCTTCACCTCGACCCCACAGAACGTGCTGCACGCGACCGAGGACACCAACGCGCGCAAGCTACGCGAGGTCCGCTATGCGATCGCGCTCGAGCAGCGTATGACCAAGGACCAGATCCTCGAGAACTACCTGAACACCGCCTACTTCGGGCTGCGGTCCTACGGCATCTACGCGGCCAGCCAGGTGTACTTCAACAAGGAGCCCAAGGACTTGTCGTTGAGCCAGACCGCTTACCTGGTCGGCCTGGTCAAGTTCCCCGGTGACCAGGACAAGGTGGAAAAGCGAGCTGCCGCGGTCGTGCGCCGCGACTACATCCTCACCGAAATGCAGGACCTCGGCTATGCGCCGGCCGAAGAAGTGGCCATAGCGAAAGCCGAGCCACTCGAGATCATCGCCAACGAGACCCCCAACGGGTGCGTGCAGACCACCATCGTCAGCGCGGGTTTCTTCTGCGACTTCTTCCAGCGTTGGTGGTTGCAGCAGGAAGTGTTTGGTGCCACCAAATACGACCGCGAAAGGCAACTGCGAGCCGGCGGGTACCGGATTGTGTCCTCTTTGGACATCAACACCCAGGATGCCATGCACCGCAACGTCATCAAGCAG
>DPJL01000336.1 GCA_003543035.1 Micromonosporaceae bacterium | reverse complement strand
TGTTCGCTCTCGACGACACATTGACTGTGAGTGCCCGCTTCAGCCTCGTAGAGGGCCGGAGGTGGGGCGGCGACGTCCACTGCCGCATAGTCCACATTGGGCCCACCGTTGGCTGTGGTGGCCGTGGCGCGAATGACGTTGGTACCCGCGGCCAGAGTGATGTTGAGATTGGCCGAGGTCCAATTGGTCCACGCGCCGGTGCCACCAAACGCCGGTGTGGCAACGGGTGTGCCGTTCACGACCACCGACATGGGGCGGCTGGTGGTCGTGCCGTTGGCATACCGCAGCGTCAACGTTGACGGGCCGGCGCTCACGGTGTTGACGGTCCACTCCACATAGGACCCGGACATGTTGTTGTAGTTGACGAAACCGGTACCTGAGAAGCCGGCATGGTTGGACTCCACCACACCTTGCGAGATGGTCGCGTTCTCCGCTTCGTAGATGGTCGGGGCCGCTTTGGCCGGCGTCGCTGCCAGCATGCTGGCGAACAATACGACCGCTGTCGCGGCCGAAGTTCTTCGGAATAGCACGGGTAACCTCCTAACCCTTGATTGCTCCGCTCGTAAGCCCCCGTACGAACTGGCGCTGAAAGGCGAGGAAGGCGATGATCGAGGGCAGCATGGCGAGAATCGCGCCCGCCAGCAGCACCCCGATGCCGACCTCCTCGTCTCCACGCAAGCTGCGCAAGGCGATCGGCAGGGTCCAATGTGAGTTGTCCGTGGCGACGATGAGTGGGAGCAGGTACTGATCCCAGATCATCGTGAAGCCGAAGACCCCGATGACCCCGAGCGCGGGCCGGCACAGCGGAAGGATGACGAAGAAGAAGGTGCGCAGGTCACTCGCACCGTCGATCTCGGCAGCCTCCTCCAGCTCGATTGGCACGTCTTTCATGAATTCGGTCATCACGAGGATGGAGAAGCCCCACGCTCCAACGGGCAGGATCATGCCGGCGTAGGTGCCGATGAGGTTCACCCGGAAGTCCGGCCCGATCGCCCCGAAGGGCGGCATGTCCGCCAGCACCACGGAAAGCGGGATAGCGATGACCTCCTCCGGCAACATCATGGTGGCCAGGATCAGCAGCATCAGGACTGCCGTGCCGCGCATTCGCTTGCGCGCCAGCGAGTATGCGGCGAAGACGCTCACGAGCATCTGCAACAGCAGACCGAATCCGACCACGATGAACGAATTCAGTAGGTACTTGTAGACACCGCGCTCCTCGGCGCGGGTGAAGTTGTGCAGGGTGAGTCCGCCCTCGGGGAACAGGGAGAACTTGGTGGGGTCGACGACGCGGCTGAAGGCACCCATCAGCAAGCCGATCAACGGACCGGCGAAGACCAGAATCATCAATGCGTAGAAGAGAAGCTTGACCACACGGGCAAGTGGGCCGCGCTTGCGCTCCAGGCCCAGCACAGTCTCAAACCGTTGTGCGGTCATACTTTCTCCCTCCTACGCATAAGCTGGACGATGACGGTCAGGATGACGGTCGCTACAAAGAGGACGATCGAACCCGCCGCCGCGACACCCTGCTCGTTGCGCTGGAAGCCCAGTTTGTAGATAAGGGTCATAAGCACTTCGGTGGAGCCGTTGGGCGCGCCGTTGGTCAGCAGGAAGACCTCGGTGAAGACGCGCAGTCCGCGGATGGCGGCCAGGGTGAAGATGATGACGAAGACCGCTCGCAGGGCCGGCATCGTGACCTGGGTGAACCGTTTCCACACCGAGGCGCCGTCGACGGCGGCCTGTTCATAGAGAGTGCGGTCTACGCCGGCGAGGCCGGCCAGGAAAATCATCATGTCGTAGGGGGCGCCTCGCCAGATTCCGGTCCCCATCACCGAGAGCAGTGAGCTGTTTTCGTTGGCCAGAAAGGGCTGTGGGGCAACGCCGAACCAGCCGATGATGGAGTTCAACGGGCCGTCCGGGGAGGGGTGGTACATGATCCGCCAGACCTCGGCGGCGACCGCGATCGTCGTGACCACGGGCAGGAAGGCGGCCGTGCGGATGAACCACAGGTGCTTTGCCTGGCCTTCGACGAGCAAGGCGAGAATCAATCCTATGACGATGGATCCCCCGGTGGTACCGACGGCCAGGATCACCGTGTGCCACATCGCACTCGTGAAGGCCTCGCTGGTTAGCACCTCCAGATAGTTCTCGGATCCGACCCAGATGTCGCCGCTGTAGCGGATCTGGAAGAAGCTCATCTGGAAGCCCTGAGCCATCGGGATGAACTTGAAGTAGAGCAAGAGGATCAGCGCGGGTGCCAGAAATAACCAGGGCACTGCGCTGAAGCGTCGTCGCCGGGCGCGTGGCGGCATGTGTGTCTCCTATCGTGGAAAAAGTGCGGTCGAGGGCCCGTGCCGGCACCTCGACCGCACCCTTGATCAGGCAGCCAGGACGTTTTGCTTTTTCAGCTCCGCGCCTAGCTGATCGGCAAGTTTGTCCAGCGACTGCCTGACGTCTGAGCCGCAGTTGGCCATGATTGCGTTGATCCCGTCAGCGGAGGTCTGACGGAACGGCGCCCAGTTGGGGACGCTCGGGGTGTACACGCCAGCGGCGTTGTAGAAGTCCTGGAAGACCTTCCAGCGAGGGTCTTGGCGGACCGTGCTCATGTCCACGTCCTTGTTGACGGGAAGTCGCACGATGGCGCCCGGGTCATCCTTGTTCATGCCGATCTTCTGGCCCTCCACGGAGGCGGCGAACTCGGCGAATTTCAGTTGCCCGGCTTGGTTTTTCGACCCGTCCATGAGGTAGACGTTCTCGCCCTCGGCCAGGGTGCCCGGCCCACCAGAGGGTCCCTTGGGCAGAGCCAGCGCCTCGATCTTGTCCGAGCCCATGCTCTTGACGAACCTCGCGAGAACATAAGGCCCGACAAGGTAGATGCCGGCCTGACCCTTCTCGAACACCTCGTGGGAAACGGTGGTGTTGTTGGTGACCGCACCCGGGTTCACCGACTTGTTGGTGCAGAACTGATCCCTGAGCCAGCTCACGGCTTCCACAGACTTCGTGTTGTTGATGGCCGGCTTCCACTTGCTCGTGCCGGCCTCCTCCACGAAGTTGCCGCCGTTGCCCCAGATGTAGGACGAGGCATACCAGGACATGTAACCGCGTTCGGTCCCACCGGGGACGACGAAGCCATAGGTGTCTGCCTTGCCGTTGCCATCGGGGTCACCGGTCGTGAACGCCTTGCCAAGGGCCGCAAGCTCTTCCCAGCTCTTAGGCTCGGCCAAGCCGACCTTCTTGCGCCAGTCGGAGCGGACCAGGAGGAGGAACGACTGAGCCGAGAACGGCATGGCGTAGAACTTGCCGTCGGAAGCCTTCGCCGCGTTCCACGCGCGGTCCTGGATCTTGTCACTGCCGGGGAGGTCGGACTTCTTGACCTCGCGCAGCCAGCCCTGTTGTTGCATGTTACCGAGCTGAGCGGTGTCGTTGATGACGATGTCGGGCAGCGCTCGCTGCGCTCCCTGTTGCTGCAGCTTGGTTTCGAAGCCGTCGAAGATGGCGACGACCTTGGTTTGTATCTTCGTCTTCTCGGTGAAGGCGTTCGCGAGCTTGATGAGCGTCTTGTGCGATTCGGAGTCGGGCGCCTGCCTGATCCAGATCTCTATCGGTGCTCCGGGGTCCTGATTGGTGGGTGCCGGTTTGGTCGATGAGCAGCCGGAGACCACAACCGCCAGGACGGTGACCGCCGCTAGCACGAGGCGTTGCATCACTAGTCCCCCTCAAAATTCA
>DPJL01000007.1:18764-49701 GCA_003543035.1 Micromonosporaceae bacterium | reverse complement strand
CGAGTACCTCGACCACGGCGTCGAATTCCCGAAGGGTTGCCATCACCCGAGCCGAAGCGGCCTCATACGCCGCCGCGTCTACCGGCAGGAACACCGCCTCCGGGCATCGCTTGAACGCCGTACGCAACGGCAGCCCGGATTGCACACCGTAGGCGCGGGCTTCGTAAGACGCTGTGCTCACCACTCCCCGCTTGGTCGGGTCACCGTCGCCCCCGACCACCACCGGAAGTCCCCGCAACTCAGGGCGCCGCAGGACCTCGACGGCAGCGACAAACTGGTCGAGGTCCACGTGCAGCACCCAACGGGTCACACCTCATTCTCACTCGAGCCCAGACCGCGCAGGTCACTTATCGAGGTCTTCGCCGAGGCCCACCGCGCTCTCACACCTGGCGAGTCCATCGAAGAGAGCTTCCCGGTCCGCACCGGCAAAGCTGAGCCCCGAACGGTAGTCGGCAGCCGCTTCAGCGAGGAATCCCGCCGTCTCATACGCGTAGCCCCGGTTGTAGAGCACGTCCGGGTTGCCCGGCGCCACGTCGAGCGCGCGATCGAGGTCGGCCACCGCGACATCGAAGCGGCCCTGCTCGAAGGCGACCACCGCCCGATTGACGAGTGCCTCGAGCATTTTCGGATCGAGCTTGAGCGCCGCATCGAACGCATCCCGAGCCGCTTCTGGCTGTTCCTCCATCAACGACAGTCCCAGTGCGCAATGCAGTCGTGGCTCGTCGGGCGCCATCGCCAGACCGGCCTGGATCAACGGCGCGGCTTCGGCGGCGGGCAGCAATGAGGCCAACGCCAGCCGGGCCTCGAGGTAATCGGGCTCCAAATCCAGCACGTACCGGAAGTCGGCCACCGCACCGTCAACGTCGCCCAGGGTCAGTCTCAGGTCGCCCCGGTTGTAGTAGAGCTCCGGGAAGGGCGGGCCGAGGCTCATCGCCACCTCGTAGTCCTCCAGCGCGAGGGCGTGCTTTCCCATCCGCTGCAACAGATTCGCGCGGTCGAACCGGTACTCGGGATAATTTGGGTCGATGCCAACGACATGGTCGAAGTCGGCCAGCGCCTCTTCCGCGCGGCCGAGGGCCGCCAGCACCTGGCCACGGTTGTGCCGCAGCACCGAGCGGTGGAGTTGGTGTTTCCCGGCCGGCAGCGATGCTTCGAGCATGTCGATTCCGTTGGTCACCAGTCGCAGCGACTCTTCCAGGTTGCCCAGATGCATCTCCACCAACGCTTTGCCGTTGTGCATGAAGACAAGGTGGAAGGGATCGTCCATCGCGGTGGCGATGGCGATCGCCGTGTTGATGTGCGCCCGCGCCCGGTGGTGATCACGGTCCGGATACAAGCGCGTGTAAAGCATGGCAAGTGTGTAGGACATGGTCATGTGCCGAAACGGTGCGGTCGATCGCGACATCAGGTCGTAGTAGATCGGTTCAACCTCGGCCGGGCGGCCCAACAGGAAGAGGAAGTCGGCGCGCTGAGTCTGCACCCAATAGTGGTCAGCCGGATCGGCAATGGTGGCAAGCGTTTCGGCCAGCCACAGCCCCGCATCGTAGAAGGCTTCCCCCATGCAGTGCTCAAGGGCGACCCGATAGGCGTCACGTGCGGCCGACGGTGAGGACCCACGACCCCGGTGATACGGAATGGCTCCGAGCCATAGCGAAAACTCGCCCAGCGCCTCAAGCTCGTCAGCACGGCTGTCGTGATAGGACGGATCCCCGACCTCCCACGGATCACCCGAAGACTGCTGCACTTCGGTGATAGGTAGACCTCGTTGCCTTGCCACAGCAAGGAATTCCAGATCTGTGGGATCGGCATGCGCCACCCCGGTGAAGGTCACCTCTGCGTCAACTTGACGCAGCAGGTCAACCATTCCATGCGCTATGCGCCTTGTCCGCAAACGTGAATACCACCGCGTACGCTCCTGCGCAGGCGCGATCGAGGTGAGCGTCTCCGGTACCCCCAAAGACAATCGAAACTCAGGCGCGACTGCGCCGATTTCGATGGCGTGCTTGGCCATCAGTGCCGGATCGAGCTCGGGCGCCAGTGCCCGGATCAGCGATCCCACCCCGGTATAGGGACCACACCAGCCGCGATGGCAGTCAATGGTGAGGGGGTGTGCGGCCACGGGGCGGAGCCGCACACGATCACCGCGACTCTCAGAAGCCATTCTCGTTGCAGTTACACGACGGAAGCGTGTAGCAGCCAACGGCGGCACCCGACAGGCGCACCGGTCCGGACTTGCGGACCTGAAGTTTCTTCATGACAACCCTCCTCTGGGCTGGAGACGTTTGATAAATGGTGAAGGCGCTCCGGGGCGGCTCGCCAGCCCTTTCAGCTCAGGCCAAAACCTCAAGGTCGGGAGGCAGGATCGCACTGTGTGGCGGATTCATTTCACGGCGGAGGATCTGATCCGGACCAGGATCGCGCGCACTCTCGGCCCATTGGCCGAAACCATGTTCGGCCTGCATCTGATCCGCAGCCGGACCGAGCGAGCAGTCGCCTTCGGGCCCTGGCGCGAAAGGGTGCGCGGCCGTCTTACCACCGAGATGCGGCCATTGGCGGCATTGGCACCGATCGGCACGATGGGCGTCGATCTGTGGACCCTCACCGGCGAGGCGCCCACGATCGAGGCTGGTGTCGAGGCGCTCTTGGCGATGCGACCTGAGCAGGTGCGCTCCGAGATCGAGTTCTTCACGGACCGGCGCAGCCTGCCCTCTTCCGTGTGGGCGTTGGCAGACAAGAACGGCGATGGCCGGCGTGAGCTGGCCGATGCGGCGCTGGCCTCCTACCGATCGCTGTTGCAGAAGGACTGGCCACAGGTCCAGAACCATCTCCACGCGGAGCGGGCAGCTCGCGGGCGAATTCTCGTCGAGGGCGGCATCGAGCGTCTACTCACGACACTGCATCCGAAGATCCGCTGGAATCCACCCGTGCTGGAGGTCGGTTATTGCTCCAGCACCGACATCCACCTTATGGGCCGTGGCCTCACCCTGGTTCCCTCGCTCTTCGTCGGCGACCGGCTCGTGCTGCTCACCGACCTGCACCGGCCCGAAGTCTCGCCACGGCTTGTCTTCCCCGCCGCACATGACCCGGCCGCGTTCACCAAGCTCTGGTCCAACAGCCGGTCCAATGCCAACGCTTTGGCCGCACTTCTCGGTCAGAACCGGGCGACTGTGCTGCGCCGCATCGCTGACGGCTGCACCACCAGCGAGCTGGCCCAACGTTCCGGGATCTCGCTCGCCGCGGCCAGTCAACATGCCACTGTCCTGCGCGAAGCCGGGCTCATCACGACGATCCGCACCGGCGGCGCCGTCTTGCATGCACTCACTTCACTCGGCGCCAATCTGCTCGATGGATCGTAGAGTGGTCACCATGCATGGATCTCTGGCCGATCTCTATCGTCATCTGCACACGCATCCCGAGCTTGCCTTCGCCGAGAAGGAGACGGCTGCCCTGATCGCCTCCCGGGTAAAGGATCTGGGCTATGAGGTGACCGAGGGCGTGGGGGTCACCGGTGTGGTTGCGATGCTCCGCAACGGTCCCGGCCCGACGATCCTGTTGCGAGCCGACATGGACGCACTTCCGTTGCAGGAGCGCACAGGTGCGCCCTACGCGAGTGTCAATGAAGGCGTCATGCACGCTTGCGGTCACGACATGCATGTCACCTGGCTGATCGGCGCACTCGAGATTCTTCAACGCGACCGCGCCGACTGGTCCGGCACCATCATGGCCGTCTTCCAGCCCGCCGAAGAGGGCGGCAGCGGTGCCAAGGTCATGGTGGAAGACGGGCTGTTCGCCCGCTTCGGGACGCCGGACGTGGCATTGGGCCAGCATGTCGCGGGTCCGCTGGCCGCCGGCATGATCGGCTATCGTCCCGGACCGGCCATGGCCGCCTCGGATGCCTTCAAGGTGCGCCTCTTCGGTCGCGGCGGGCACGGCTCCCGCCCCGAGTCCACAGTGGACCCGGTCGTGATGGCCGCCGCCACCGTGATGCGCCTGCAGACAATCGTGTCCCGCGAGGTCTCCCCCATCGATACGGCCGTCATCACCGTCGGCGCCATCCACGCGGGCACCACGACCAACATCATCGCGCCCGAGGCCGAGTTGCTTTTAACCACAAGAGCTTTTTCTTCGGGGGTACGGGATCGAATGCACGACGCCCTGCGAAGGATCATCAGGGCGGAGGCCGAGGCTTCAGGCGCCCCGGCCGAGCCGGAGATCACGATTACCGGCTCATATCCGGTGCTCATCAACGATCCGGCGGCCACCGAGCGCACTATCGCCGCCATCGGCGCCGAGCTGGGTGCGGATCAGTTCGTGGAGATGCCGCTCGTCATGGGCGCGGAGGACTTCGGGACCTATGGCACCGTGGCCGGGGTACCCTCCTGCTTCTGGTTTGTCGGCGGCTCAGACCCGGAGCGCTTCGCTCAAGCCGAGGCCGCGGGCCGGATCGACGAGGACATCCCGTCCAACCACTCCCCGCTCTTCGCCCCGGTCATCGAGCCAACACTGTCAGTCGGCGTTCGCGCGATGGTCGCCGCCGCCCGCGAATGGCTGAAGTGATCGTCCACATCGGAATGTCGTAAACCGGCGGTAGAAAGGAAATAACCCCGGTGGCATGCCTTGCGGCAGAGGTCATCCGGGGGTCTTCGTTAGGAAGCATACACGACCCGCCTCGCCCGGTGGGGGCAAGGCGGGCGCGATCGAAGCGGCGACTAACCCTTGATAGAGCCGGTCTTCAGCCCGTCGGTGTGCTCGGCGATGCAGAGCACCTGACGGTCGCCCTGGTTCCAGGACGCCTGGGTCGGGTGCACGTAATAGAGGCCGATCGACTGGTCGTCCTTGGTGGACGGGGAGTAGGCGTCGAGGATCTCGAAGCACCTGTCCTTCGCCTGCTTGGCGATCGCCGTGTCACCGGGGAAGGTGCTGCCGGTGACGTTGAACTCGCCCACCACCTCACCTTGGTGCGGCTGAGCGCAGTTGATCGCTGGGAGCTTGCGCAGGCTGTCGGTTTCCTGGAGGTCGTTCACGCAGTCGCCGGTCTTGAGCGTCTCAACCCGGACCGAGACCTCCTTGGAGGGCCTCGTGGTCGGGTCGGTGTTGGCCTTGACGTCGTCGGTGTTGGCGATGATCGCCACCACGACGCCCACACAAATGACCGCCAGCCAGACACCGGACAAAGCGAGCCCCGTGATGGCCATGCCCTTGCCACCCTGGTTGCGCTTCTTGATCTGGGTCAGTGCGATGATGCCGAAGATCACACTGAACAGGACACCGCCGATGATGCCGAAGATCAACGACGCGATGGCAAACCCGTTGGTGCCGCTCGGCGGCGGTGGACCCGCTGGCGCGGGCGGGGGCGGATACTGGCCCTGAACCGGGTTGTAAGGTGGCGGCGGGTACTGCTCGCCGTAAGGGGTCTGAGTCACAACCGGCAACCTTAACAAAGCAACCGGAATGCCGCGATTTTGATGTGTCCAGTCACACTATTGACCGGGCGCGCCAATCAAGTTAATCATCTGGATGGCCAAATCCCTTATCCCTTGGAGGATGTGACCATGCCGGCGACGCCGGACGAGAACGATGTTCCCGACCTGTTCACCGACAGCGCAGGCCAATCCGACGAGGAGATGCTGGCCAGTTCGCGGATGCAGGTAGGCCTCGTCGTCGGCACCGGAGTCCTGGTCATCGTCATCACCACGTTGGTGGTGGTCCTTATGGGACACAATGGTCAATCCATTGCGGACGGTCCAAATCGTCCTGTCGGCATCACGTCACAGCTGCCGCCCCTGCCGACTCCGGCTCCTGTGGTTGCGTCAGCGCAGCCCACCGAGAGTCCTGACCCGACCCGCGTCACTCAGACCCCGAGCCAGACCAAGAAGCCGACCACCCCACCACGCACCACAGCCGGCCCAACCATCGCCACCCTGGCCTCGCTGAGCTGCACTCCAAGCACGGTCACCGGAGGCCAGGACTCCACCTGCACGATCAGCCTCTCCGTGCCTGCCCACGCAAACCTCACCATTGCTCTCAGTTCAAGCAATTCCGGTCTCGTCAGCGTGCCGGGATCGGTCTCAATCGCGGCCGGAGGAACCTCTCAGTCCTTTACCGCCGGCACCGACCCGATTTCCGCCGGCAGCTCGGAGATCACTGCAAGCCTTGACGGAGCGTCGGACACCTTCACCATCACGGTCACGTTGCTGGCTTGACCCAGAGCTCCTCGTGGCCGCGCAACATCAGCTGCCGAGGTGTGCCAGGCGGCTCGGCCAGCCTGATATCCGGGAATCGGTCCAGCAGCATGGTCAGGCCGCTGACCCCTTCCAGCCGTGCCAACGCCGCACCGAGGCAGTAGTGGGCTCCCGCTCCAAAACTCATCGTCTGGTCCGCTCGGCTGCCGTCAAACCTTGACGGGTCAAAGGAATCTGGATCGGCGAAGCGAGCCGGGTCACGATTGGCCGCAGCCAATAGCACGAGAACCCAGCTGCCCTTGGGAATCTCCACGCCGGCCACTGTCGCATCCGTGGCAGCCCAGCGCACCGAAAAGTGGGTCGGCACCTCGCACCGGAGGATTTCCTCCACATAGGACGGTGCGAGCTCTGGACGTTCGCGTAGAGCGGCGAAATGAGCCGGATGGTCGAGCAGCAGAGTCAAGCCGTTGCCCAGCAAATGCGTCGTGGTAACGAAACCGGCGTTGAACACCACGATCAGGTTGGCCAACAGCTCGCGTTCGTCGAGCGCCTCGCCGTCCACCTCCAGCGCCTGCACCAAGGCGGTGATCAGGTCGTCCTTCGGATCCGTTCGGCGCTGGGCAGCGAGCTCACCGAAGTACTCCGTGATCTCCACTGCCGCCTGGTCGGCGGCCCGAATCGTCTCCGGCGATGACGCCCCGAGCTCAAGCAACGCTCCAAGAGCCAGAGCCCTCGGCCGGTACCAAGAACGGTCCTGCTCAGGCACCCCAAGCAGCTCGCCAAGCACGTTGGCCGGCAGTGGAAAGGCGAATTCGCTCATGAAGTCGAGCTTGTCGCGCCCGGCCATGCGGTCGAGCAGCTCGCCGGTCATCCGCTCGATCGCTGGCACCAGCCCGTTGATGCGCCTCGGGGTAAAGGCGTGGTTGAACATCTTGCGCATGCGCGTATGGCGCGGCGCATTGGTGAAGAACACCGAGTTCATGAAGACCGCGTGGGCTCGGCTCTGCTCCCAGCTCACCGGCGCGGCGGTCAACGACTCGTCCACCACCTTGAAGGAGCCCGAGTCTTTGAGCACCCGCGATGAGGCCTCATATCCGTGCACCACAAAGGAATAGTGCTGTCCCGGCTCGACCCGGCAGATCGGCCCGAATTCGTGCAGCTCAGCGTAGATTCGGTAAGGGTCGCGCCGGCCCTCGTCGGTGTGCAGTGGAGCGAGCGAAACGGTCTTCACTGCAGCAGTAGATCCAGTGGCACCGCTTTGGCCATGGCCTCGTTGCCGGCGTCGTTGGGGTGGATGTGGTCGCCGCTGTTGAAGTCGGGCCGCAGCTTGGTCGGGTTGGCCGGATCGCGCAGCGCAGCGTCGAGGTCGATGTATCCGTCGTAGTCGCTGCCCGTGCGGATGTACGAGTTCACGGTGAGCCGGATCGAGTCCAGCTCCGGGGTGTAGTTGACGATGTCAGGCCCGGAGGAGTAGGCGTTCCACGGCATGATCGTGCAGATCACGACCTTCAGCCCGGCCAGTTTCGCCTGTGCGGCAAGCTGTTGCAGCCGGGCGATGATGTTGTTGGCATTGTCCTTGGTGATCCAGATGTCGTTGATGCCAAGCTGGACGATGAGGGTCTTGACGCCTGGCTGCGCGAGCACGTCGTCGTGGAACCGCGCACTGGCGTTTTCGCCCAGTTGCGGCAGATTCATATCCTCGCCGTTGAGCCCGGTGCGGTTGCCCGACATGCCCAGGTTGACCACGCCGGGCGCCTTGCCCTCGGGCGCTTCCTTGTTCAGGCGCTCGGCGAGATAGTCGGTCCAGCGATTGTCGGCGTTGACTGTCGTCTTGAAGCCATCCGTGATCGAGTCACCAAGGACGGCGATGGTGCCTCTTCCGTTGCGGTTCAACACATCCACGCCGGTCAGGAAGAACCAGGAACCACGGGTCTCCGGCATTCCAGCGCCGGTGGCGGACACCGTGTGATCGCCGGTGCCGAAGTAGGTGGTCTCCTGCGCGGCCCAGTGCCACGTCGCCTGCCCGGTCTCGACCGGGAGATAAAGGGACACCGCGATGTCCTGCGTGGCCGGGACTTCCAGGTCCACGGCGTCGCTGACAGCGTTGCCGCCCACCGGAATGGTGATCGATCGCTGGCCAAAGAAGGTCGCGTCTTTGATCGAGCCCGGTTTGAGGTCGCCCGGCCCGCCATTGGGGCCGAAGGGCAGACCGACTGTCGCATGGCCGATAGTCAGCGGCTTCTTGCCATACCGGTTGGACAGTCGAATGCGGACCTTGCTGCCGCCCACCGACGTGTGCACGAACATCCGGACCGTCTGGTCGGTGAAGCCGGTCGTGGACTTGCCGGCCCCCGCACCTCCCGGAGCCGTTGCCCACGTTGCCATCCAGGCTTCCGCAGTGGCCGCCGGAACGCGGCCTGCCGCGGTGACCAGGGCCGTAGAACCGACCGTGACAAGAGTGACGAGGGCAAGCAGCAGCTGCCGCCGGCGGGGGTTGCTCATAACCGCAGAGTTTAGAAGCGAGATCTCTCATTGGAAATATCTCAACTGGACGATAGCCGACAGGCCAAACGAGCGGTAGGGTCCGGCTGGGAGACCACCAAGTAGGGGTGACGACACAATGGACAACACCAACTACGTTCGGCGTGCACTTGAGCTGTTCGAGTCCTATGGTGACGCGGAGGCACTGGTAGGCGTCGACGGGCACCGGTATAGCTATGCGGAAGTGCGTCAAGGCGTCATCACGATGGCGGCGGCGCTGTGGCACAACGGCGTTCGCGACGGTCATGCGATAGGAATGCTGTCCCGCAACCCGGCCGAGAACATCTTCCTGCTCTTCGGCGCGCATCTGCTCGGCTGCCGGACGGCGTGGATCGCCAGTCATTTCCCGGCGCAGTCGCGGGACAAGGTGCTTAGCCGCGCCAATGTGGACACGTTCATCTACGACGCCACGGTATTCCCCGAACTCGGGCCGGAGCTCAACGCCTACGTGAACCTGCCGGTCCTCTGCTTTGGCCCCGACGGTCTCGGCCCGGATCTGACGGCTGTGCCACCGGTCGACGAGCTCCCCTTCGATCCCGACTCGATCACCAGTGAGCCCCAGTCGCTCTTCCAAACCGGTGGCACCACAGGTGATCCGAAGCTCGTCCATCACGGGCACCGGTTCTTCCAGGCGTTGCACACGCTCTCTGAGCTTTATCTCGCGAGCGGGCAGCCACAGATCCGGCACCTGCTCGTCTCGGGCACCTGGCATGTCAGCTCGCAGACCGCCGCACTCATGACACTGTTCACCGGCGGGACGCTGTTCCTGCACGACGGTATCGAATTCGGGCCGTTCATGGAGACCATCGAGAGCGAACGCATCACGAGCACGCTGCTGGCTCCGCCACTGCTATATAAGTTGCTCGACGATCCACAGCTCCAGCGAACAGACATGAGCAGCCTCAACTCGATGACCGTCGCAGGAGCCAACACCTCGCCGGATCGGCTGACCGAGGCGATCGATCGGTTCGGCTCCGCCGTACGAATCGTCTACGGCATGAGCGAGTCCCCCTTCATTTCGGCGATGCCCAATGTCGACATCGACCCCGACCATCCGGAGCGGCTGACCTCATGCGGCCTTCCCTACGGCGACGTGAAGGTCGAGATCCGCGACGAGGACGGCAAGGCCATGGCCACCGGCGAGGTGGGCGAAATCTGGGTTTCCGGATCGCTCATCATGGAAGGCTACTGGGGCGAGCCGCAGCTGACCGCCGATACCATCATCGACGGATGGTTGCGCACAGGCGATGTCGGCAAGCTCGACCAGGACGGCTATCTGTACATTTTGGACAGAGTCAAGGACATGATCGTCACCGGCTACGGCAGCGGCAACATCTTCTGCCGCCCGGTCGAGGACGCCCTTTCTTCGCACCCGCAGGTGCGGGCGGCCACTGTGATCGGGGTGCCACACGACGAGTGGGGCGAGATGGTCCACGCCTATGTCGTGGTCAGCCCGGGAGCCAGTGTGACGCCTGAACAGCTTCGCAAACTGGCCGTCGCGGCCTTGAACGAGTCCTGGGCGCCCAGGCAGGTGGAATTCATCGACGAGTTCCCACTGACCGTGTCCGGCAAAGTCGACAAGAAGGCGCTGCGCGCCCTTTACCTCTCCCGGGTGAGCTCATGACGGTACAGGCCGCGATTTCGGCTCTGGGCACGCGAATTTCGTTCCTGGTACTTGCTTGGCTGATGCTGGCGAATTCGCCGGAGCTGCGTGACGTGGCATTGGTGGCGGGCGCACAGTTGCTTACCTATGTGCTGTTCCGGCAACTGGCCGAGCGCCTGCCGGCGGCTCCCCTTGCCGCCGATCTGCTCAGCATGCTGGCGTTGGGGGCAATCGCCTTCTACCCCGGCAACGTGGTGGTGTTCGCCGCGCTGGCGGCCGTGCTTGGTGCGCTGCGAGGCTTCGGAGATCGTGCTCCGGCGTTGACAACAGTTTCGTCCAATGAGGACAGACCTAAGCGTGAGGGTCTCGCCCGGGTGCTCATGTTCCTCGCCGGTGCTGGGGTCGGCGCGGCGGCAATGTGGCTCGGCCCCGTGGGTGCGTTGTGGGCCAACGCGATGGTGTTCGCGGTTTCCGCGATTCTTCTGATCGTCACGCCCACGCCCGTGGTGGCCAAGGACGATGCGGCTGTGACCGGCTCAGTCGTTGAGCTTCAATCCGATCCGCTGGTACGCAGACTCGCCCTGACCCTGTTCGCCACCAACCTTTTCGCCCAAGCGGCAGCCGTGGTGCTGGTAGTGATCTGGGTTCGTGATGTCACGCGTTCGCCGCAGTTGCTCGGTCTGATCGCCGCGATGTTCATGCTCGGCCTGCTCGGGGCGGGCGTGACCTTTGCCGGTCTCATTCGGGGTGTGGCTCGCATCCTCATGCTCGGCCTCGGCTGCCTGGTCGGTGGCGCAGTCGTATTCCTCCTAGCCGATCGGCCACCTGCGCTGCTGCTCGTGGTCACGGCCGCATTTGTGGCCGGCATCGCCACCGCTTCGGTCATCCCGGTGACAAGCACGCTGTTGTCGGAGCACGTCCCGGCCTCCCTGCGTTCCCGGGTCGACGGAATGCTTTCGAGCGTGGCGTACGTAGGGATCCCGCTCGGCACCTGTGCCGCCGCATGGTTCCTCGGCCGTTCCACCGTCCTGACCGGGCTTGGGGTCGCCGCCGGTGGCTTCCTGATCGCCATGCTGATCCCGGTTTTCGCCTTCCGCACCTGGCGTCAGTTGCTGCCGGACGCACCGGTAACGCTGACAGATCAAGCGAAGTTGCCCGCGCGCCTGACTGTGACGCTCGCCTATGCCAACGGGCAGTGGCTCGTTGAGGTACGCCGCGGCCGCGCCCTACTCGGCAGCCGCCATCTCGTGAAGTCGGCGGAGGCGTTGAGCATGTTGGCACTGCTTGATGTACCAGGGGTTCAGGACAGCGTCGAAAAGGCGTTGACCACCGATCAGAACGAGGCCTCCCGCCAAGCCGAGCGGATGCGCAACGAGCTCTCCGAGCTGGAAGCCAAACTGGCTGGGCTGACCGAGATGGTGGAAATCACGGAAACCCACCGCCCCGCCCCCAAACCACGCGACGGCCAACCCTCTCCCACGGAGGTCAGCGCGCAGTCCAGTTAGGGTCGCGGCCGAGGTAGGCCATCAGCCGCTGATCCACCGGAGCGTCGTCGGGCACCGAAACGTGTGCGGCGAAGGGATCCCCTTTGCTGAACGCGTTTTCCGGCCACCGCAGCGCGATCTTTAAGCCGTGCTCACAAAGAGCGGCGTCCAAGGTGGGGTCGGCGCCGATGGTCTTGGCTACGTCCCATCCGTGAGCCAGGTAGTCCACCGCATGCATCTGCATGGTGATCGGGGCCGGGATGACTCCGTAGCCGTGGATTTCGATGCTGTGATCGCTCAGATCAGGCCGCGCAAAGCTTTGCGTCACCTCCTGGGCAGACTCCCGATAGGTGGCATAGGGATCCGGGCCGAGTGTCACCTCTTCCCAGACCTGAGGGTCGGCCGGCTCCAGGCGAGCCGCGGCGGCGAAACCACGGTGCTGGCCAATCATGTGGCGCATTAGCTCGCCGAGATCCCATCCGGTGCAGGGAGTCGGAAGATTCAACTGGTCGGATGTTATTTGCGCCACGATGGGGTCGATCGATTCCAACACCAGGCGGTCGAATTCACGTGGGTCCACGCGCATAATCTAACCATGTCACCCGCCGAGGCCGACGATCCTTTTTGCTTGCGCACCAACGAGTCCGCGACCTTGCTGGCGGGGCATCCGTGGAAGCGTTTTGTGGTCCTCGGGGACAGTGTGGCGCAGGGTCTGGGCGATCGCGTTCCCGGCTACAGCGAGCTTCCCTGGTGCGATCGCATCGCGGCCGAGTTGCGGGCCCAGCAATCGGATCTGCAATACCTCAACCTAGGGCAGCGCGACCTCAGGGCGGCCGAAGTGCTTGCCGCCCAATTGGAGCCGGCCCTGGCCTTCAACCCCGATCTCGCCCTGGTCGTCTGCGGTGGCAATGATGCGTTGAAGTCTTCGTACGATGCTGACGCGGTCGATGAGGCGATCGCCGCGATCGTTGCGGCGCTGCAGGAGGCCGGAGCCGACGTCATCACCGTAAGCATCTTCGACATCTCGCATGCGCCCGCGTTCCCCGAGAAGGTGCGCGAGGTGGTTGGCGCGAGGATGCAGCGATTTGCCCAACACACGGCAGCGCTGGCAAAACGCATGGGAACGATTCACATCTACTGCACCGGCCACCCGGCCGAGAGCGATCCGGCCATGTATAGCGCCGACGGCCTGCACGGAAACATGCGCAGCCACCAGATCTGCGCCGCCGAGACCGTCCGCCGCCTCGGTGTGCATCTCGGCAACAGCTAACTCTTGGCCACCTCGCGGATCGCGGTGACCAACTGTTCCGCGTTTGGCTGCAAGGCGAGATCAAGCTCGAGCGCAAAGGGAAGCACAGCACCGCTTGGCCGGGTGACCCGGCGCGGCGGGGCAACCAATTGCATCTGCTCGGCCGCGGTGGCCAGGATCTCACCTGCGATCCCGCAGTGGCGGTTGGAGTCGTCGACAACTACGAGTCGTCCGGTCTTGTTCACCGACGCGGCGAGCCCGGGCCAGTCGAACGGATACAGAGTACGCGGATCCCATACCTCGATGGAGATTTCGTCCGCCAGCTGATCCCGCACAGCGAGTGCGGTTGGCAGAAGGTGCCCAATCGCGACCACCGTGAGATCAGAGCCGCTCGCGTGGACTCGACCCTGTCCCAGTGGTACGGGGGCCAAGGCTTCCAAGTCCACGTCGTCCCGGATGCCAAGCGCCCCAGCGGGTGCGAACACCACCACCGGGTCGTCGTCACGGATGGCGGAAGCGAACAGGCCGTAGGCATCGGCCGGGGTCGCCGGCACCACGGTCTTGATCCCGACGTGAGCGAACAGGCCATACGGGTGGTCGGAGTGCTGCCCGGCCCACCCTGTCTTGGAGCCCGACCCGGGGACGAAGTAGGTGACCGGGACGCGCGCCTGTCCCCCGGTCATCAGCGAGAATTTGTGCGCCTGGTTGGCGATCTGCTCGAACACCAGGAAGAGCAACGACGGGATCTGAAACTCGATCACCGGCCGCAGACCCGCAAGTGCGGCTCCGGTCGCGAAGCTCGTGAAAGCCTGCTCCGACAACGGGGTGTCCACCACCCGGTCCGGGCCGAATTTGGCCAGCAGCCCGGTGGTCACGTTGTTCACGCCCACGCGGATGTCCTCGCCGAGCACGAAGACCGACTCGTCGCGGCTCATCTCGTCGCTCAGCGCCCGCTGCAGCGCCTTAAGATAGGACAGGCGAGCCATAGAGGTAGTCCAATGCTGTCGAGGGATCGGGCGATGGGCTGTTCAAAGCGAAAGCGACGGCCTCGTCGAGCAGAGCCTCGATTGACGCGTCGATCTCCTCCCGCACAGCATCGGAAAGACGTGCTCCAGCAATGGACACAGGGTCACGCGACCTACCCTCGGCCATCTCGTCCTCAGTGCGATAGCGAACGCGGGCCTTGTGCTCCCAGGTGTGGTGGGCGTCGAACCGGTAGGTAGTGCACTCGATGAACGATGGCCCACCACCGGCTCTGGCCAAGGCAACGGCATCGGCGGCCGCCGCGTGGACAAGGGATGGATCCATTCCGTCCACAGTGGACGACGGGATACCGAAAGCGGTTGCCCGGCCGGTAATCGTGCCAGCGACGCTATCAGCGACGGTCAAAGTCGTGGCGTAGCCGTTGTTCTCACAGATGAACAGGACCGGTACCTTCCACAGCGAAGCCAGATTCAGCGCTTCAAGGAGCACACCTTGGCTCACTGCCCCGTCGCCGAAGAAGCTCACCGCGACCCGGTCACCGCCCAGCCGCCGGAAAGCCCATGCCGCACCGGTGGCGATCGGGCCGCCCGCACCCACAATTCCGTTGGCCCCGAAGATGCCCTTGCTGAAGTCGGCGGCGTGCATCGAGCCGCCACGTCCGCGATTGAGCCCGGTTTCCTTGCCGCACAACTCGGCGAGCATCCGCACCGGATCCGCGCCCTTGGCGAGCACGTGCCCGTGCCCGCGATGGGTGCTCGTGATGATGTCGTCCTCGCGCAGCGCCGCACACACTCCGGCGGCGATGGCTTCCTGCCCGATGTACGGATGGATTCCACCGATGATGTCGCCGGATTTCACCAGCTCGATGCACCGCTCCTCGAAGCGCCGGATCAGCCGCACGGTGCGATAGAGTTCAGCTTCCACGTACGGCCTCCAGCACCCCGGGCCGCTCTTCCACGACCTTGAACCCATTGCGCTGCAACAGCTCCTGATATTCAGCCGAAGTGCGGTCGCGGCCTTCCAGCGTCACGAGCATCAGCAGATCCACCATGCCGCCGCCCTGCTCGGTCAGGAAATCCTCCAGCACCACCAGGCGCCCGTGCGGCGGGATGGCCTCCCGAATCCGTTGCAGGATCAGGCCCGCGTTCTCGTCGCTCCAGTTGTGCAGCACTCGGCAAAGAACATAAACATCACCATCCGGGGGTACCGGATCAAAAAAGCTGCCTTCCACCAAGGAAACCCGGTCCCCCAGTGGGGCCAGCCTTTCCCGCGCGTGAACCATCGCCGATGGGAGTTCCACCAGGACTCCCAGCTGATGCGGCTCGAGCAGGGATAGCAATAACCCACCGTCGCCTCCCCCGATGTCGACAATCGTGGAAGCCCAACTGAGGTCACAGGTGGCCAGTGCCTCCGGTGGCTTCTGATCGGCCATCGACGCGGTGAAGGTGTGCGCCGCTTCAGGATTGCGCTCAAGGTAGTCGTAGAACGGGTAGCCGTAGACCTTTTCGAAGGCGGGGCCTTTGCCCAGTACCGTATGCATGATTTCGGAGAAGGAGCGGAAGACCTCGTCGCCTTGCATGAGGGCGTTGAGCCGCACGGACCCTGGCACGTCCGCTCGCAACAGGTCACCCGTGGCCGTCAAGGCGAAGGTGCCCGGCGTCGGTTGCGTGAAGATGCCCGCGCTGCAAAGGGCGCGCAGGAGTCGAGTCAGCGCACCCTGATCCGCGCCGGTGGCTGCCGAGAGTGAAGACGCGGTGGCCGGACCTTCCGCGAGAAGGTCCGGCACACCGAGCTTCACCACTGCGTAAACCGCCTGAGCGAGCCATGGCCCGGCGAGAATGCCCAGTAGCTTCTTTCTAGCGAGCATCTTTGATGGCGGAGAGGATCCCGCCCCAGAGTTGCTGGCGTGCCGCAAGTGCGGTGTTGATGGTGTCCGCGGCCTGCTGCCACTTGACGTCGTCGTCCCCGCAAAGGTCGGCGAGCATCTGCATGGCCATAGGCGTGTGCTCTTCGCCGTCGACCTCGATGTGGCGCTCCAGGTAGTCCACGAAGGTGTCGAGCCGGCCACCCTCCTTGTTCACCATCACGACCTGCTGGAACATGTCCGGGATCAGATCTTCACGGCCGAAGGCGAAGGCGGCCGCCTGACAGTGCACCGGCAGGTTCTCGATGAAGTCCCAGGTGGTACGGACGAAGTCGGCCGACACTACGGGCACTCCGGCCTCATCCATGGCCTGAGGCACCGGTGTCCCGGCGCGCAGCCGGTCGATGAATCCGTTGATGACCGTGGTGTCCGCACCGGCCTGGTCCATGCCGTTGATGTAAAGCTCGAAATGCGAGATGAAGCCGCCACCGAGCAGGTCGCTCTCCTCCACCAGCACGATGTCGTTGATGAGCCGGCGGCTGCCGGTCGGGCCAGTCGGAATCCACGGCAGCTCGACGCAGGTAAGGTTGCGCTGCAACGACTTCAGCAGGGACATGAAGTCCCATACCGCGAAGACGTGGTGCTCCATGAAGGTGACGATCGCCTGGTGCGTGTCCAGGTTTGCGTAGAGCGGGTGCGCGACGACCCGGTTCCGCTCGGCGCTGATTGCTTCCTTGAGCCGGGTGATGCCGGGGTGCGTCTGGCCCCAGTCGTAGCGGGACATTCGGTTCTCCTTAGTTGGACTCGGACCAGATGACTGGGCAATATGTTGGATCGCCGTAATCTGGGCGACCGTCGGGTGTTTGACGGACGAGCACGTCATGGTTGTAGGAAACGACAGTGCCGTCGCTGAGCTCATAGCGGCGGTATTCGTTGTCGCCGTCCTGCAGGTGGAACGAGATGGCTCGCCTCGGGCGGTCACTGCGGTTGCCGGCACTGCCGTGATAGGTGCGGCAGTGGTGGAAACTCATGTGCCCCTTGGGAATGACCATCGGGATCTTGCGGACATCGGTATTGTTGAACTCCGCGTTGCGGGTCAGCTTCTCCTCGAGATCCTCTTTGTCGCGCTCGGCGAAATGGCGCACTGTCGTGTCGTCATTGCCGATTTCCTTCCAAGCGTGGCTGCCATCGACCATCGTGATGGTGCCCATCTCTTCGCCGCAGTCGTGGAAGGGGATGAAGGCGGTGAGCATCCTTTCTGAGGTGCAGGAAGACCAGTAGTGCCGGTCGAAGTGCCAGGGCACGATGTTGCTCGGCTCGTCCGGCCGCGGCGGCTTGTAGATCAGCGTCGATTGGAAGATGCGGATCTCCTCGGCCTGGGCAAGCCTTGCCGCGACCGCGCCGATGAGTGGCTTACGTAGGATGCGAGCCAGCGCATCGCTTTCGTAGTGCACGTAATCGTTGTGCCGCTGCACCGGGCCGTCCTCGGGCTCCCAATAGGCCAATTTGGGTGGCCGCAACGGCAGGGTGCGATCCCGTTCCCCGGCGTAGAACCGCTCGCTCGCCTCCACGAGCTCGTCGACCTCGGCATCGGTGAACAGCTTCGGCGTCAGGTACCAGCCGTGCTCGGCATAGAACGCGACATCCTGTTCGGTCGGAAGTAACTCACGCTCTTCCTCCGTCAGCTTCTCAAGCATTTTCGCCTCCAGCGGACATCGCCAATTCGCGCTCTTTGGCCTCGTAGAGCGCCTTGATGTTGCTAGTTCCAAAGGTGAGTGCCCCGTGCCGCTCGATCAGCTCGAGGAAGAGCGTCCGGCGGATGTGCATGGATTGGGTGAAGATCTGGAACATCTGGCCCCAGTGGTCCTGGTCGACCAGCACGGCATGCTTACGCAGCTCGGCGATCGGCACGTCCACTGTGGTCAGTCGCTGCTCCAACGCGTCGTAGTAGCTTGCCGGGGTACTCAGGAAGCCCACTCCACGATCGGAGAAGGTGCTCACCGCCCGGATGATGTCGTCGGTGCGGAAGGCGACATGCTGCACGCCTGCCCCGGCGTGCCAGCTGAGGAAGTCGTCGATCTGGCCCGGACGCCGGTTCACATCGGGCTCGATCAGCGTGAAGGTCACCTCACGCGAAGAGCTCTGGACCACTTTGGAATCCATGCCCTGCCCGCCGACCTCGATGTACTCCTCGAAGATCTCGTTGAAGCCAAAGACTTCCTGATAGAACTTCGAGGTCTTGGCCAGATCACCGTTGGGCACGCAGATCGCCAGGTGATCGATGACCTTCAGCAGACCGTCGTCCCGCTCCGGCGTCGGCGTCTCGTCGATGCCGGGCAGCCAGAAGTCCTTGCCGTCGGCCCGCTGCACGAGCCGGTGAGTCACGTCGCCGAAACCCTCAACCGCGGCGATGACGAGCTGTCCGCTGCCATCGCGCTCGTGCATCTCGGGGCCGGCAAGGCTCTTCGCCCCCCGGCCGACAACCTGGGCATAGGCTGCCCCAGCGTCGTCGGTCGCCATCGCGATGATGGCGACGCCGTCTCCGTGGCGGCCTACGTATTCGGTGGCCGGATGATTCGGTACCAGACCAGAGGTCAGCACGATGTTGATGTCGCCGTGCTGCAGCAGCAGTGAACGCTGGCCGGCCAGACCCGTCTGCGGTCCACCCTGGCCGCGAATCCGGAAACCGAAAGCGGTGCACAGAAAGTAGGCCGTCTGACGGGCATCGCCGACGTAAAACTCTAGGTGGTCTACCCCGAGTATGTTCATGTGAACCTACCTATTCGTCGATTTCTCTGCCCCACCTGGTTTTTGAGCGCACAAAGGTAGGGAGTGATGCCCCGTGTTGAAATAGCGCATAGATCGGCGCCTCTGAGCCTGCCTAATTGAAAGCTAGTCAAGCATTTGAAAACTCTCAATGGTCCGTTCAGGCGGGTTGAAGCGGCTCTGCTTCGCCCTTGGCGGGCCAATGACAAGGCTTACATTGTGACCACCGAATCCGAAGGAATTAGATAGAGCAAATTCGATGCTGCTGTTACGGGCTGCGCCCCGGATATGGTCCAATTCGCACGCTGGATCCGGGTCGTCCAAATTGTGCGTTGGCGGCAGCATTCCGTGACCGATCGCCATCATGCTCGCGGCCGCCTCCACCACCCCCGAAGCCCCGAGCATGTGCCCGGTGACCGCCTTGCTTGAGCTCACCGGCGGAAGGTCATCCCCGAAGACCGTCCGGATGGCGAGCGACTCCGCCACGTCACCGAGTTTGGTGCTGGTGCCGTGAGCGTTGAGATAACCGATTTCGCGCGGCGAGAGCCCCGCGTCCTTGAGCGCCAGGCGCATCGACTCTGCCGCGCCTTCGCCGTCCGGCCGTGGTGTGGTCGGATGGTGCGCGTCGGTGGTCATACCCCAGCCGTGCAGGGTCGCGTAGGCCGCCGCCCCCCGGGCATCCGCATGCTCAGCCCGTTCCAGCACAAGGACTCCGGCGCCTTCGGCCAGCACTAAACCGTTGCGGCGCTGATCGAATGGCCGGCTCGCCCGGGTCGGGTTGTCACTCCAGCCCTTGGCCAGCGCCCGCGCGTTGCCGAAGGTGTCCGCCAGGGTCGGGAAGAGCGGCGCCTCCGAGCATCCGCAGACCACCACGTCCGCATCGCCCGCCCGGAGCAAGCGCATGCCCTCCGCAATGGACTGTGCCCCGGCGGCGCATGCGGTGCCGATCGAGGAGCTGTAACCGCGCAAATTGTGCTTGATCGCGATGCGGGCCGTGCCCATGTTCGGCAACATGCCCGGCAACAGGTATGGGCTCACGCCCATCCGGCCCTTTTGCGTGCGGGTGACCACTTGCGCTTCAAGAGCCGCCAATCCGCCTGTACCGGAAACCACGCTCGCCGCCCGATAGGGATCGACATCCCGGCCCACCACCAGGTTGGCATCGGCTAGCGCGTCAGCCGCGGCGACCAGTGCCATGACGATGTAGCGGTCGACCGTCCTCGACTCGGGCCCGGGCATCACGCTTGCCGGGTCGATCGCTTCCGACGCCCCCATCACCTCGAGCGAGCCGTAGGCGGGGTGCCCTTCGGGCGGGTTGACCAGGCCGGAGTGTCCCTCGCAGAGCGCCTCGAAAACCTTGTGCGGCCCACGCCCGGCCGGGGTGACCAGCCCGATTCCCGTGACGACAATGTCCGACGCGCTCATGACCCAGCCGCCGCTAAATGACGTTGCCGCATAAGGAACTTGCGCACTTTTCCGGTGGGCCCGGTGACGATGTCCTCGTCGGTGACCGTGACGACGTTGCGAAGCGTGGCAGCCACATGTGGCTCGAGCGAGTTGCGCACCGCGTCGAATCGGTCGACGTCCGGTGATGCATCGTCGGCGAGCAGGAGCAGCACGTCGGAGACCACCTGGCCGTCGACGGTGATCGCCACTACCGTGCAGTCGCGGATGTCGGGGTTGCGGGCCAGGATCGTCTCCTCCGACATGGAGGTATAGAGCCACTTGCCGTTGCCGAGGTCGACGGAGTCCACCGCCCGATCCATGTGGTAGTAGTAGCCCTCCTCGTCCCGGTACATCAGGTCCCCGGTGAGGTAATAGCCGGCGAAACGGGTGCGGTAGGTCTGCACCGAGTCGTTCCAATAGCCCAGCGCCAAGGTCGGCGACTTGAGCCCGAGGTGGCCGACCACGCCGACGGGCAGCTCGTCGCCGGTTTCCATGTTGAGGATCCGCACATCGGCGAAGACATGCGGCTTACCAACGCAACGGCCGTAACGGTTCGTGTCCACTCGATGTCCAATGTGGAACGCCGAGTGCCCCATCTCCGTCGAGCCGATCCCGTCGTAGAAGGTCGATCCCGGCACCGTTACGCGGCCCTCGGAGGTCACCGTGACGTGACTGCCGACCGCGACCAGTCGCCTGATGTGCGCCTCATGCGCGCAGTCCCCGGTGTTGAACCAGATCGCCACAGACGAGAGATCGCGCTTGGTCAGATCGTGCCGGGCCATCTCGGCCCAGGTCACCGCGAAGCCGAAGACACCGGTCGGTTTCCACGCCTCGATCGCATCAATGATCTTATCCGCGTCGTCCTGAGTGGAGAGGAAGAGCAACTCGGCCCGGTTGCACAGAGCCTGATTCACGGTGAGGATGCCGGCCGTGTGCGGGGCGGGCAGCGCGCTGAGCACTCGCTCCGTGCCCTGAGCACGCGGGCCCGACAACCGGATCCGGCGCGTTGCCGCGAAAAGACTGCCATGTGAGTGCACCACGGCGGTCGGCATCCGGGTCGTACCAGACGAATGCGTGATGGCGATCGGGTCATCCTGATGGTGCCGATACGGCTTCGGTGCGACAGCGGGGTCACCTGTGCCAAGCGAGGCGGCGTCCCAGTTGTCGTCGGCCAGCCGGTGCTTCGGGTCGGTGATGACCCCGGTCGCACGAAGCTTCTCGACGTAGAGCACCGCGATGTCCATCGGCATGTTCGGGTTCATCAACGCCGGAATCGCACCCAACCGGTTGAGCGCCATGAAGTTGAGGAAGCAGTCGGCCGCCGAGCTCACAAACACCGCAACCGGGTCCCGGGGCTTGACCCCTTTGGCCACAAGCGATGCCACCCGGGCGTCGATCCGTTCATCGAGTTGCCCGAGGTTCAGCGTCGTTCCCAGGCCGTCAACGTCGGTGTCAAAGCCGATGCCCGGGCCGGCCGGATCGGCACCGTGTTCCAGCAGCCGGGTCACCACATTCGCCGCCCCGAGTTCGGGATCGGCGGCAAGGGTCGCCCTCAAATTGGCACCTGTCACGGCTGCTCTCCTTTCACCAGGACGGCGACCGCACTATCGCGCTCGCCTTCCGTCATGGCCTGTTCCACTGAAATGATCAAAGCTTGGTCCGCGTCGCCGTCCCGGATGAGCAGGTCCGCCAGCTCCAAGCCGTCTTGCGACTCGGGGCTTGCCGGGCTCAGGCACACCACCGGCCCGGTCAGATTCCAAATCGCTGCGATGTATCCGGCCACCGCGTTGGGCACCGCTTGGAAGAAGAGCAGCGGCCCGAGCCTGGTCCCCGCGTCGACCGCCTGTGCCGTGGCCACCGCGGTGGTCACATCGCCGGAGCAACTCACGATGATGACCGCGGTCCGCTCGTGGACGGTTGCCTGAGAAAGGCAGCGCCGCGCCACTTCGGCGACAAGCGGGCTGAAGGACGACTCCACGAAGCCTGCCAAAGTGGGGACACTGTCCACTTCGGACTCGGGCCAGCGGGCCTGGGCAAGCGTGATCACGGCGCACCCACCACCAGTGCCGTGTTCGCGCCACCAAAGGCCGAATTCAGACTGAGCGCGTATCGCGGCTTCGCACCGAGCGGCTCGTCAAGGATCAGGTTGAGCGGGCATTCCAGGTCGGGCTCGAGGAACCCGGCGTTGGCGGGAAGCTGCCCCTCCCGCATCGCCAGCACGGTGGCGATGAGCTCGATCAGCGGGGAGGCTTCCAATGCCTGACCGTGCAACGACTTGGTAGAACTCACCGGCACGCTCTGGCCAATTACACCTAACGCCAGGCGTAGCGCGTTGGCTTCGGCTACATCGCTTTGCTGCGAGCCCGAGCCGTGCGCGTTGACATAGCCAAGGTCCAGCGGAGTTATTGCAGCCCGGCGCATAGCGGCCTCGATGGCTCGAGCCATTCCCGAGCCGTCCGGGCGAGGCTGGCACACATGATAGGCGTCGCCCGCCCGGCCCCAACCCCGCACCCAGGCGAGCGGCTTGGCGGCCGTCGAGCCGGCCGCTTCGAGCACGATCGCGGTGACCCCATCACCGAGCAGGATTCCCTTGCGCCCCAGGCTGAAGGGGCGCACGGCTTCGTCGACGGCGAGCGCCCGGCCCGCGTCGAAGAGCGCGAACTGGTAGGGCTCGACCAGGTACCCGGCCGCGACTACCACCCGCTGAGCGTCTCCGAGCGCTATCGCGGCGGCTGCGTCGGCTACCGCCTCCGACGCCGCCACACACGCACTCGTATACGTACGCACCTTATCCCAGCCCGGCAGCAATGTGCCCGCGTTGTGAATCGCGAGGTGCAAGCGATCCGAGGCGGAGGCACCGACTTCCTCGAGTGCGGAGGTCAATAACGCCAGCAGATCCGGCGATCCGGGCAGAGTCGCGGCAACGCCGACTCTCCGCCCGTTGATGTCGAAGCGGGTCACCGGGCTGAAGGCGGGCTTGCCAGAGAGGACTCCGGCCAGCAACGCCTCAGTACCGTGGCCATAGGCACTGGCCACGGCCATCCCGGTGATCGCCACGGACTCAGTCACCGGCGAGCACCTTGCCGAGCACACTTACCGCACCGTCCACAGTGGACATTTCGATCAGCGAGTCGTCGTCAAGGTCGAGCACCACGGCGTGCCGCTGCTCGACCTGATGGATCAGCCAGGCGAGCTCAAGCGAGTCGATCCGCTCGCGGACCTGGTCGACCGACCGGTCGCCATAGGTCGCCAGCATCTCGATCACTTCGTCCCGGCTGAGAACCCGGCTCATTAGGCAGCCGCGCTCGTGCGGGACTGGATCGCGTCGGCGAATTCGCCCACCGTCATACCGGCCATCTCCTCAGCCTCCTCATCGGCGAACTTCACCCCGAACTCGTCCTCCACCCTGACCGCCAGCTCAGCCACTGCCAGCGATTCGAGGTCGATGCCGGCGCTGCCGAGGGGCGTGTCCGCATCGACGCCGTCGACCGGATAGTTCATGGCCGCGATCGCTTCAATGACGAACTGGCGCACATCGGTCCTCATCTGGTGCACTTCCTTTCATGGACAACCTGGAGTCGGGGGTGAGTGTGTGGTTGAGCCGGACCCGGGATGCCCGGTCCCTTGCCGCATGGGCACTTGGTTGTTCGCAAGAAGACTTGGGCCGTGAGCCCGGTGGGCGGCCCACCGCGCCCGGCGGCGTTCACCTCGCCATGAGCCACGCCACGAGCCAGGCGGGCACCGTCGCTGCGGTCGCGCTCAGCACCGGCGGTGCCGTCGGTGTCGACGTGGAACACGATCGCGAGCTTCCCGCCGCCGCCCTTGCCGCGCACTGGTTCGACCCCGGCGAGGCTGATTGGGTACAACGGAATCCTGATGATTTTCTGTTGCTCTGGACCCAGAAAGAGGCTGTCGGCAAAGCGCTGGGCGTCGGTCTGCGCGGGGGCGGTTTGCGTCGTGTTATGCCACGCTTGCAGAGCCGTCATTTGCGCGCCGTCCCTGCCCTGACGGACATGTACGTGGCGGCCTGGCGCCAGCAGGACCTGGTGATGGCGGTCGCTTGCGAGGTACCGGTTCATTTTGCGGTCTTCAACACGGACTGAGCCCGAACCAGCTTTCCCGTAGCGGTACGGGGAAGCTGCTCGACGACATGGATGACCTTCGGCCGCTTGTAGGCGGCAAGTCGTTGTGCCAGTGCGCCTTCCAACGCTGACGCGTGCTCGGGGTCGGGCACCACGGCGTAGGCTTCGATCCCGCCGTCGAAGACGACAACCGCGCCCTGCACCCCGGGCATCGCGGCGATCGTGTGCTCCACCTCGGTCAGGTCGACCTTGAGCCCGCCGACCGAGACCTGTGAGTCAAGCCGCCCCAGAATCGTGACCAGGCCCGAGATCGGGTCCACTTTCCCGGCATCCTTGGTACGCAGCCAGCCGTCCGCCCAGCGGGCCGGATCGGACAGCCCGATGTAGGGGGATTCGGGCATCTCGATGACTACTTCGCCTTCGTCCTCGCGGACGGTGATCCCCGGCGCGGGCATGATCGAGGGCCGGTAATGTCCATAGAGGTCAGTGCCGATGACCCCCACCTCGGTCATCCCATACATGTTGCCCAGCGGCACCTGGTATCGCTCGGTGAACCGTTGCGACACTTCGGCTCGCACGAGCTCGCCACCGGTGGTCATCCGGACGAGCTGCGGCAGGGGTGGCGGATTTTCCACCGATGCCAGCAGCTCAATATGGAATGGGACGCCGATGATGGTCGTGGGTTTGTCGCTCGCGGCGATGAGTTTGAGGATCGCGTCGACGGTGAGTCGCTCGGGGATCGCCAGCTCTGTCCCGGCGTGCAGGCAGTAGAGCAGCCCGCCGACCAGCCCTAGCACGTGCACCACCGAAGCCAGCAACACCACGCGTTCGCCGGGCTTGGGCACGCCATCAATCTTGGTGTATCGCTCGATCTCCTCGACCAGGCTTTGCGCCGTCCTGGCGATCACTTTGGACGGTCCGGTGGAGCCGGAGCTCAACTGCACCACGGCGTGGTTCGTCGCGGCCGGGCTGCCATCGCGGGCAACGGCTACATCGGTGACCTCATAGAAGGCCCTCAGCCCGCCCGGGATGACGCCCTCGGCCGAGACGACCACCTGAGGGTCAAGTCGCTCGAGCGCGCGCTCAACTTCGTAAGCGGTGAGCCGATGGTCCAAAAGGGACACTTGTGCGCCAATTCGCCACGCGGCCAACAGGTTGGCCACATAGGCAAGCGATGGCGGCAGGCGCAGCGCGACCGATCCGCCCGGTTTGACACCGAGCGACTCGAGAACGGTCTGCCGCTGTGCCACTTCCTGCCTTAAGGCGGCACGGCTGATGGGGGCTCCAACGTTCAAGGAAATTTCACTGTCTGAGCCAGACAGTAGCATCCCGTCGACCCACGCGCTCATGAGTAATCCTGCCATTACTGATCGCAGCGGTTCCCCCGGTGTTTTTGGAATGTACTGGCCTATCGAGGCAGTTGCAATAGTCTCTTGACCTTGCTGCGCAAGCCAATCGACCTGGCCCTATGGCCTATTTGGAGGTTTCTTAACAGTAATTGCCGGTCATGGCAGCGGGCTACGATCCAATGCGGACGTTATATCTGCAATCGTGGATTCCTTGGTACGAATTCGTTCCCATAATTGCTCTTCTTCGGCTTGTACCCGAAGCCGATCACGCCCCACGGTGGCGCCGACTGCCTCGCGCAAAGCCGGAATCTCGAGCTGATCCAGTCCATTCAGGACAGTTTTCGCGGGCGCTTTTTGCCTGGGTAGCAGGACCCTCAGGCCGTGCCGCACCTGAGCCGTCCATTCACCATCGTTATAGGACAAAGTGACTCGCCATCCGAATAGTGTCGGATGAAAGTCAACCCGCCTTGTCGCTTCGTTGAGCTCGATCCAGGCCGTTCCTCGAGCCAATGGCAGACGGTAGCCTCACGACCATGGATCGTAGCGATCGTCTACTCATGATCGGCCCCGATCATCAGGCACTGGAGGCGATCCAGGAGCACGATGTTGAGGTCACCGTCCTGGCCGGCGGCAGCAGCAAGGATATCGGCCTGCCCATCCCTTCGGGCAGAACAACTGTCCTGTTCACTGATGATCACAAGAACGTGGACAATGCGCTGAACTGCCTCTATCGCCATGGCGCAGAGCATTTCGACGCCGTCTACGCCCACGACGATCCGGCGATGATGACCGCCGCGGTGCTGGGGCAGGTGCTCGGCGCCCGAGCCGTCCCGCCGAAGGTCGTGGCATTGTTCCGCGATAAGTATCAGCAAAAACAGGCTCTGCGCCAGGCCGGCATCGAGGTGGCCAGGCACGAGCTCATCGAGGACATTCGCGACCTTCCTCCCGGCTACGAGCTGCCCTTCGCCCGTGCGGTCGTCAAACCCGTTGCGGGGCAAGCAACCCAGAGCACGTTCCTGGTTTCCAGCACATCCGAGGTGTACCGGATAAGCCGCGACTGCCGCGCAAAAGCCATGCCCTCACGCACGTTTGTGGTGGAGGAGTTTGTCGAGGGCGAGGAGTGGTTCGCCGACGGTGTCGTCTCAGGCGGCCGGGTGAGGTTTGCCAGTCTCGGCCGCTACGCCAAGAACTGCCTCACTGCGGTTAATGAACGTACACCGGTGCGCACCTTCTGCCTCGATCCGATCGCCGACAAGGCCTCCTATAACGTGGCGATGCCCGTGGTGCATCAAGCGTTGTCGACGCTCGGCCTGATTGACGGCGTCTTCCACATGGAGCTGTTCTACGACGGCTCGCGGATCGCGTTCAGCGAGTGTGCCGCACGGCGGGCAGGCGGCCCGATCAGCGATCAGATCCGGTACAAGTTCGGCGTGGACTTGGCCGCACTCAGCGTGCTCTGTCACCTTCGCGCCGTCGACGACATCGCAGCCACACCTCGCGACGGGGTCGTCGGGTCAGCCTTCTTACCTCTTGCGGAGGGGACACTGCTCGACCATCCATCGGTGGCCGATCTGCTCGCCCAGCCGGATGTCGTCAACGCTCGCATCTTCGTGCCCAAAGGGCTGCGCACCGCTCCGGCCGGGGGCAACACTTTCGGGCGGTTGGGCGAGTTCACGGTACACACAAAGTCTTGGGAGGAAACCACTCGCCGGCTGGACGAGGTCTCGGCCTGGTTCACCACGAATCTGAAGGTCCTTCCCCTCACCGCTACGATGCGTGAGCTGCGAAAGCTCAGTCTGCTCGGAGGTTGAAGATGCCCCTGCACCCACAGGTCCAAGCCATGCGTGAGCGCCGCGAGCGCGACAAGGTGCCGCAGCTCTACACGCTGTCGGTGGAGCAGGCGCGGGCCCTGGACCTCGAGTCCATTCAGGCCGCGTCCGGCTCCAGCGAGCCGGTGCACTCGGTCGAGGACAGCGTGATCCCGGGACCCGGTGGCGATCTACCCATCCGCATCTACCGCCCAGCCGCACAAGAGAAGCTGCCGGTGCTGGTCTACTTCTTCGGTGGCGGCTGGACGCTAGGCAACCTGGACACCTCAGACGCTGTCTGCCGCAGGCTGGCCAACGCCGCCGGTTGCGTTGTCGTCGCGGTGCAATACCGCCTTGCGCCCGAGCACAAATTCCCGGCCGCGGTGCACGATTGTTATGCGGCAACGGTTTGGGCGGTGTCCCATTTGGACGCTCCCTGCGTCGCGGTGGGCGGGGACAGCGCTGGCGGCAACCTCGCGGCCGCGGTGACTCTACTCGCGCGTGACGAGGGCCTTCCTCTCGCGGCCCAGCTGCTGATCTACCCAAACACCGACTACCTGTCGGACACGGCTTCACTGCGCGAGGGCGACGATCCGTTGCTGTTCAACAAGACTTCGGTCGCGTGGTACTGGCAGAACTATCTGGCCGCCTCAGAAGACGGCATGCACCCGCTGGCTTCACCCCTGCGGGCGCCCTCAGTGCACGGTGTGCCGCCCGCGCTGATCATCACAGCCGAGTTCGATCCGCTGCGTGATGAGGCCGAGCAATATGCACAGCGGCTCGAGGAGGCCGACGTTCCAGTCAAGCTCTCGCGCTACGAGGGCATGATCCACGGATTCTTCTGCATGGCCGGCGACCTCGCCGCCGGCGCAGAAGCCCAGGCCGAGGCCGCCAAATTCCTCAAAGCCCAGCTCTGGACATAGGCGCCGGGGCGCGACCATGGCCGCGCCCCGGACTTGGGGCCGCTGTTACAGAAGACCTGCTTCGATCTCCTTTTCGACAGCACGCTCTACTGCCTTCTCAACAGCCTTCTCTACTGCCTTCTCAACCGCCATGTCACACCTCCGTTTCCGCATGCGTATGACCAGTGGGAGCCCCGCTAGCGACCAACTGCGCGTCTCGCGCGCGACGCGACTCGCTCGCAACCGGAGCCTAACGTTCAAACTTTCTCAAGTGAAGCATCTGCATGGGTGATCATTAACGCCCGCTCAGCCGACGTTTGAACTATTGCAAGCGCTGTAGGGGCGCTCTAGCCTAGGCCGCGTGCCCATTCTGTCTGCTCAGGACTTTGCACTCGCCGCTCGCGAGCTTTTGGACAGTCGGGTATGGGACTTCATAGAGGGTGGCAGCGGCGCCGAAATAAACCTTGAAGCCAACCGTCATCTCTTTGACACAGCGCAGATAAGGCCACGGGTATTAGTGGATGTGTCCACTTGCGACACTACAAGCACCCTTTTCGGCGATAGGTTGCCTTCGCCGTTAGGCATCGCTCCCACGGCGTACCACCGAATGGTCCACAATGAAGGCGAGACCGCCACCGCCCAAGGAGCGGGCGGGACACCGTTCGTCGTGAGCATCTTCGCGAGCCGCACCCTCGAAGAGATCGCCAAGAACGCCACCGGCCCGCTTTGGCTACAGCTCTATTGGTTGCAGCGCCGGGCGGTGCTCGCCGATCTCGCCAAGCGAGCACACGATGCGGGTTATCGGGCCCTCATGCTCACCGTCGATGCCCCACGGATCGGGCGCCGGATGCGCGACCTGCGCAACGACTTCGGAATCCCGGCCCATCTGCGAGCGGTCAACATCGACCCCGACCTGATGACCTCTACCTATCAGGGCGACGGCATCGCCAAGCACGCGGCGCATACCTTCGATCAGACGATTACCTGGGCCGACCTCGCCTGGCTGCGAAGCTTGACCGATCTTCCGCTCGTCCTCAAAGGAGTGCTGACCGCCGAGGACGCCGCACTCGCGATCGACCACGGCGTCGACGCGATCGTGGTCTCCAATCACGGCGGCCGCCAGCTCGACGGCGCGGTGCCGAGCCTGGCCGCGCTCCCCGAGGTGGCCGCGGCGGTCGACGGCCGCTGCCCGGTGCTGCTCGACGGCGGGATCCGTGGCGGCAGAGACATATTTATAGCCTTGGCGCTCGGAGCGAGTGCTGTTCTGATCGGACGCCCGGCACTGTGGGCGCTCGCCGCGGGCGGCGCGAAGGGTGTCGAGCAGCTGCTCTCCATGCTCACCGGCGAGCTGGAACACACCATGGCCTTGGCAGGCCGGCCGAGAATCGACGACATCAACCGGAGTGCCCTGTGGTCGAGCTAGCGAAGCAAAGCCTGCACGTCTCCGTGAGCGATCCCGTCGCGACCTCGATGAACTTCCTCAACGAGATCGCCGGGCGCTATCCCGACGCGATATCTCTGGCCGCCGGCAGACCATACGAGGGCTTCTTCCAAACCGCCGATATCGTCAGATACCAACAGCTTTACCTCGACCATCGGGAGAGTCAGGGCGTCGACATCCGGCGTGCGCTGATGCAATACGGCCGGACCAACGGCCAGATCCACGATCTGATCGCCAAACTGCTCGCGACCGACGACGGCATCGAAGTGCCGCCAGAGGCGATCGCGGTGACCGCGGGATGTCAGGAGGCCATGGTCATCACGTTGCGCGGTCTCTGCGCCAGCCCGGGCGACGTGTTGCTCACTCTGTCCCCTTGTTACGTCGGAATCACCGGCGCCGCAAGGCTTCTCGGCATCGAGGTAGTGCCCGTCCCGGAGGACGAAGGCCCACAAGGCGTCGCCCGGGTCGCGCAAGAGGTGAGGCGGCAGGGCAAGACACCTCGCGCGCTCTACCTCGTGCCCGACTTCTCCAACCCGTCGGGCGACTGCCTCGATCTCGCCGAACGGCACCAAATGCTCGAGGTCGCGGAAAGCGAGGATCTGCTGATTCTCGAAGACGATCCCTATGGGCTCTTCGGTTTGGACGATCGCCCGCGTCCCCGCCTCAAGGCGCTCGACACCAGCAAGCGCGTGATCTATCTCGGTTCGTTTGCCAAGTCGTGCTTTCCTGGGGCGCGGGTCGGTTTTCTGGTCGCGGATCAGGTGGTGGTCGACGCCGCTGGGCGGCGCACGCTGCTCGCCGACGAGCTCTCCAACATCAAGAGCATGCTGACCGTCAACACGTCGCCGCTCAGCCAGGCCGTCATCGGCGGGATCCTGCTCGAGTCGGGATGCAGTCTCAAGACCGCCAACCGCGAAAAGATCGCCTTCTATCGGGAGAACCTGCGCGGTCTGCTCGGCTCCCTCGAACAACACATGCCACCCGGCATCACCTGGAACACGCCCGCCGGTGGCTTCTTCGCCATGGTGCAGGTGCCCATCATCGCCGACGAGAAGCTGCTCGAAATCTCCGCGGCCGACTATGGCGTCCTCTGGACCCCGATGAGCTTCTTCTACCCCGAGGGCGAAGGCACCCACGCCATCAGGCTCTCCTGCAGCTATTTAGATCAAGAGCAGATTAATCAGGGTGTACTGAGACTCGCCTCGCTCCTGCGAGATCGGCTAGCGTGACGGGCTG
>DPJL01000007.1:3477-18410 GCA_003543035.1 Micromonosporaceae bacterium | reverse complement strand
CCCGCCCCTGACACCAGCCCATCCCCACCCGGGTCATCAGCTTGGCTCCGCGCCCGTCGACTACGCCAAGCTCCTGAACCGCGCGGTGCAGTGCGCTGACCGGCACACGCTCACAGCGGCAAAGGATCGTGTCTTCCGCACACCAGGTCGCCCATTGCGCCGGCACCGGATGCACCCTCGCCAACACGGCGGCAAAGCGGCGCAACGCTTCCCGCCTTCGCAACAGTTTGGGAGGCGCAGGCACTCCTACCGCGGCCAACCCGGCGAGCCTGCCCTCGATCAAAGCCAGCTCGGCGCCGCCTATCCCGGTGACTTCGCCGGCGGCGAAAACTCCCGAAACCGAAGTGGTCTGTCCACGATCGACGGAGACCACGAGACTGCCATCAGCGTCGAGCGAGGTGGCGCACCCGGCGGCGATGGCGAGCTCGACCTGAGGCGTGAAGCCGTAGCCGATCGCGAGCGCATCGCACTCCACCCGACGTGCCTTGCCCTTACGTATCACCGTGACAGCGGTCAGTCGATCCTCGCCGTGCGCGGCTACGACAGCCTGCCCGGTGAGGTAACGAATCCGATGGCGAGCAAACTTCGCCAAGTAGCCGCCGGCTTCGGCAACCTTTCCCAAGGGCGGCAAGCCGCGCAGGTAACCCAATGGGCTCGCGGCCTCGAAGACTCCCGCCACATCCACGCCCGCGTGCGCCAAGCCGGTGGCGACGGGCAGCAGGAACGGGCCGGTGCCGGCGACGACCACACGCCGCCCGACCACCACGCCTTGACCCTTCAGCAGTGCCTGCGCTCCGCCGGCCGTGAAAACTCCTGGCAGATCCCATCCCGGAAAGGGAACCGTGCGATCGTAGGCACCCGTCGCGATGACCAGCCGATCGGCTTCAAACACACCGTTGTCGGTGTGGACGGTGTGCCCCGGCTCGACGAACCACACCTTGGTGTTGGGCCGATAGTCCACTTCGGACAGTTGCTCGCGCAGCTTCACGAACGTTTCCCAGTCGCGGTGCCCGTCGCCGGTGTCGCCATCCCGATGCCGCCAGAACTGCCCGCCCGGCCGTGGCGCCGCATCGAGCAACGCGACCTTAAACCCATGCGCGGCAACCGTAGTGGCAGCCTCCAGCCCAGCCGGACCGGCGCCGACAACGACGATGTCAAACCTCACGCGTCACCACATCCCCCGGCTGAGCGGCCACCAGGCATCCGCGCTGGCCTTCGGCACTGTTCACGGTGACCAGGCAGCCGAAGCACACCCCGATCGCGCAGAACACTCCGCTGTTCTCACCTGCCTGCAGCAGAGCTGCCGCAATCGTCTGCCCCGCTTCAGCCTCAATCTCGCGGCCCTCAAACGTGAACGTCATCTGCGAACCTCCCCGGGCGGAAAGGCGACGTGTCCATCTCAGGTTCGGCACCCGTGATCTGATCGGCGATGAGCCTGCCGGTGATGGGAGCCAACCCCACTCCCGCGCCTTCGTGCCCGCACGCGTGGTAGAGCCCTTCCACCCTCGCGTCCGCGCCAATGATGGGTAGATGATCCGGCGTATAAGGCCGGAATCCTTTGTAGGCGCGGATTATGTGTACGCCGGCCAGCTTGGGGAAGAGCCGGATCGCGGCGGCGGCAAGTATCCGGAGCACGGGCAGGGACATCGACTCGTCGAAGCCGACGCGCTCGCGGCTCGAGCCGATCAGAATGCTCCCGGCTTTGGTGCCCTCGACCACGGGCGAGGTCTGCAGATCGGCCGCATCGCTGCCCACGTTTGCCACATATCCCGCCGCATACACCTTGTGCCGCACCAACTCCGGCTGTCGTGAGGTCACCAGAATGAACCCGCGTCTGGGCAACACCGGCAGCCCGCCGAATTCACCAGCCCAGACTCCGGCCGCGTTGACGATGGCATCCGCGTGGATGGTTCCCTTGTCTGTCAGCACTTTCCCCGGCTCGACGCCGGTCACGGTCACACCGAGCCTGACTTCGGCCCCGCTGGCCCGCAACAACCGAGCCGCCGCGAGCATCGGCTGCACCTGCATGTCCTGCGGGTAGTACATGCCGCCGACGAGGTCCTCCGCCAGATGCGGCTCATAGTCCTGCAGCGAAACAGCTTGCTCCGCCAGTACCCCAGCCGATCGCTGCTGTGCCGCCAGGATATCGAGGGCCTCCTGCTCCTCCCGTGATGACGTCACCACCAGACCGCCCTTGGCTTCGAGCTCGATCCCGTGAACCTCTTCGCCGATGGCGTGCCACAACCGATTCGACCGAACCGCAAGGTCGAGCTCGGGCCCGGGCGACTTGTCTGACACGAGGATGTTTCCCTCCCCCGCGCCCGTCGTGCCGCCCGAGACTCCGGTCCGGTCGACGACAGTGACCGTGAGCCCGGCCTTGCTCGCGTAATACGCACAGGCCGCACCGACGATCCCCGCCCCGATGATTACGACGTCTGGCACACCCTGTCCATCCACGACTCGACATCGGAAGCGGTGCGGGGCAACTGATCCGACAGGATTCGGTATCCGTCCTCGGTGATGAGGATGTCCTCCTCGATCCGGAAACCCATGCCCCGCATCTCTGCCGGGAGGAGCGCGTCATCGGGCTGGAAGTAGATGCCCGGCTCGACCGTGAGCACATGCCCGGCCGCGAGCGTGCCGCCCAGGTACTCGGTCGCCCTCGCCTGAGCGCAGTCGTGCACATCGAGCCCGAGCATGTGCCCGGAGCCGCAAAGCGTCCAGCGGCGATGCAGCCCATTGTCCTCCTCAAGCGCCTGCTCGGCCGGGATGGGCAGCACGCCGAGATCGGCCAGCCCATACGCCAGCACTCGCATAGCCGCACGATGAAAGTCGCGATAGGCGGCGCCCGGCTTGAGCGTCTCGATCGCGGCATCGTTTGCCTTGCGGCACAACTCATACAGGTCCCGCTGCAGCGGTGTGAAGTGCCCCGAGATCGGCATCACCCGCGTGATGTCAGCGGTGTAGAGCGAGCGCGTCTCGACTCCCGCGTCGAGCAGCAACAGGTCTCCGTCGCGCAGGGGCCCGTCGTTGTCGGTCCAGTGCAGTGTTGCCGCATGTGCTCCGGCCGCGACGATCGAGTGGTAGCCGACGTCGTTGCCCTCAAGCCTTGCCCGCGCCCAGAACACGCCTTCGAGGTGTCGCTCCGATCCGCCCGGCAAGGCTCTCACCACGTCTTCGAATCCTCGGCTGGTACCGGCAACCGCCTCCTCCAGCTGAGAAATCTCCCACGCATCCTTGACCAGGCGCAGCTCGGAGAGCACAGCGGCGACTTCGGGGTCACTCTCGTCCCGCCCACCGCCCGTGAACTCGTCGACGTGCCGCGTTCGCAAACCCAACCGCTTAGCGCTTTCGCCCAGGGTTGCCCGCCGCCCAGCCCAAAGCTCACCGTATTTGCGATCACGGAAGAACTCGCCATCGTCGCGATTGGACCGTGGCCGAAGGTAGAGCGTGCAATCCCCATCCGGCTCGACCACCAGAACGGCGTCGGAGGACTGATCCCCGGTGAGCCACACATAGCCCGAGTGCGGCCGGAACCGATAGAACTGATCGTTGGAGCGCTGCTTCAGCTCACCCGAGCGGATGACCAACCGCTCGCCCGGGAAGGCTTCGTGCAACCTTCGCCGGCGGGCCGGAGTCCACCTCGCCACCTCTGCCAGACCCGGATCCTCTTGCGAGTCAAGCCATCCGGTGCGCATGAACTCTTCGAGCGCGGCCGGCACCGGCAGGTCATGGCTGCCGGTGTGAAACTTCTTGGTCATTGGTGTCCTCCAAACGTCACTGTCCGGGAGCTGGAGTAGAAGTCAAGCGCGGCAAGCCCTTGCTCGCGCGGTCCATAGCTCGAAGCCTTCTCGCCGCCGAACGGGGCGTAGAAGTCCACGCCGGTTGTGGGCGCGTTGACGCGGATCAGTCCGGTGTCCACCCCCTGCGCCGCGGAAAGCAACTGCCCCGCATCCCGCCCATGAATCGACGTCACCAATCCGTAGGGCACCCCATTCGCCAACGCCACTGCATGCTCAACGTCTTCAGCCTGCAACACCGCCGCCAACGGCCCAAACGTTTCCCGTTGCGCCACCTCATGTTTGGCGTCCAACCCGCTCACCAAGCTCGGCGGCACGAAGTGCCCGCCGCCCGCAGGCGCGTCGCCAGCGCTGACGCGGGCGCCTGAGGCGAGAGCAGATGCGACAGCAGAGCGAACGCGATCGGCCGCAGCCGCACTGATGACCGGGCCAACCGTCGTGGCCGGATCAGCAGGGTCACCAACCTTCAGCGCGGCGACAGCCGAAGCCAGCGCCTCGATGAACGCCCGCTGCTCGCCGATCACGATGATGCGGCTGGTCGCGGTGCACTTCTGCCCCGCGTAGCCCATCGCCGCGGCGGCCAACATCCCTGCTGTGGCAACGGGATCCGCGTCCGGAAGAACAATGGCCGCATTCTGCCCGCCCATCTCCGCCTGCACCGCGATCCCCTGCCGCGCGGCGGCCAGCACGACCTGACGGCCCACCTCGACCGAGCCGGTGAACGAGACCACATCCGACGCGTCGATGAGGGCCTGGCCGGTCTCCGGCCCGCCTGGCAGAACGGCGAAAGGCAGCCCATCCAGGATCTCGCCGAGCAGAGCAGCACAGCCGATCGCCTCCGGGGAAGGCTTGAGTAGCACGGCATTTCCACACGCGAGCGCGGGAGCCGCCTTCCACAGCGGAATCGCGAGCGGAAAGTTCCACGGCGTGATCAGCCCGGCCACGCCATGCGGTCGCCGATCCGTATACAGCAGCCCCGTTCCCGCCACCGGCAGGGTTTGCCCGACCGCGGCATAGCTCGCCTGTGCGTAGTAGTCCAGGATCGCTGCCGCCCTCGCTACTTCTCCGCGAGCTTCCGTGATCGGCTTGCCCACCTCGAGCGTCACCAATTCGGCAGCTTCGTCAGCTCGCTGCCGCAACCGGTCTGCCGCACCGCTCAACGCGTTGGCTCGCGCCGCAGGCCCACCGCGCCACCATCCACTTTGGACCTCACGCAACCGTGTAGCGGCGTCACCTACCGCATCAGCCGACACGGGCTCTGCCTGAGCCACCAAACGCGATGGCTCCTGGGGCGAAAAACTTTGCATCACAACAAGAATCCTGCCGGGAAGGGGTCGTCAGGGGCGAGGAAGTGCTGGGCGGTGCCGGTCAGCCAGGCGCGGCCGGTGATGGTCGGCACGACAGCCGGGACTCCGCCCACGGTTGTGGTGTCGACCAGGCGGCCGACGAAGCGAGTGCCGATGATGGATTCGTTCACGAAGTCGGTGTGCAACGGCAGCTCTCCGCGCGCGTGCAGCTGAGCCATTCGCGCGGAAGTGCCGGTGCCGCACGGCGAACGGTCGAACCATCCCGGATGGATCGCCATCGCATGCCGGGACACCTTCGCATCCGAGCCGGGGCCGGCCAGGTACACGTGATGGCAGCCTTTGATTTGTTCGTCGAGAGGGTGAACGGGCTCGCTTGCCGCATTGATCGCGGCCATCAGCTCAAGCCCGGCGTCGAGCAGCTCCCGCTTCGGGGTCTGCAGCGTGAGACCCAGCTCGGCCAGCTCTACGATCGCGAAGAAGTTACCGCCGAAAGCCATGTCATAGCGAATGCCGTTGGCAGTCTGATCGAGCGCGCTGCTGAAGGACGGCACGTTTTGGATCGTCACTGACTTCGCCACGCCATCCTCGACCTCAACTGTCGCGGTGACCAGACCAGCCGGGGTGTCCAATCGCACCGTCGTGATCGGCTCGACGACCTCCACCATGCCCGTCTCCACGAGAACGGTCGCCACGCCGATCGTGCCATGCCCGCACATCGGCAAGCAGCCGGAGACCTCGATGAAGAGCACCCCGAAGTCGGCATCGGGCCGGGTCGGCGGTTGCAGGATCGCGCCCGACATCGCCGAATGGCCGTGCGGCTCATACATCAGCCAGGTGCGCAGATGGTCGAGGTTGGCCATGAAATGCAAGCGGCGCTCGGCCATCGTCGCGCCGGGGATGACGCCGACCCCGCCGGTCACCACCCGCGTCGGCATCCCCTCGGTGTGCGAGTCGACAACGTGGACGATCCGCCTGGCTTTCACTTACACCCCGCAGCCAAGGCCCGCTCGGTGGCCTCTCCGATGATTGCGACTGCCTCCGCGGCCAACGGTTGCCGTGGTGGCCTGCACGGTCCACCGTAGCGACCCACCACGTCCATCGAGAGCTTGATCGCCTGAACGAACTCCGTTTTCGAGTCCCATCGCAGGAGCGGATGCAGCAACCGGTAGAGGTCCACCGACCGCTCGCGATATAGCTCGACGCACGACTGCGGGAAGGCATTGGGGTACCCCGCGATCCAGCCCACGGCACCAGCCTGCAACAGCTCGAGCAGCACGTCGTCGGCGCCTACGAGCAGATCGAGCCCGGGCGTCTGCTCGGCGATCTCGTAGCCACGCCGGACGTCGCCGCTGAATTCCTTGACCGCGACGATCAGTCCTTCGCTGTGAAGCTTGCCGAGCAGTGCAGGGGTCAGATCGACCTTGGTGTCGAAGGGGTTGTTGTAGGCCACAATCGGCAGCCCGACCTGGGCCACCTCGCGGTAGTGCGCCATCACGGCCGCCTCGTCGGCGCGATAGGCCGTCGGCGGCAGCAGCATCACCGCCTGGCAGCCGGCTTCGGCTGCTTTCTCCGTCCACTGACGCGCCTCGATCGCCCCGTACGCCGCGACGCCCGGCATCACCACGGGCGCGCCGGCGCTGATCGCCGCGTGCACTACTTCTTCGCGCTCGGCCGGGCTGAGCACCTGGTATTCGCCTAGCGAGCCGTTGGGGACGACGCCGTCGCAACCGCTCGCGGTCAGCCAGCGGACGTGCTCGGTATATAGGTCAAGGTCGACCTGGCCATCGCGCCACGGCAGAGCGGTCGCGACCAGCACACCACGCCAAGGTTTCAAGGGGTTCAAACTTCCTCCTCAGTAATGTGTTACACATTACCGTATGACACTAGCCCCTCGGGAGAGTCTCCGGGAAGAGATCACCAAGTCACTTCGCGCGGCGATCATCGCCGGACAGCTCCGGCCGGGCACCGTCTACACGGTGCCCACGCTGGCGGCCCAGTATGGGGTCTCGCCCACGCCGGTGCGCGAAGCGATCCTCGACCTGGCCAAGGAAGGGCTCATCAGCATCGCGAAGAATAAGGGCTTCCGGGTCTCCGCGCTCTCTGATGCGGAGCTCGATCAGATCACCGAGATCCGCGCGCTGCTGGAAATCCCGACCGTCGGTGCGCTCACCGGCAAACTGACCAGCCGGCAGATCGATCTACTGCGCGAGCAGGCTCAGGCGATTGTCACCGCCGCCGAAAAGGGCGACCTCGCCAGCTACTTGCAGACGGACACGATCTTCCATACCAGCCTGCTCGGCTTCGGCGGCAACGGCAAGCTCGTCGAACTGGTAACCGACTTACGCAACCGAACCCGCCTATATGGCCTGGACACCCTCGTCCACACGGGAGGCCTCGTCGACTCCGCGGCGGAGCACCTTGAAATGGTTGCGCTACTGGAAAAGGGCAACGCGGCCAAGGTATCCGAGCTGATGCGCCGCCACCTGAGCCACGTCAGGGGGATTTGGGCATCGCGGCCGGAGTCATAGTCCTTTCCAGCTCGTCCAGCTCATCACAGGTCAGCACGAGACCAGCCATGGTGAGCAGTCGGTCTTCGCGGATCTGTGCGGGTAGCAGGATGGTGACCTCGTCTCGGCGGCGGATCCGCACCACCGCCGGGGCGCCGGCCAGGCGAACAACTCGCATGGCACTCCCAAGGTATTTGCTTGCGGCATCTGCCAGCCTAGTCCGTCTGAGCTCAGAGAACAGACAGGCGAATCATGATTTACGTCCATTGAGGAGAGATTGGATCAACGCCTGTACGTGTCGGCGATCTTCCGAGCTCAGCTTGCTAAGAGCGGCAACCATGACGTCGACCTCGGGATCTGCGACCTCCTCGCGCCAGATGGTGTAACCGGCGGCGCTCGCGGCAACCGCTCTCACAGTGTCGAGCGGCAGATCCAGCCCGCGTGCCAACTTCTCCAGCGTCGTCGGCAGCGGTGGACGAGTCAGCTGCACCATGGTCGCCAGGTTGTGCACGGTGGATCGCGGCAGGCCGCCAAGGCGCGCGATGTCGCCGTAGGACCAATTGCGCTCGGCCATCCGGTCGCGGATGAGTTGCTGCAACGCGTTCATGAGGACACTGAGCATAGTTCAAAGCCTTGCGGGGGCATGCCAGCCCGCGTAGTGTCCATCGGTGATGGACAAATTGTCCAACTTCCCTGGAAGAGGAGTGTATCCATGACAACCTCGACCTACACCCCCACCCAGCTGGGGGCGCCCTCGATCTACGGACAGCCGGGGCTGGACCAGGTCTTCGGTCAGCAATTCGGCCTTCCGCAGCAGCAGGGCCAGCAGTACGGTCAGCCGCAGCAGTTCGGATACCCGCCGCAGCAGAGCCCGCAATTCGGGCAGCAGCAGCCGTTCGGCTTCGCGGACCCGTCCATTGCCGTCTCGCAGCAGCTGCCGCAGCTGCTCTGGCAGGCTCAACAGTGTCTGGTCTCGGTCTATCAGATCGTGCAGGTGCTTCAGCAGCTCACGCTGCAGGTCAGCCACCAGCAGTACGCACAGCCGCAAGGCATCGGCGGTACCGGACGTCAGTTTCAGCGTCCCTACGGCATGGGTTGGTAGGAGTCCAGCTGTGATCACCCATCCGGCAATGGCCACCTCAACCGTGGCCGTCGACAACGAGGCCATGCGCCAGCAGGCGGCTGCGTTGTTGCAGCACACCCACCGATGGTTGGAGGAGGCTCTGCCCGTTGCGCCGCAACTGTCCGCGATGGTGCCCCCGCTGATCACCGCGGTGCAGCTCTATCAGGCGCAGCAGTATCACGCCTGCCTGAATCAGATGTCCATAGTCGTCGGCTCACTGCGACAGGCCCGATGGGCCTTCCCCATCCTGCCACCGCTGTGATGCCCACGTCGGCCGGCGGCCGGCCTCTCAACTGACGTTTTGGACCGGCCGCCGCTCGCGCGGAAAGGACCGAAGCAATGACAACATCCAACCGGCCGGAGCGCGCGGGGCGATCCGACGAGACCACCCGCCGGCGCGCCCGTGAGCAACGCCCTGAAACGCCCGCACCGGCCAGATCGGTCCAGGCGCGCGCCCAGCGTTACCTGGTCGCCCCGGCACAGCAGGATCCACGGCGGATGATGGAAGTCCTCGCCGAGGATCCGAACATCCGAGTCATACGCACGATTGAGTCCTCCGGCCATGGTGGCTCACCGCCCGTCGCCATCGTTGAGATGGCCGCTGATCACGCGGCCCGGCTGGCGGCAATACCGGGATGCTATGTCGAAGCGGAACAGCCGCTTAGGTATGGCACAGCAGCGATCCCGCACATCGATCCCGGTGTCGCTCCCCTGCTTGACAGCGTCGACGTAACCGTCCGAGTGGAGAACACCGACGGCGAGGCACTGCAAGGTGCAGCCGTGCACGTTTTCGCCACCCAGTGCCCGGCCCAGGGAATCACGGGCGCGGACGGCACCGTCACAGTGACGGTCGCCGCCAACGAGATCGATCTGGTCGACGGCATCTACGTCAGGCCAAAGGCAGGGCATTGGAGCAGCTGGCTTGGCCGCCCTCGGCTAAGCACGGCGAAGCCCAACACCATCATCTGCGCTCCATACGATTCGTCCACTGTGGACAGCTGGGCCCGGCGTGCCATGGGGTTCGACCGGCTCCCACCGACGTACCGCGGCCACGGCATCAAAATCGCCATCATCGACTCCGGTCTGGCGACCGTTGACGACCTCGCCGAACGGGTGCAGGGCGGCCGCGATCACGTCGCGCAGGACGACATCTCCTGGCGGGAGGACGTGGTCGGCATCGGAACCTTGGCCTCAGGCATCATCGCCGCCACCGACGACACCAGCGGCATGATCGGGCTTGCTCCGGAAGTTGAGCTGCACGTGTGCAAGGTCTTCCCGGGTGGCAGATTCGGCGACCTGGTCGAGGCGATCGACTACTGCATCGAAAAGAACATCGACATCATCAGCCTCGGTGTCGGCAGCCCGTATCCGTCACTCCTTGTCGCCCAACGGCTTGAGGAAGCGCGGCAGGCGGGCATCGCCACCATCGCGGCGGCCGGTAGCACGGCCGGTCCGGTGGCCTTCCCTGCTTCATTGCCAACGGTTTTGGCCGTCGCGGCGATCGGCAAGCTGGGCACCTTCCCGCCGGAGAGCTACCACGCCACGCAGATCCTCGGCACGCCCACATCGGACGGTTACTTCCCGGCCCGCTTCAGCGCTTACGGCCCGGAGATCGACGTATGTGCACCCGGTGTCGGTGTCGTCTCCACTATCAGCCCGAAGAGCCTCGGCTCGCTGGACGGAACGGCGATCGCGGTGCCACATGTCACCGCACTTGCGGCGCTGGTGCTGGCACACCATCACGACTTCCGCGACGGGTACCGCACCCGCGGCGCCGGCCGGGTGGACCGTCTCTTCGAGATCATCCGGAGCAGCTGCCGAGCCTGGCCCTTCGCCGACCGCCTGCGCATCGGCGCCGGCATGCCCGACGCTGTAGTGGCTCTGGGATTGGTACCAGGACCCGCTCAAGCAGGGCAGCAGGCTATGAACACCTCCTTCGAAACCGTGTGGCCGAACGGAACCCACGGGATCACTCAGCTTCGCGCGGCAATGCGCTCCGCGGGTTTGGCTCCCGTACAGGCCGAGTGATCCCGGGCAGGCGCGCGCCCGGTGTGACCCAGGCGCGCGCCTGACTCATCGCCTCCAGCGCACGCCCGATACCCAGCCCGCCTTCTCCAACAGCCAGATGACGCGAGCAGACGAGTCAACTTGACCTGGCAGCACACCGTGCCGGGCACACGTAGGGTCGGCGTGGTGGGAGTTGTGCCAGCTCTCGCCGAACGAGAGGACTGCCAGCGGCCAGAAGTTGGCGGCACGGTCATGGGGGCGAGTCGCGAATGGGCGTTGCCCGTAGACGTGACAGATCGAGTTGATGGACCACGTGACGTGGTGCAGCGCCGCGATGCGAACCAGGCTGGCCCAAAAGAAGGCGGTCAGCGCGCCCTGCCAAGACCAGGTCAACAGGCCTCCCAACACCGGTGGCGCAAGCACCGAAGCCAAAGCCAGCGGTCCGAACATCCGGTCCACCCGCATGATGTCGCGGTCGGCCAGCAGGTCCGGCGCGAAACGAGCGCGATTGCTCGACTCCAGGCGGAACAGCCAGCCGATGTGGGCGAACAGCAATCCCTTCGCCAGACCGCCTACGGTGGCCCCGTAACGCCATGGGGAGTGCGGGTCGCCCTCGCGGTCGGCATAGGCGTGATGACGCCGATGGTCGGCGACCCAGATGATCGGGGCACCTTCGATGGCCATCGACCCCGCCACGGCAAGAGTGATTCTCAGCCACCTCTTGGCTTTGAACGCGCCGTGCGTGAAGTAACGGTGAAAGCCGACGGTCACGCCGAATCCGGTCCCGAAGTAGAACACCAAGGCGATGGCAACGTCCAACCACGACAGACCCCAGCCCCACGCCATCGGTATCGCGGCGAGCAGCGCCAGGAACGGCACCGCCACGCCGATCACCAGGACGCCCATCGCCCAGCGCGGGGGCGGCCGCTCCAACATCGGTTTGGCCACCGTAGGCGATGGCCCAATGGATGGCCCTTTGGCCAGCTCAATAACAGTCATCTCCAGGACCCCTTTCGGCGCGCCACAACACTGCTGACGACCGCCGGGGTCCGGGGCGGAGTCTCCACGATAGCTCGCTGGGAGGTACGAAACCGACCGGCGCGGGTATGACACACACCCCCGTCTAAGGAGGCACCGTGGCCCAGTCCGACGCCGATCGAGGAAGGCTACGCCGGGCGGCAGAAGCCGCACGCGAGCGAATCCGGACCGCACGCCAAGCCCGCATCGACTACGGTCTCGATCTGTCCACAATGGATGATGGCGATGTCGCCGAGGCCGTTCTTCCCGATGATGCCCACGTTCCATACGGGTTGCGGACGTCCGCGGCGTGGGGATGGCGCATCGTGGTACTCGCCGCGGCCGGCTATGTCCTGTTGTGGCTGGTGGCCCGGCTATCGCAGGTGCTCATCCCGCTCGCCATCGCACTACTGCTTTCCGCTCTGCTCGCACCGGCCGTCGGGGTCCTGCGCAACCGGCTCCGCTTTCCGCCGTCACTGGCCACGGCCGTGGTTCTCGTCGGTGGCCTGCTGATCGTTCTCGGCACCCTCACCCTGGTGATCACTCAATTCATCAGCGGCGCGCCTGACATGGCGGACAAGGCGGCCGCCGGGGTCGGCGAGATTCAGCGGTGGCTGCGCGACGGCCCGCTCAACCTGTCGACGAAGCAGCTCGACGATGCCCTCGCCGCCGCAAACACCTGGCTGGATGAGAACCGCCAATCGTTGACCAGCGGCGCGCTGGCGACCGCCACCGCCGGTATCGGGGCGATCGCCTCCGCTCTGCTCATCCTCTTCGTCACCTTCTTCTTCCTGCGTGACGGCCGGCGTCTGTGGCGATTCGCCACGCTGATCGTGCCGCGCCGCGCTCGCCGTACTGTCGGCGAGGCCGGCCTTGCCGCGTGGCAAACCCTTGTGGCCTATGTGCGTGCCACGGTTCTCGTCGCCTTCATCGATGCCGTCGGTATCGGGCTCGCCCTCGTGATCCTGCGGGTCGAGTTCGCGTTTCCGTTGGCCGCCTTGGTGTTTCTGGCCTCGTTCATCCCGATCGTCGGGGCGACGTTGTCCGGCGCGGTCGCCGTCCTCGTGGCTCTGGTCGACGAGGGTCCGGTCACCGCACTGCTCGTACTGGCCGCCGTCATCATCGTGCAACAGCTGGAATCCCATGTGCTGCAACCACTTATCATGGGCCGAGCGGTGTCGATCCATCCGCTGGCGGTCATCGTCGCGATCGCGACGGGTATCGTGCTCGCCGGGATCATCGGGGCTCTGGTCGCGGTGCCCGTTGTCGCGGTCCTCAACACCGCCATCCGCCACTTTGGGCAAAGACGTCCAGCGCCACCGCCCGACTCCGTTGTCATCCGCGCCGATCCCGAACCATGACGGAGAATAGGTCCATGCGACGAGTACGGGTCGGGTGCGAGTTCGTGTACGTCGCGGAGGTCGCCACCCCAACGGTTTTCCAGGTCGAGCCGCGTAACGCGCACCCGATCCAGGTCACGCACCAGGAATGGTCGGTCCAGCCACAGGTACCGGTTCGCAGCTACACCGACCTTTACAGCAACCCATGTACCCGCCTGGTGCTACCCGCCGGACGATGCGCGTTGCGCTACGAAGCGCTCGTGCTCGTGCCCGACGCGACCGAGGACGCCGACGAGCACGCACCCCAGCTCCCGCCGGACGATCTGCCCGACGAAGTTCTCATCTACACCCTGCCCAGCCGCTTCTGCCTGCCCGACATGCTCGGCGACGAAGCCTGGACGCGTTTTGGCGCAATGCCTAGCGGCTATTCGAGAGTGCAGGCGATCTGCGATTACGTCCATGGGCACCTGATCTTCAGCCCGGGCAGCAGCGACGCACGTTCCACCGCGGTGGACGTCAACTCCTCCGGATTCGGCGTCTGCCGCGACTTCACCCACCTGGCGATCTCGTTCTGCCGGGCGCTCAACATTCCGGCCCGGTACGTCTTCGGCTACCTGCCCGACATGGACGAGCCACCGGATGGCGGCCTGATGGACTTCGCCGCCTGGATGGAGGTCTGGCTGGGTGATCGGTGGTGGACCTTCGACCCGCGCAACAATCGCCCTCGCAAGGGCCGAGTCCTGATCGGCCGAGGCCGGGATGCCTCCGACGTCGCCATGGTCACCACCTTTGGCGCGCCGATACTGGAGACGATGTGGGTACATGCCGCAGAAGAGCCATTCTGACGACTTAGCCGTCACCTCTCGCGCGGGTCTATCGTTTTCGCTTGTAGCGACGCGACCGCTCCGGACCCCGGCGGTGCGCCTGGTACCCAGGCGAATCTAGGGAGACCGAAATGCGCGCCACCGATCACACTTTGCAGGATCTCGCCGCCCGGGTGGGTGTAGGTGACCACGCGGCTTTCCGTTCGCTCTACGCCACTCTTGCCCCCGAGGCTCTGGCTGCAGTCCGCACTGCCCTACCCGATGTCACCCAATCGATGCATGTCGTCCGCGCCACGTTCTGCGAGGTGTGGTGGATGTGCACCTTTGATGCGCGTTGCGGCAGTTCTCCGCACGATCTGCCAAAGTGGATCGAGGCGATCGCCGCGCGACGCGGAGTCGAGCGACGCCAAGCGCTTGACCTGATCGCCGGCGAGATCCCGGCCGCTACACAGGCGGCATTCTGGACCGGCCTGCTAGCCGATCACGATCAGTTGGCGCATTTCGAGTTGGCGGCAATGCTCGACGGTCACGACACCATCCAGACACCGGCCATCGTCAGAAAGTGATGTCGGCACTGCCGTTGACGACGTCGTGGGCAAGCCTGCTGAGCAGAATGTTGTGGCTGCGGGAGTGACCGCGCAGCTTGGCGAAGGCGTCGTCCATGCTCAGGTTCAGTCGCTCGGCGAGCACTCCCTTGGCCTGTTCGATAATTACGCGACTGTTGAGCGCGGTCTGAAGTTGCTCGGCGACCAAGCCTTGATGCCGGGCAGCACGCTCCTGAAGCAGACCGATCGTGGCCACATCGGCCAGAGCCTGGCATATCTGGGCGTCGTCGGGGTCAAGAGCGCCGGGCTGCGAATAGAAGAGGTTGAGCACGCCGATCACCTGCTGGCGCAGCCGCAAGGGCAACGCGTGGGCCGAGGCGAAACCTGCCTCACGGGCGCGGCCGGCGAACAGAGGCCACCTCGCGTCCGGCACAGCGAGGTCGGGATCGGTGGCGGGTTCCCC
>DPJL01000007.1:0-3089 GCA_003543035.1 Micromonosporaceae bacterium | reverse complement strand
AGCAGGCGGGACTGCTCGCTTGAAGAGGCGATCAATCTCAGTTGACCCTGATTGTCGACGAGCATGATCCCCGCGGCCGCGGCGCCGATCAGCTCGACACACCGGCCCGCCAGCACATGCAGGAACTCGACGATGTCAAAGTCGGCGACCAACGTGTCGGCCATCTCGACGAATGTTGCGGTAAGCAGACGTTCCCGTGACACCTTCATCACCCCTTCGCTATGAGTTTGCCTGGAAACGCATACGCCGGTCCACCACATCCTGAGCGAGCTCGCCCAGGGGCTGCCCGCTGGCGTATGCGTGCGCGCGTAGCCTGACGAAAGCCTCCTCGATATTGCTTTCCAACTGGACCATGACCATGCCGGTGGCCTGATGTATCACAGCACGATGACTGAGTAGAGAGTCACCCGGCATGGCTGCCGCGCCAAGCAGAAGCATGGTGGCGGCCTCCGCGCACACCAAAGCGATCGGCAGCTCCTCACCGGACAGGGGGCCGGTGATCACCCGATGCAGATCGAGAGTCCCTATCCGGATCGCGCCCAGTTGTAACGGAAAGCCGAACATCGCTTTCACACCCAGGTCAACGGCAGCCGAAGCGAATCCCGGCCACCGGCCTTGGCTTTCGACGGCAGACAGATCGGCTATCAGCACGGGCTGTCCTGTGCGGTAAGCATCAGTCCCGGGGCCTTCACCCATGGTCAACTGAAGCTCCGCGAGCCGCTCGCTGCGCTGGCCGGCCGCCGACACCAGGCCCGAAACGTTGATGCCACCCACCACGACAATGCTGATACCGCTTATGTCAGGCAATTCGTTCGCGCATCTTGAGGCGAACCGCGGCAAGTCAGGGCCGTTGACCCCGAGAAGCTCACGAAGCCGGTTACTCCGTGCTTCGGGCATCACGCTCGCCTCCGATCAGGCGTAGTCTACCTATCACACGGCAAGCCGTCCCGGACCCTGATGGCTTCTTTTTGCATGTGTGCCCTCTAGGGAGAGCTCATGGGTCCGACCAGCTCCACTCTCATTGCCACGCACATGCCGATGGCCACCCGAATTGCCCACACCTTCGCCGGCCGAGGCGAAGATCTCGATGATCTGATCCAGGTCGCCATGCTCGAACTGGTCAAGGCAGTGTCCAGATTCGACAGCACACGCGGGGTTACCTTTGCCCACTACGCCTACCCGTGCATTGTCGGAGGCATCAAGAAGCACTTCCGCGACAACGGGTGGAGTGTGCACGTCCCCCGCCGCATGCAGGAACTCCACCTGAGAATCAGCCGCGCCGCTCCTGGCTTGACTCAAACACTGGGCCGCCCCCCGAAGATCTGCGATCTGGCCGCGCATCTGAATCTGTCCGAACAGGACACACGAGATGGTTTCCACACCCGCCTGGCATACAAGACCCTGTCGCTGAGCCTGCCTGTCCGCGAGGGCGATGAAGCCGAACTGGGCCAGATATTCGGCAGCCTCGACGAACATCTTGAATCAGTGCCCGACCGCCACTCACTTGCCTTGCAAGTGGCGACACTGCCCAGGCGAGAACGGGACATTCTGCGCCTGCGATTCTCTTTCGGCCTGACTCAGCTCGAGATCGCCGAACGGCTAGGCATTTCCCAGATGCACGTTTCGCGACTACTGGCTCAGTCGATCGGCCGGCTACGCGCCCGGATCCTCGCAGCCTCCAGATTGGACCAAGCCGTTTGCGGGTAAACAGCCGGTGCGCAAGTGCAGTAAGACCCACCCCAAGGAGAATCCTTTGTTCGCGATCATCGCCGCAGTGCTGTTCGGGCTCGCACTCCTGCTTGAACTCACGACCACGAGCTTCGGCACGGTCATCAACGCCACCACCCTGACCACCGCAGGACTGCTGTGTGTGGCATTGCATCTCGCCGGCGTGTCCACCGCCCTGCCGCGGCGACGCAGGTAATAGTCCACGCGACAGCTAAGGAGGCAACCGTGCGAGTAGGAGCTGTCATCGTCGCCATCTGGCTGGTCATCGGTTTGATCGCGGCCGGTCAGCGCGGATACTTCAGCGGGTCCGCAAAGGACTGCGCCACAGCGGGAAACACCATAATCACAGTGATCGCGGGCCCGTTCAACTACATAGGCATCAACCCGAAGGTCACCTGCCCGCAGCCTTCCCAGTAACAGGCCAAAAACTCCCGCCACGCAAGGCAAACCTTGCGTGGCAGGAGTCGTCTGTCGCATTAGGCCGGCAGACCGCCGACTGTGGTGTTGATCCAGCTGCGGATCGAGGTCAGGTCGCCGTAGATCGAGGGGCCGGTCGCGCAGACCGAGCTACCGTTGCCGGAGCGGCTGGTCGCACCGATGAGCCACCAGCGCGTGCTGCCACTGATCTTCTTGACCTGCGGGCCGCCCGAGTCGCCGTAGCAGGCGCCCGAGTTGCCGTTGGTGTTGTTGGTGCAGATTTCATACGGGCCGTTGATGCCGAGGCATGAGCCGTCGGACCGGATCGAGGTGTCGAGCTGACGCGCCAAGGTCGGAGCCGAGCCGCAGCCACGGGTGGGGCAGGTCTGGCCCCAGCCGATGATGCGGGTGGCGGTGCCAACCGGGCCTGAAGCGGTCGGGATCGGCGCCGGTGCGTAGGTCACCGAGCTGCTGAGACGGAAGAGTTTGACGTCGATCGTGGGGTTGTTGACCACCTGTACCACGCTGCGGACGACGCCGCCGCTGGTGCGGTTGATGCTGCCGATCCGCACACTGCTCGCGTTCGGACAGTGCTTGGCGGTCACGACCCAGTTGGCCTTGATCAGCGAGCCGGTGCAGCCGCTGACGTAAACCAGGAACGAGTAGTTCTCGGAGGCCGGCGAGCCCCCGACGATCATTGTCCCGACATCGCCGTCTGTGGATGGACCGGAATAGGCGAACGCGGGGGCCGGCACGGCCAGCCCCGCCGCCAGGAGGCCGGCCGCAACCGCCAGCCTCAGGAACTTGGGGGTTTTCATGAACTTGAATATAGATAGATGTACCAACTATGAAAAGACGCTGATTTTTAATGATCTGCCGCACAACTGGTGTCGATCTCGATGAGCGTCGATACTGGTCGGCGTGAGCGGCAGGAGACGCGGCCC
>DPJL01000212.1 GCA_003543035.1 Micromonosporaceae bacterium | reverse complement strand
GCGTGTCTGCCGGCTGTGGCTCCCCCCCCCCCCCGATAGGGAGAGAGGCGTGGAGGGGGAGAGTGGGGAGGAAGAGTAGATTTTGGTGGGGGGGGGGTGTTTGCGGGGGGGGGGGGGGGGGTGGTTGGGCCCCGTCCCCCGCCGATGGCGAGGTAGCCGTCCGTGTGCGAGTCGAGTGCGTCCACCAGCCAACCCCAGGTGACCTGGGGCAGCAGTGGGTCATTGGCCAGGTCCGACTCCACCTCGGCTTGGACATAGCAGACCAGCCGCGTGTCGCCTTCCCAGGCTTCGTGCCCGGCCGGGTCGTGTAACAGGATCAGCCTCCCCGTGGTGACCTCTTCGCCTCGCCGCAGCACGCTCGCGCCCAGCGCGAACGAGTACGGGGCGAGTTTGGTCGGCGGCGGCACCTCCTCGAGGGCAATCTCTTCTCGTGGCCGCACCTGCCGCAACGCGCTGACGGCGCGCGTGAACGTCTCGGGGAGTACGGTCGTGAGCGCCATACACGTCACACTAGGACTCAGCGCGCTCGCTGTCCGCTTACGCCGCGCCGGTCCCCGTCACACTTCCTCCGCGATCTTGGACGTGGTGGGCGACTCGCGGGATTTGCGTGTCTCGTCCCCCACACCCGCCCAAGATCGGCCGTTAGCGGGTGGCACGATGGGGGGTGATGAGTGACTTTTTGAAGGCGTGCCGCGGCGAGCCGGTTGATCGTGTTCCAGTGTGGTTCATGCGTCAGGCCGGACGTTCCCTGCCGGAATATCGCGAGATCAGAGCCGGTGTGGCGATGCTCGAGTCGTGCCGGCGGCCCGAACTGGTCTGCGAGATCACGATGCAGCCGGTGCGCCGCCACGGTGTCGACGCCGCGATCCTGTTCAGCGACATCGTCGTGCCGCTCGTGGCGGCCGGGGTGGATCTCGACATCGTCGGTGGTGTCGGCCCGGTGATCGCCGCGCCCTTCCGCTCCGCCGACGACCTTCCACCGGCCCTCGCGCACGAGCAGGTGTCCTTTGTGGACGAAGCGATTCGCTTGCTGGTCAAGGAACTTGGCGAGACACCGCTGATCGGATTTGCCGGCGCACCGTTCACTTTGGCCAGTTATCTGATCGAAGGTGGACCGTCCAAGCACCACGAGAAGACCAAAGCCCTCATGTACGGCGACCCGGCCACGTGGCACACGTTATTGGCCCGCCTGGCCGAGATCACGTTGACCTTCCTTGAGGTTCAGATCCGGGCCGGAGCCTCCGCGGTCCAGCTCTTCGACTCATGGGCAGGCGCTCTGTCCGAGGCGGACTACCGGACCTTTGTCATGCCGCACTCCCAGGCTGTCCTGGAGCGCCTTGCCGGATCAGTGCCCAGGATCCACTTCGGAGTCGGAACGGCACAACTGCTGACCGCTATGGGCGAAGCGGGCGCCGATGTGGTGGGCGTCGACTGGCGTACCCCGCTAAATGTGGCGGCGACGACCATGGTCGGTGGCCGCCCGGTACAAGGCAATCTGGACCCAAGCGTGCTCTTTGCCCCTTGGGAGGTAATCGAGCGTGAGGTTAAGCGCGTGGTCGCCGAGGGCAAAGCCGCGCCCGGGCACATTTTCAACCTCGGGCACGGGGTCATGCCCGAGACCGATCCGACTGTCCTGACCCGAGTGGTCGAGCTCGTCCACTCGCTCTAGATCGCGGCGGCGCCGGAGACCTTCCACTGGCCGTCAACGCGCTTCATCGTGAGGACCACGCGGTTCTGGTCCACCTTCTCCCCGGTGATGTTCACGTTGCGCCGGTACTGGTTGAGGTAGACCAAGACCTCCACCTGATCCGTGCCCGCGCTGACCACTCCGGCGACGTTGGCCTGCGCGGTGACAACGGCCTGTTCCTTCTCGGCCGCACTCTTGAGCGCACTGGTCGTCTGGGCATATTCGTCGGCGAAGCCGCCGGTGGCAAAGGTCTTCCCGTTGGCCACACTCGCATCGAAGGTGCGGTAGTCATAGGAGAAGAGCGCTGCGGCCGCCGCTGGAGCCACGGCCAGGCAGTCGCGAGCGGCCGCCTGTTCCTGGCTCATCCGGCTCTTGTCATACCAGGCATAGCCCCCGAGACCGGCCACCACCAGCAACGCAGCGAGCAAAATGCCGAACCTGCCCGCTTTCAGCCCACGAAGAGCAGCTTTGAGACGCGCCACCGGTCACTCCCTTCTTCGAGTACCAGGTCCAACTGGATGCGATAATGAGCCACCCGTCCCTGCGGTGTCTTGACGTTCTTCACGGTCGCGTCGACGGCCACGAGTACCACGGCCGAGTCGGCATCACCGGACACCATGGCTGCCCGGAGCACGGTGCCACCGGCCTCGACCTTGTTCTCCAGCACCGCTGCGCGGACCGTGGGCATGCCTCGCTGGTACTCGTCGCCGAACTCACCCGTGGCACCCAGGGCGACCCGGGACAGATCCTGGTCGACCGTGGCCGCGTTGATGGAGACGAAGTCCACCGCGAACTGGCGTGCGGCAGCAAGCGCCGCAGCACGAGCGGCTCCCTGCTCGCGAGCCTTGACCCAGCTGTAACCGGCGTATCCGGAGGCAATCGCCACCACGATAAGTAGCGCCGCGGCTATCCGTACTTTCGTAAACACAGTTCCTCCTATCCGGACAGTCCGGCCAGCAACAGCAACTTCCACGACTGCGCGCCGGCGGTCGCCTCCTGCCCGCCCGTGCCGCCGAACTGCATCGGCTGCCCGTCGGGGCCGATGACCAGTCCGGTGACCGGGTCGTAGTTGGCCACCGGCACGACGGGGCTCGTGCCGGTGGCCGCGCTCGCGGGCTG
>DPJL01000273.1 GCA_003543035.1 Micromonosporaceae bacterium | reverse complement strand
GTCCGCCCGGATCGGCGTCCACCAATCCGGGCGCAGCATTGAGCGAAGCCATGAGGGGATGGGCACCTAGGCAGCCTACTGGCTCAGGTCCACCTCGATCAGGGCTGCTGAGCGCCATCCAAGCGCAGCTGCCTGCTGTCGGCCGTGGTCAAGGTCACCTGCTGCGGGAAGGGCGGGATCTCGCCGCCGAACTCCGGGCAGCGCGACTGATGGCTGCACCAGTTGCACAGCTTGCTCGGCTTGGGCTGGAACTCCTGCGCGAGGGTCGCGGTCTCGATCGCCTTCCAAAGCGCCAACAGCGTGCGCTCGAACCGGGCGAGCTCCTCGGCCTCCGGGGCGTAGTCGCAGATCTCGGCGTCCTTGAGGTAGAGCAACCGGAGCACTCTCGGCACCACACCACGGGTGCGCCAGAGCACCAGCGCATAGAACTTCAGCTGGAACAGCGCTCGTGCCTCGAAGGCCTCTCTGGGCGCGCCACCGGTCTTGTAATCGACCACGCGCAGATCACCTGCCGGTGACACGTCGAGGCGATCCACGTACCCCCGGATCAGCAATTGGTCTTCAATCGTGGCTTCAATCAGCGTCTCGCGCTCGGCCGGGTCGAGCCGGCGCGGGTCCTCGACGCTGAAATAGCCCTGAAGCAGATCGCGAGCCGAGGCGAGAAACGAAGCCAACCCGTCGGCTGAGCCTTCGGGAAACAGGCCGGCCAACTCAGGCTGCTCCTCGACCATCCGAATCCATTGCGGCGCAATGAGTGTGGCCGCCGTGTCCTCGGTGCGCTGCGCCGACTCGTGGTCGAAAAGCCGCTCCAGCACCGCATGCACCAACGTGCCGCGGGCCTGATCCGCGGTCGGCTGCTCGGGAATGCGATCGATGCTGCGATAGCGATAGAGCAGCGGACAGGTCTTGAAATCCGCCGCGCGGGAAGGGGACAGCGACGGGAGTTTGCGGTCGGCGGCAAGTTCCGTGGTGGCCGGGGCCTCGGTCATGGCAACAGGCTAGGGGAGAGGTACGACAATCGAGGCTCTAGCATGGTCGCGTATGGAGCGAATTTTATGAGTGAGCCTGTCGAGCTCATCAAACGGGCGGGATTCGCTCACGCCAACGCCGCGGGCGATGGCCGGCGGCAGGAGTTGACGTGAGCGGCGGAAGTGACGAATATCGGCCCAGCGGTTTCCAGGTGGGACGGGTCTTCGGTTTTCCGTTGCGGCTCACCGGATCCTGGGTGTTTCTGGCCCTGTTCATCGTGATCTTCTACAGCCAGACGCTCGGCGAGTCACTGGGTCTGGCCGGTGCCGCGCGCTATCTCGCCGGGGTGGGCTTTGTGGCCGGGCTGCTGCTGTCGGTTTTGTTGCACGAGCTTGGCCACGCGCTGACCGCTCGCCGCTACGGTGTCGGGGTTCGCGGCATCACGCTCGATCTGCTCGGCGGCTATACCGAGTTCGACCAGGATTCACCCCGGCCCGGGATCGAGTTGGCCACGGCGCTGGCCGGCCCGGGAGTCTCCGCACTGCTTGGCCTCGGCTGCGCCGCGCTCGCTTTCGCGCTGCCGAACGGCACCATCGGCGACAAGATCGCCATTCAGCTGGCCGTCGCCAATCTGATAGTCGCGATATACAACGCCCTTCCGGGCTGGCCCTTGGACGGCGGGCGCGCGTTGCGGGCCGCGGTCTGGGCGATCAAAGGTGACCGGGACAGTGGACTACTGGTGGCGGGCTGGTCCGGCCGCGTGGTGGCGGTGCTGACCGGAGCGGCGGCGCTTTTCCTTTATCTGCAACGCTTTTACACCGTCTTCTCACTCGTGATCGGAGCGTGGATCGCCTTCACCATTTGGCGCGGGGCGACCATGGCGGTGCTGACCGCCCGGGTGCGGGCCAGATATCCGATGGTTGATCCGGTACAACTGGCAAGGCCGATTTTCAATGTGCCGGCCGGGACTTCGCTGGCCGAAGCGATCCGGCGAGCCGAGGAGGCAGGGCAACCGCAGTCCGCGATCGGCGTGACCGATCCCGACGGCCGCCTGATCGCGTTGGTGGTCCCAGCCGCGGCGGCCGCCGTCCCGGATCAGCGTCGTCCCTGGGTCGCGGTCGAAACCGTAGCCCGGGCAATCGATTCGGTGGCGACCATCCCCGCCAATGCCCGAGGTGCCGACGTGATCAAGCTGCTGCGGGGGGACCCGGACAGGCCTTACCTTGTGATGGCCGGGGATGATGTCGTCGGAGTGGTGACCATCATGGACGTTGTCCGGGTGTTGGATCCGGAGCAGAACAGGCGGTGAAGGCGTTTATGGCCCCAGCTCGGCGAGGCCCGTTCGTGGCTGGTGATCGGGTTCAGCTGACCGATCCCAAGGGGCGCATGCACACCATCGTCCTCGAGCCCGGAAAGGCTTATCACACACACCGTGGGGCGCTTGCCCACGACGACCTCATCGGGCTGCCCGACGGCAGCGTGGTCACCTCCACCGGCGCCACGCAATATCTCGCTCTGCGGCCGTTGCTGGCCGACTACGTGCTTTCGATGCCCCGCGGCGCCCAGGTGATCTACCCGAAGGATGCGGCCCAGATCGTGGCCATGGGCGACGTCTTTCCCGGAGCCAAGGTGCTCGAGGCGGGCGCGGGGTCGGGGGCACTTTCCTGCTCGCTGCTGCGAGCGGTCGGCGACTCGGGCGAGCTCTGGTCCTACGAGCTGCGTGAAGACTTCGCTGCGGTGGCCAGAAAGAACGTCGAGGCATGGTTCGGGGGTACCCATCCAGCCTGGAACCTGAAGGTGGGTGATGTGAACGAATGCGCCGAGACGGGCTTCGATCGCATTATTCTGGACATGCTTACTCCGTATAACGCACTTGACCTGGTCGAAAGGGCGCTGTTGCCTGGAGGCGTGTTCATCGGCTACGTGGCCACCACCACCCAACTCTCCGACCTCGTCGAGGCCTTACGCGAGAAGGGTGGCTTCACCGAGCCCTATGCGTGGGAGACACTGGTGCGAGATTGGCACGCCGACGGTCTCGCGGTCCGGCCCGATCACCGCATGATCGCGCACACGGCGTTTCTCGTCCGGTCTCGAAAGTTGGCACCGGGTGTGACCGCGCCGCCCCGCCGTCGCAAGCCGAGCAAGGGTGCGGAGGCTTACCAGCAGCGCAAAGCTGCCGCACAGGGAGAGTCCACATGATCTCTTCGGTGTTTCCGGACTGGTCGCCCTATCCCGACCTCGAGTCGGCCGCCCGGGCCTACCTGCGTGACCCTGAGGTTGCCCTCGAAGTCCTCAACGGTGTGCTGAGCGGCTCCGATGTGCTCGGCTTCACCCTGGAACGCTTTGTCAACGAGCACAACGGGGTGTGGCAGGAGGTCGTCATCTGCGACGGCTCACGGCTGCTGCTGTGGCACGGTGAGGACGTCGGCCCGAATGAGGGCCCGCACGGATCGATGATCTCGTCGTTGCGAGTGGTCCCGCTGTCCGCCGTCATCGAGGTCGGTTGCCGGCGCAGGTTGAACCGCAACGCAAGCGGTCAGTTGCGAGTGGACAGTGTGGACGTGTACCTGTTGCTCAGCTCGCTGGACGAGGCCGCCAACGGTCACCCGCTGGAGGAACACAAGGTTTCGGTCCGCCAGGACGCTTTGCGCTTCGGCAAAACGCTGGAAGACGGCGGCGCCGGGCAGATCGCCAGACTCGAGGAATTCGCCCAGCTTGTTGCGTCGCTGGCCGGGCGGCCGCTGCTCTAAGCCGTCAACTCGAGCCGGACTTGAGCACGCTCGTCTTCACTCAGCTGGTGAGAATCGGGCCCACGGTGGATATGGATGCACTCGCCGGGGCATTCCTTGGCCGCGTCGATCACCTCGAGCCGCAGATGGGCCGGCACGTCGACAGTGGCATCCGCCGCGAGCTGCATTTCGCCGGACTCGTCTTTCACGTAGGCCAGGCCGTCCACGTCGAATTCGAAGACCTCCGGGGCGTATTGAACACACAGCCCGTCACCGGTGCAGAGATCTTGATCCACTCGTACGCGAAGCTCGGTCACGCTTCGACAGTACCGTGGCCAGGTTGTTGCACTCACGCCGTGTCGGGAGGGTTACCTGAAGGCCAAGAGCAGCTAGTGTTAAGAGCACCCTGACGCTAGGTCCAACAAGGCAGGACCCAGCGGAGGAAAGCCCCCGGGGAGGTGGGACGTGGCACGCAGCGACGACGCGGATGCGCGCGCAGCACGGTGGGAGAAAGAAGCCAACGATCTCTCCACGCAGGTCGCGTTCCTGCAGGAGGAGCTCGCCCTGTTGCGGCGCAAGCTCAGTGAGAGTCCGCGGCACGTGCGTCAGCTTGAGGAGCGGCTCGCCGCGACTCAGGCACAGCTCGCGCGTCTGACCGACAACAACGAAAGACTGGTGGCGACGCTCAAAGAGGCGCGCGCCCAGATTGTCACCCTCAAGGAAGAGATCGACCGGCTGGCGCAACCGCCCAGTGGGTATGGCGTCTTCCTCGCTTTGCACGAAGACGGCACGGTTGACGTCTTCACCGGCGGGCGCAAACTACGGGTGGCGGTGTCGCCCTCGATCGAGATCGAGAAACTGCAGCGTGGGCAGGAAGTCCTGCTCAATGACGCGCTCAACATCGTCAATGCGTTCGGGTTCGAGCGGGTTGGTGAGGTTGTCGGGCTCAAGGAGATCCTTGAGGGTGGCGACCGGGCGCTGGTGATCTCGCACGCCGACGAGGAGCGCATTGTCTTCCTCGCCGACACCCTGATCAGCTCACCGCTGCGGGCCGGCGATTCACTGATGATCGAGCCTCGTTCGGCCTATGCGTATGAGCGCATTCCCAAGAGCGAGGTCGAGGAGCTCGTCCTGGAGGAGGTGCCCGACGTCGGTTACCACGACATCGGCGGCCTGACCAACCAGATCGAGCAGATCCGCGACGCGGTGGAGTTGCCCTTCCTGCACGCCGATCTGTTCCGCGAGCACCACTTGCGGCCGCCGAAGGGCGTTCTGCTCTACGGCCCGCCCGGTTGTGGCAAGACGATGATCGCCAAGGCGGTGGCCAACTCCCTCGCCAAGAAGATCGCCGAAAGCCGTGGCCAGGACAAGCACACCAGCTACTTCCTCAACATCAAGGGTCCGGAGCTGCTCAACAAGTACGTCGGTGAGACCGAGCGGCACATCCGGCTGATCTTCCAGCGGGCCCGGGAGAAGGCTTCCGAGGGCACGCCGGTGATCGTGTTTTTTGACGAGATGGACTCGGTTTTCCGGACCCGTGGCTCCGGTGTCTCGTCCGATGTGGAGAACACGATCGTCCCCCAGCTGCTCAGCGAAATCGACGGTGTGGAAGGTCTGGAGAACGTCATCGTCATCGGCGCCTCCAACCGCGAAGACATGATCGACCCGGCCATCCTCCGGCCCGGTCGCCTCGACGTGAAAATCAAGATTGAGCGGCCGGATGCCGAGGCCGCCAAGGACATCTTCAGCAAATACATCCTCACGAAGCTCCCCCTGTCCGCCGACGACATCGCAGAACACGGTGGCTCCCGCGAGGCATGCGTGCATGCGATGATCAACGCGGTGGTGCTGCGCATGTACTCCGAGACCGAGGAGAACAGGTTCCTCGAGGTCACCTATGCCAACGGGGATAAGGAAGTCCTGTACTTCAAGGACTTCAACTCCGGCGCGATGATCCAGAACATTGTGGACCGTGGCAAGAAGATGGCCATCAAGGAGTTCCTCTCCTCGGGCAAGAAGGGCATGCGCCTACAGCACTTGCTGGACGCCTGCCTCGACGAGTTCCGGGAGAACGAGGATCTGCCCAACACCACCAACCCCGACGACTGGGCTCGCATCTCCGGCAAGAAGGGCGAGCGCATCGTCTACATCCGCACCCTGGTGTCCGGCGGCAAGGGCACCGAGTCGGGCCGCTCTATCGATACCGTGACCAATACCGGCCAATACCTGTAACACAGGCGTCCGAAGCGGGGCGGTGCCGCAAGGCGCCGCCCCGCTCCTTATGTGGATAGGCTGAGGATATGAGCGTTCGACGGATCATGGGAACTGAGGTCGAGTACGGCATTTCCGTGCCCGGCCAACCCGGGGCGAACCCGATGGTCACCTCATCGCAGGTGGTCAATGCGTACGGGGCCCGGCCCGAATTGACCCGTGGCGGTCGGGCGCGCTGGGACTACGAGGAGGAGTCGCCGCTGCGGGACGCGCGGGGCTTCACGTACACGGGCACCGCCTATGACCCGGCGGAAGCACTCGCCGACGAGGATCTCGGGCTCGCCAACGTGATACTGACCAACGGCGCCCGCCTTTATGTCGACCACGCACACCCCGAATACTCGACGCCCGAGGTGACCAACCCGCTTGACCTGGTGCGCTGGGACAAGGCGGGGGAGCGGGTGATGGCCGAAGGCGCTCGCCGGGCCGCCACGATCCCGGGCAGCCATCAGATCCACCTCTACAAAAACAACACCGATAACAAGGGCGCTTCCTATGGGGCGCATGAGAATTACCTGATGCGGCGGCAGACCCCGTTCGCCGACATCGTCACCTACCTCACCCCGTATTTCGTCACCCGGCAGATCTTCACCGGTGCGGGCAGAGTCGGGATTGGACAGGACGGCAGCCAGGCGGGCTTCCAGATCACCCAACGGGCCGACTTCTTCGAGGTCGAGGTGGGTCTGGAGACGACCCTCAAACGGCCGATCATCAACACCCGCGACGAGCCACATGCGGATGCCGACAAATATCGCCGGCTCCACGTCATCATCGGGGATGCCAACCTTTCCGAAATCTCGACATATCTGAAAGTTGGCACAACCTCGCTGATCCTCGCGATGATCGAGGAGAAGGCGCTCGGTACCGATCTCGGCATCGCCGATCCGGTAGCCGAGTTGCGCGCGGTCAGCCACGATCCCACGCTCAAACACCTCATGCGGCTGCGCGACGGCCGGCGGCTTACCGCACTCGATCTGCAGTGGGCCTACCTGGAGCGTGCTCGCTCCTTTGTGGACAGTCGGACCGGGGACGACACCGATGCCATGACGCTCGATGTGCTGGAGCGCTGGGAGAGTGTGCTCGACCGGCTGGGCCGCGATCCGATGCTGTGCGCCCAGGAGCTCGACTGGGTGGCCAAACTGCGGCTGCTGGAGGGCTATCGGGAGCGCGAGAATCTGGGCTGGGCCTCCTCCAAGCTTCAGCTCGTAGACCTGCAGTATTCCGATGTCCGGCCGGAAAAGGGGCTCTACCACCGGCTGGTGGCCCGGGGTGCGATGAAGACTCTGCTGGAGCCGGAGCTGACCGAGCTCGCGATGGTCGAGCCGCCCGAAGATACTCGGGCTTACTTCCGCGGTCGTTGCCTGGCGAAGTATGCGTCCGAAGTGGTTGCGGCCAGCTGGGATTCGGTCATCTTCGATGT
>DPJL01000008.1 GCA_003543035.1 Micromonosporaceae bacterium | reverse complement strand
CTGGTCGACCTCAACCACGCCCAGAACATCAAGTCCGCCAAGCGGATGGTCGAGCGTCAGCGCCCGGTCGTGTGGGATGTGCTGGAAGAGGTCATCACGGAGCACCCGGTGCTGCTCAACCGCGCGCCGACCCTGCACCGTCTGGGCATCCAGGCCTTCGAGCCGCAGCTGGTCGAGGGCAAGGCAATTCAAATTCACCCACTTGTGTGTACCGCGTTCAACGCGGACTTCGACGGTGACCAGATGGCGGTCCACGTGCCGCTGTCGGCCGAGGCTCAGGCCGAGGCCCGGATCCTGATGCTGTCCAGCAACAACATCCTCAAGCCGGCCGACGGCAAGCCGGTGACCATGCCTACCCAGGACATGATCATCGGTCTGTACCACCTCACCCACCAGCGCACCGGGATGAAGGGCGAAGGCCGCGTCTTCAGCTCTGATGCCGAGGCGATGATGGCTTTCGACGCCGGCGAGCTGCACCTGCAGACTCCGGTGAAGATCCGTCTTGGTGACGTGACCGCGGTGGACAACGGGCCGGGCGAGGAGTGGACAGCGCCTGAGGGATGGCAGCCGAATCAGCCGGTGCTGCTGGAGACGACGCTTGGCCGGGTGCTCTTCAACGAGACCCTGCCGGTCGGCTACCGCTACGTCAACTACGAGGTGCGCAAGGGTCAGCTCTCGGCGATCGTCAACGACCTCGCCGAGCGCTACCCGAAGGTGGCTCTGGCCGCCACGCTGGACGCGTTGAAGGAGGCCGGTTTCCACTGGGCCACCTGGTCCGGGGTGACCATCGGCATGGAGGACGTCATCTCGCCGCCGCGCAAGTGGCAGATTCTTGAGCGGTACGAGAAGGAAGCCGACCGGATCGACAAGCAGTACCAGAGGGGTCTCATGACCTCCGAGGAACGGCGCGGCGAGCTGATCGAGCTGTGGTCCAAGGCAACCGCCGAGGTGGCCAAGGAGCTGGAAACCTCACTGCCGCAAGAGAATCCGCTGTGGCGCATGATCCACTCGGGTGCTCGAGGCAACCTGCTGCAGCTGCGTCAGATCGCGGCGATCCGTGGTCTGGTGGCCAACCCCAAGGGTGAGATCATCCCGCGTCCGATCAAGTCTTCGTACCGCGAGGGCCTGAGCGTGCTGGAGTACTTCATCTCCACGCACGGCGCGCGGAAGGGTCTGGCCGACACCGCTCTGCGGACCGCCGACTCGGGTTACCTGACCCGTCGTCTGGTCGACGTCTCGCAGGACGTCATCATCCGCGAGGACGATTGCGGCACCGACCGCGCCATTCCGATGGCGATCGGCGCCCACATCGACAGCGAGCTGGTGGTGCACGAGCACGCGGAGACCGGTGGCCACGCAAGGACTCTGGCCGAGGAAGTGGCCGGTGTCCCGCGCGGTACCGACCTCAACTCGATCATCGTCGACAAGATGGTCAAGGCAGGCGTGGAGACGGTGCGGGTGCGCAGCGTACTCACCTGTGAGTCGAAGCTGGGCGTGTGTGCGGCCTGCTACGGCCGCTCGCTGCCGACCGGCAAGCTGGTGGACGTCGGTGAGGCTGTCGGCATCATCGCCGCCCAGTCGATCGGTGAACCCGGTACCCAGCTGACGATGCGTACCTTCCACACCGGTGGTGTGGCGGGTGAGGACATCACCCAGGGTCTGCCGCGTGTGCAGGAGATCTTCGAGGCGCGTGTGCCCAAGGGCAAGGCGCCGATCGCCGACACCGCGGGCCGGATCCGGATCGAGGCGGGCGACCGGTCGAAGAAGATCATCATCGTGCCGGACGACGGCAGCGAAGAGATCGTCCACGACAAGATCTCCAACCGGGTGCGCCTGCGCGTGCACGACGGCGATCACGTTGAGGTCGGCGAGAAGCTCACCGAGGGCACCATCGACCCGCACGAGCTCCTGCGGGTGCTCGGGCCGCGGGCGGTCCAGGTCCACCTCACCAATGAGGTGCAGGAGGTCTACCGCTCGCAGGGTGTGATGATCCACGACAAGCACATCGAGATCATCATTCGGCAGATGCTCAAGCGGGTCACCATCATTGAGTCGGGTGCGACCGAGTTCCTGCCGGGCCTCCTGGTGGACCGGGCGCAGTTCGAGGCGGAGAACCGCCGAATCGTCGCCGAAGGCGGCGAGCCGGCAGCCGGCCGTCCGGTGCTGATGGGTATCACGAAGGCGTCGCTCGCCACCGAATCGTGGCTCTCGGCCGCCTCCTTCCAGGAGACGACCCGAGTGCTCACCGACGCGGCGATCAACGCGCGGAGCGACTCGCTCATCGGCCTCAAGGAGAACGTCATCATCGGAAAGCTCATCCCGGCGGGTACTGGCATCAGCAAGTACCGCAACGTCCGGGTGGAGCCGACCGAGGAGGCGAAGGCCAAGGTCTACTCGATGACCGCCTACGGCGAGACCGACTACGGTTTCGGCCCGGCAAGCGGTGTCGCGGTGCCGCTGGACGACTTCGACTTCGGGTCGTACAGGTAACAGTCAGTCCAAAAGAGAGGGATCCCATCCGGGGTCCCTCTCTTTGTTAGTGTTCGTTTCATGCGCCATCCGGATGATCCGGACATAGTGTCTGACTCCAAAGCCGCCGCGGCCTTCTGCCTCGGTGTGCTCGCGGCGGTCACCGGACTCATGGTCGGCGGGCTGGTTCCGGCCACTATCGCCCTGGTACTCGCCCGGCAGGCACGCACCGATTTGGACACCGGCGCCGGTTGGCGGGCCGGCGACAGATACCTCTACTGGGCTCGCAGGCTGGCGTGGACCGGCATCGGGACAGCGGTGTGCGCGATAGTGCTCATCGTCGTCGTGCGCCTGCTCCAGGACGCGGGAACGGGCCAGCGTGACTTCCCCGCCACAGTCGACTGAGCTCCTTTGTCGACTGCGGCGCAAAGCAAGCCGCGGCCGACGCAGCGGGCGCACAGACCTGTGGCCCGCGCGGAAATTCGTGCGAGGATCACGAGGTGACGCCGTATTCGCCATCGCAGCCCCCGCCATGGCAGCCCGGCCCCCGGCCGGTGAGCTATCCAGCGCCGGTGCGGATTGAGCCCGTTCCCGGTGAGCCTTTCGGGCTGGCCATTCTGCCTGCACCCGGTACCACATCGGGAGTCTCAATTGGATCGATGACCGCGGGCATCGGCTCGATCCTGGTGGCCGGCGTGGTTTGGTGTTTTGGCTTGATCGGGGCCGACGGGGGCTGGGGCGGACTGGTCGCCGGGGCATTTTGTGTGCTGGCGATCTTTCTGGGAGCGGGCGGGCTCGCGCTCGGCGGCGTGGCGCTGAGACAAGTCCGTCGAGATCCATCGATGAAGGGTCGTGGGCTCGCCATCACTGGCATGATCTGTGGCGGAGTCGGCCTTCTGCTCGCCGTAGTGGGCGTCATCGTGGCTATCGCCTTGGCCCAAGGCAGCACGTCACCGACGTGATTACCCTCACCGACCGGTATCCATGACGAGGGACGGCAGACGAGCAGGTAAGCTTTTGGGCAGAGTGCCAGCCAACGGTCTGTAACAGACCGGTTGACGCGGGATCGACCAGCTTAGGTGACCCCGTTTTGACCAGGAGGCCTTAGGTTAGGTACTCTTTTCCCTCGTGCCCAGGCATGCCTGGGCTCCTCGTGCGTGCACGATGCCGGATTGCTCGACACATGTGTCTTGACCTGGTGTGCATCACGACAATGACAGATTCCGACAGCTTGAGAAATCGAGCCGCCGGGGCCCGTGTGCCGGACGACACGCCCGACCGCGGGGGTCGGCTCACCCACTCGGGCCTCCGAGTTTGAGCTGGTCACAGCAGTTCGGGCCGCACCCGCGGTCAGGCCAAAAGAAGTTTTCGCGACGAAAGCGTCGCGGATGAGAAACAGGGAGCGGAGAGACCCGGTGCCCACAATCCAGCAGCTGGTCCGCAAGGGCCGCCAGGCGAAGACAGGCAAGACCAAAACGCCGGCGCTGAAGGGGAGCCCCCAGCGGCGCGGCGTGTGCACGCGTGTGTACACGACGACGCCCAAGAAGCCGAACTCGGCACTGCGCAAGGTTGCTCGTGTCAAGTTGAGCAGCCAGATTGAGGTGACCGCGTACATCCCGGGGGTCGGCCACAACCTGCAGGAGCACTCGATCGTGCTCGTTCGCGGCGGCCGTGTGAAGGACCTGCCCGGCGTTCGCTACAAGATCATTCGCGGTTCGCTGGACACCCAGGGTGTCCGCAACCGTAAGCAGGCACGAAGCCGTTACGGCGCGAAGAAGGAGAAGAGCTGACATGCCGCGTAAAGGCCCTGCCCCGCGCCGTCCGCTGAACGCAGACCCGGTTTACAACTCGCCGCTGGTGACCCAGCTGATCAGCAAGATCCTGCTGGCCGGCAAGCGTCAGCTGGCTGAGCGCATCGTCTACAGCGCCCTCGAGGGCTGCCGTGAGAAGACGGGCACCGACCCGGTCGTCACGCTCAAGCGCGCCATGGACAACGTCAAGCCGACCCTCGAGGTCCGCAGCCGCCGTGTCGGTGGCGCGACCTACCAGGTACCGGTTGAGGTGCGTCCCGCCCGTGCGACCACGCTGGGCCTGCGCTGGCTGGTGTCCTACTCCAAGGCCCGCCGTGAGAAGACCATGGTCGAGCGGCTCATGAACGAGCTGCTTGACGCAAGCAACGGCCTCGGCGCTGCGGTGAAGCGGCGCGAGGACACGCACAAGATGGCCGAGTCCAACAAGGCTTTCGCCCACTACCGCTGGTAGTTGGCAGACCCAACCTCTTTGAAGGGATCGTAAAGTGGCCGCCGCAGACGCCGCGCTCGCCAAGACTCGCAACATTGGCATCATGGCGCACATCGACGCCGGTAAGACGACCACGACCGAGCGGATCCTGTTCTACACCGGTATCACCTACAAGATCGGTGAGGTCCACGAGGGCGCGGCCGTCATGGACTGGATGGAGCAGGAGCAGGAGCGTGGTATCACCATCACCTCCGCCGCGACGAAGTGTGAGTGGAAGGGCCACACGATCCAGATCATCGATACCCCAGGGCACGTCGACTTCACCGTTGAGGTGGAGCGGTCGCTGCGGGTGCTCGATGGCGCTGTCGCGGTCTACGACGGTGTTGCCGGGGTGGAGCCGCAGACCGAGAACGTCTGGCGTCAGGCTGACAAGTACAACGTCCCGCGGATGTGCTTCGTCAACAAGCTGGACCGGACCGGCGCGGACTTCTTCCGCTGCGTCGACATGATGGTGACCCGGCTCAACGCGACTCCGCTGGTGCTGCAGATCCCGATCGGGCTCGAGGGCGACCACATCGGTGTCGTCGACCTGATCGGCATGCGCGCACTCACCTGGCGCGGGGAGACCCAGAAGGGCGACGACTACACGATCGAAGAGGTACCGCCGGAGCTCAAGGACCAGGCCGAAGAGTGGCGCGTGAAGCTGCTCGAGACCCTGTCCGAGGCAGACGACGACATCATGGAGAAGTACCTCGAGGGTGGCGAGTTCACCGCTGAGGAGCTCAAGCCCGCGATCCGTCGTGCGACCATCGCCGGCAAGCTCAACCCGGTCGTGTGCGGCTCCGCCTTCAAGAACAAGGGCGTGCAGCCGATGCTCGACGCGGTGGTGGACTTCTTGCCGTCGCCTTTGGACGTTCCGGCGATCGACGGTCTCGCGCCCGATGGTGTCACGGTTATCCACAAGCACCCGGACGCGAAGGAGTCCTTCGCCGGCCTGGCCTTCAAGATTCAGACGGACAAGCACCTCGGCAAGTTGACGTACGTCCGGATCTACTCCGGGACGCTCGAGTCGGGCTCTCAGGTGGTCAACTCCACCAAGGACCGCAAGGAGCGCATCGGCAAGATCTACCAGATGCACGCCAACAAGCGCGAGGAGCGCCCAACAGCGCAGGCTGGGGACATCGTCGCGGTGCAGGGTCTGAAGCAGACCACGACCGGTGACACGCTCTCCGACCCGGCGCATCCGGTGATCCTCGAGTCGATGACCTTCCCGGAGCCGGTCATTTCGGTGGCGATTGAGCCGAAGACCAAGGCAGACCAGGAGAAGCTCGGCACGGCGATCCAGAAGCTGGCCGAAGAGGACCCGACCTTCCGCGTCCGTCAGGACGAGGAGACGGGCCAGACGGTCATCTCCGGAATGGGCGAGCT
>DPJL01000293.1 GCA_003543035.1 Micromonosporaceae bacterium | reverse complement strand
CTGTCGGCCTGATCTCGTCTCTGCTCAGCGGTGACAACGCGATCCACGCGGTGAACCTGCGCAACCGCGGGCATCTCCCCTTCCTGTCGTATGACGCGGTGATCGAGGTCAGCTGCCGGGTCGGCCGCGACGGCCCGGTTGCGGTGCCGATCGGGCCAGTCAGCCCACTGATGTCCGGGCTCATCGCCGGCGTTAGCGCTTACGAGGAGCTCGCTCTGGACGCGGCCCTGCGCGGTGGCCGGGACCGGGTCTACTTGGCCCTGCTCGCCCATCCGTTGGTGGGCCAGCACGATCTGGCCGAGCAGCTGACCGATCGGCTGCTGGCCGCCAACTCCGCACACCTGGCATGGGCACGATGACTTACTGGGTCGCCGTTGACGGCGGAAACTCCAAAACGGACGTCCTAATCGGAGACACGGACGGGAAGGTCCACGCGTACGTTCGAGGCCCCGGTTCGTCGCCGCAAACACTTGGTGTGGAGCCCGCGATGCGGTTGCTCGACCGTCTAATCTCGACTGCCCGCGACGAAGCGGGCTTGGGCGACAACCAACTCGAGCGAGCCGAAGTCTTCCTGGCCGGCGTGGACCTGCCCGAAGAGGTGGCTGTCGCAGCAGAGGCTGTACACCGATCCGGTTGGGCCCGAAGCTATCGGGTGGACAACGACACGTTCGCCCTCATGCGCGCCGGGACAGACGAAGCCGAGGCGGTCGCTGTCGTCTGTGGCGCGGGAATCAACTGTGTCGGCCGAGCTTCCGATGGTCGGTCCGCACGCTTTCCCGCGCTGGGCATGATTTCCGGCGACTGGGGTGGCGGGCAACACCTGGCCTCATTGGCCATGTGGCACGCGGCCCGGGGCGAAGACGGACGTGGCCCGGCGACCGCGCTGCAAAGCGCGGTCGCCAGGCACTGTGGTGTGCAGACGGTGGAGGAGGTCATCGCCGGTGTCCATTTGGGAACCATCCCCAAGTCCCGCTTGGACAGTCTGAGCGAGCTCCTTTTTGCCGTGGCCGCAACGGGAGACGAGGTCGCCCGCAGGGTCATTGCCCGGCAGGCTATGGAAATTGTTGCTCTCGTCACCGTCGCGGCCGACCGGCTGGACCTTCGTGACCTACGCTATGCCGTCGTCCTGGGCGGCGGCGTGCTGCGGGCACAGCATCCGCTATTGGACGAGGCCATCCGAGACGGGATCGGTGCCCACTCACCCCGTGCACTCGTGTCAGTGCTGACCCAGCCTCCGGTGTTGGGGGCTGGTCTGTTCGCTTTGGACAGTCTGGCGGCGACGGCTGAGTCGCACCAGACGCTGCGTCACTTGGTGGCTGTTTTCAACCAGGTCAGTGCTGCCTTGTGATAGTTCACCGCGAATTCCAGGCCGGAGGCGGTCATCTTGTCGCCTTCGCGCTTGGCTTCCTTGGCCTGCTCGCGCGCCTCGGAGAGCGCCTCGTTGTGGTATTCCTCAGCTTCCTTGCGAAGCTTCGATCCGCCCGTGCCCAGCGCGTTGCCGAAGGCGACGCGAAGCGCGTAAGGGTTGCGGACCAACTCACGTCCGGGCTCCTCGCTTAGCCAACGGCTGAACGCGGTCTTGCCCTTCGGCGTGATCGAGTAGGGCTGGCTCGCGCGCTGGCCCTGCTTGCCCGCCTTGACGTAACCCATTGAGGCAAGCACCGGAAGCTCCCGGTAAACCTGCGACCGGGTCATCGACCAATAGGGGCCGAGACGCCGCTCCGCAGCGGCCATGAGCTGGCCACCTGTCATCGCGCCCTCGTGCAGGAGACCGAGCACGGCCGCCGCTGTTGCGTTGATATCTGACTCTGCCATGTCATCTACGCTACAACCTAAAAGGCTTCTGTCCAGGATTTCCGCACATTCCACTGTGCACAGTTCGCGTCAGACAGTCCTGAATCGACGGTCCGAGACACACTATTTGTCCGGTTTGTGCCTGGCCTTCCAATCCGCGCGTCGATCAAGACGCTGGGAGTAGCGACACGCCGTCGAACAGGAACTTAAGTTCATGATCAACGCGGAGGGGTTAGAGGCGGGAGCGGAGTTCCCAGAGCTCGGGGTAGAAGCGCTTCTCCACACGAGACCGGAGATAGGCGCTGCCCGAGGAGCCACCGGTGCCTGACTTGGTACCGATCTGACGCTCCGCCATCAACACGTGCCGCGCTCGCCACAGTGACCAAGCCTGGTCGTGCGCGATCAACGCCTCGGCCAGATCCCATAGAGCGCCGTACTTCTCCCGATCGTTGGCGATCGTTACGAGCGCGGCAAAGCGATCCTCTGTCTCGGCGACGTCGAATCCGTGCGCGCCCAGCATTGCCAGATAGCCATCCCACAGCGACGGCTCGTCCAGCCGCCGGCGCAACGCGTCCCGCTCATGGTCGGTGAGGCCCCGGAACCGTTCCAGGTAACCAGGATCCTTCAGTCCGGATAGGAACTCGATCTCACGGAACTGAGCCGACTGGAAACCCGAAGCGGGGGCGAGCTTGTTGCGGAAGATGAGAAAGTCCTGCGGCGTCATCGTGTCGATCACGTCGACCTGATGCACGAGCACCGATTCGATCGACCGGCATCGCTCGAGCCGAACCCGGGGCAGATAGCTCTCCCCCGCCAGCATCCTGTCCCGTGCGTCTTCCAGCTCGTGCAGCAGCAACTTGAACCAGAGCTCATAGGACTGATGGATGGTGATGAACAGAAGCTCGTCATGAGCCTCCGGATTGGACTCGGGAACCTGTTGCGACAATAGCTCCGGCACGCGCAGGTAGCTGTTGTAGGTCAGCTGCCCACCCTGCTCGCCGAAGTTCGCGAAATTCTCGTTGGCCATCACGACCCCATGTGCGGATAGGTGTGCTCGGTCGGCGGCACGAAGGTTTCCTTGATCGTGCGCGGAGACATCCACCGGATCAGGTTTTGCCAAGAGCCGGCTTTATCGTTGGTACCCGATGCGCGCGCCCCGCCAAACGGCTGCTGCCCGACCACGGCTCCGGTCGGCTTGTCGTTGATGTAGAAGTTGCCCGCCGCGAAGCGCAGAGTGTCGGAGAGACGGTCGATCGCCGCCCGGTCCTGAGCGAAGATCGCACCCGTGAGCGCGTAGGGCGCCGCGCTTTCGGCCTGCCGCACGACCGCCTCGAAGTTGGCATCGTCGAAGACATGGACGGCGAGGATCGGCCCGAAGTATTCGGTCTTGAACACGTCGTGGTTCGGATCCGAGCACTCGACCACGGTCGGCCGCACGAAGTAGCCGACGCTGTCGTCACATGTGCCACCGGCGATCACGGTGCAGTTGGGATCCGACTTGATCATCTCGAGCGCGGCGGCGTGCTTGGCGAAGGCGCGATCGTCGATGACCGCACCGCCGAAGTTGGTGAAGTCGGTGACATCGCCATAGGTCAGCGCTTCCGCCTTGGCGGCGAGCTCGTCGCGTACGCCGGCCTCCCACAGCGAACGGGGAACGTAGGCGCGCGACGCGGCCGAGCACTTCTGGCCCTGGTACTCGAACGCACCCCGGATCAACGCGGTCACGAGTGCGGGCGAGTCGGCGGACGGGTGCGCGATGACGAAGTCCTTGCCGCCGGTCTCCCCCACGATCCGTGGATAGCTGCGGTACGTGGCGATGTTCTCACCGACCGCGCGCCACAGCTGGTGGAAGACTCGCGTCGAGCCGGTGAAGTGGATCCCGGCGAGGTCGGGGTCCTTGAGAGTCACCTCGGAGACCGCCGCGCCGTGACCGGTCACCATATTGATCACTCCCGGTGGCAGCCCCGCCTCCTCGAAGAGCCGCATCGTGAAGTGCGCGGCGAGCTGCTGCGTGACGGCCGGCTTCCACACCACCGTGTTGCCCAGCAACGCCGGCGCGGAGGGCAGGTTCCCCGCGATCGCGGAGAAGTTGAACGGGGTGATCGCGTAAACGAAACCTTCTAGCGGCCGGTAGTCGAAACGATTCCAGATGCCCTGCGACGAAAACGGTTGCTCGGCAAGCAGTTTGCGCGCGAAGAAGACATTGAACCGGAGGAAGTCGATCAGCTCGCAGGCCGCATCGATCTCGGCCTGGTAGCAGGTCTTGGATTGGCCGAGCATGGTCGCGCCGTTGAGCGTCGCGCGCCATGGACCGGCAAGCAGCTCGGCGGCTTTGAGGAAGATCGCAGCGCGATCCTCAAAGGACATTTCACGCCAAAGTGGGGCAGCCTTCTTGGCGGCCGTCACCGCCGCATCGGCATCGGCGTTGGTGGCATTGTGGGTGATTCCCAGCACATGCCGATGCTTGTGCGGCTGGACGACCTTGATCGCCTCACCGCCGGCCATCCGGCGCTGCCCATCGATGGTCATGGTGAGCTCGAGCTGCTCCGACTGGAGCTCGTCCAGCCGCCGGGTCAATGTCGCCCGTTCAGGCGAACCGGGGGCGTAGCTCAACACCGGTTCATTACGCGGGTCCGGCACCACAAAAACGGCGTCCATCGATGGCTCCTTCTTCCTGAGAGAAACGGCGCTGTCCTCCCACCTTCTGAGACATCCTCGCATGGGCCGGTAGACAGCAAACGGATACCGCCCACGCGACCATGCTGCGCCAAGGAGCTCACCCGGCAGACGGCGGCCTACACCGCCGACCTGCCAAGGGAGAACTCCAAGGCGATAGCTAGGCTCGCTCTGGAGCGCCGCACCGAATCCCCTCGCACCCCGGCCAGGAGGCCACGATGACTGAGCCCAGCACTGCCACGCCTCCATCCTCCATAACTGATTCACCCGGTACCCCCAAATCGTCTGAATCATTGCCCGCACGCGGAGGTTGGCTGGCGTTTGCGGCGGTGGCCTGGCTCATCGCCGTGCTCACGATGCTGCGCCGGATGCTCGGGCCGGACGGCGGGGACATCGCCCTCGCCACGGCGGCCGGCTCGCTCCTGCAGCTGACGCTGGCGGGCATTCTCGCGGGCGCCGCCGTCGGGCTCTGGGCGAGCTGTCAGGTCGCGGCGCGATCGGCCCGCATCCCTAGGCAGCTCGTCACCGTCGTCGCCGGGCTGCTGACAGGTGCGCTGGCCAGCATCTCAGTGCTGCTGGTGCGTGGTATGCCGACTGGTGCGATCTGGG
>DPJL01000067.1 GCA_003543035.1 Micromonosporaceae bacterium | reverse complement strand
TGGGTGAGCTGATCACCGACCGCGGTGTCGGCAACGGCATGTCGGTCCTGATCTTCACGTCGATCGCGGCCCGTCTGCCCGCCGAGGGTTGGCAGATCCTGGACAGCCAGGGTGGCTGGGGCTTTGCCGGTCTGATCGCCCTGGTCTTCGTGATCATCGCGCTTGTGGTCTACATCGAGCAGGCCCAGCGCCGGATCCCGGTGCAGTATGCCAAGCGGATGGTGGGGCGCCGGATGTACGGCGGCACCTCGACCTACATCCCGCTGAAGGTGAACCAGGCCGGTGTTATCCCGGTCATCTTCGGATCGTCGCTGCTCTACCTGCCCCAGCTGGCGCTGGACTTCGCCCGCAGCGAGAACCCGGGCAAGGTCTACATCTTTATCGAGAAGTACCTGGCCACGCCAACGTCGTGGAGCTACATCCTCGTCTATGCGCTCTTGATCCTGTTCTTCACGTACTTCTACGTCTCGATCACCTTCAACCCGACTGAGATCGCGGACAACATGAAGAAGTACGGCGGCTTTGTCCCGGGTATCCGTCCCGGCAAGCCGACCGCGGATTACCTGAGCTTCATCCTGAGCCGCATCACTCTCCCCGGAGCGATCTACCTCGCCGGGATCGCGGTTCTGCCCAACCTGTTCTTCATCTGGCTGGACAGCCAGGCGTATCTGAACTTCCCGTTCGGCGGCACAGCGGTGCTGATTATGGTAGGCGTGGGCCTCGAGACAGTGAAGCAGATCGAGGCGCAGCTGATGCAGCGCAGCTATGAAGGATTCCTGCGATGAAGCGGAGCTCCCAGGCGAGCGAGGGGCCGTAGATGCGATTGGTTCTGGTTGGTCCGCCCGGCGCGGGCAAGGGCACCCAGGCGGAGTTCATAGCCGCCCATCTGTCGGTGCCCAAGATCTCGACGGGGGACATCTTCCGGGCCAACGTTTCACAGGCCACGCCGCTTGGGCTCGAGGCGAAGCGGTACATGGATGCCGGCGGTCTCGTGCCGGATGAGGTAACCATCAACATGGTTCGGGAGCGCCTGGCCGAGCCCGATGCGGCGGACGGCTTCCTGCTCGACGGCTTCCCGCGCACGGTGCCGCAGGCGGTCGCACTCGACAAAACGTTGGCGGACAACGGTTCCACCCTCGACCTGGTGCTCGAGCTGGTGGTCGACAACGACGAGGTGATCCGGCGGCTTTCCGGCCGCCGGACCTGCCACGGCTGCGGCAAGGTGTGGCACATCGAGTTCGATCCGCCGACCAAGTCGGAGGCCTGCGACCGGTGCGGCGGAGAGCTGTACCAGCGCGACGATGACAAGGCCGAGACGGTCGCTGAGCGCCTCAAGGTGTACGCCCGTGACACGGCGCCCCTCGTGGACTATTACGGCGCCCAGGGCAAGCTCATCGGCCTTGACGCGGCCGGCCCGGTAGAGGATGTGACCGAGCGCGCAATCGACGCGTTGCGGTCCTACAGCGCGTAGTTTTGTTCGCGTGGAAATCGAGATCAAATCACCGGAGCAGCTGGCGCTGATGCGTCAGGCGGGCCTCGTTGTGGCTGCCGCGCTCGCCGCGGTCGGCGAGGCTGTCAAGCCCGGTGTGACTACGGCGGATTTGGACGCGATTGCGGAGGACGTGATCCGGTCCAGTGGCGCGGTGCCGTCGTTCAAGGGCTATCACGGCTTTCCGGGGACCATCTGTTCCTCGGTGAATGAGCAGGTGGTGCACACCATCCCGAGCGCTCAGCAGGTGCTGCGCGATGGTGACGTGATCTCGGTGGACTGCGGCGCGATTCTCGACGGATGGCATGGCGACGCCGCGATCACGATCGGGGTCGGTGAGATTCAGCCTGAGCTTGAGCGGATGACCGAGGTGGCTGTCGACTCGCTCTGGGCCGGGATTACCGCCGCCGCCAAGGGAGTGCGCTCCGGCAAGGGGCGGCTGACCGACATCTCGTATGCGATCGAGTCGGTGATCCGTAAGGCTCCCAAGAAGTACGGCATCGTCCGCGGCTACGGCGGTCACGGGATCGGGACCGAGATGCATCAGGATCCGCACATCCACAACTACGGCCGGCCGGGCCGGGGGCCTTCGCTCATCCCCGGGATGGCGCTGGCCATTGAGCCCATGATCACCCTGGGTTCGCCCAGGACCTTCGAGCTCTCCGACGGCTGGACGGTAATCACCGCCGATCGTCTGCCCGCAGTGCATGTCGAGCACACCGTCGTCCTCTACGCGGACGGGGTTGTCGTGACGACAGCCGAAGACGGTGGCCGTGATCGATTGGGTGAGCTGTTCAGCGCAGCGTGACCAGGGGCACCCGATTTGGTGTCGACGGCCGCTCACGCGTAGACTGGCCAATCGGCGCACTGCGTCCGCTCTGTCATGCCGTCCGCACTTCGGTGGCTGACAGACCGCGGCTGGCTCGGCCCAAACCATTTTGGGTCGTGACGGACAACGTGAACCGACTTATCCACCCGACGTCAGGTAGCGGAGGACATGCCGAAAAAGGACGGAGCCATCGAGATCGAGGGCCGCGTCGTAGAGCCACTCCCGAACGCAATGTTCCGGGTAGAGCTCGCGAACGGGCACCGGGTCTTGGCCCACATCAGCGGCAAAATGCGTCAGCACTACATCCGCATCCTGCCCGAGGACAGGGTCGTCGTCGAACTCTCGCCGTATGACCTGACCCGCGGGCGCATCGTCTACCGCTACAAGTAACTGAGAAGGCGAGCCGTGAAGGTCAAGCCGAGCGTTAAGAAGATCTGCAACAAGTGCCGGGTCATCCGCCGGCACGGCCGGGTCATGATCATTTGTGACGACCCGCGCCACAAGCAGCGTCAAGGCTGATTGCAGATAACAGCACAAGCTCGTCCCGGCCGCGGGGACGTCCCTTTTGGGAAACTCCTGTGGCCAGCCCTCGGTCGGAGGCCGAGGCCCTACCCGGGCAGGTAGGGGCAGGGACGGGCACAGACCTCCGCGAACACGAGGAGTAAGCCCACTTATGGCACGTCTCGTTGGCGTAGACCTCCCGCGCGACAAGCGCATGGAGATCGCGCTCACTTACGTTTTCGGCATTGGCCGCACTCGCTCTCAGGAAACCCTGAGCGCGACCGGTATCGACCCGAACAAGCGCGCAAAAGACCTCACTGATGAAGAGGTCGTGCAGCTGCGGGATCACATCGAGGCCAACTACAAAGTTGAAGGTGACCTGCGCCGCGAGGTCGCCGCTGACATCCGCCGCAAGGTGGAGATCGGTTGCTACGAGGGCGTCCGGCACCGCAAGGGCCTGCCTGTCCGTGGACAGCGGACCCGCACCAACGCTCGCACTCGCAAGGGTCCGAAGCGGACGGTGGCCGGCAAGAAGAAGGCCGGAAAGAAGTAGCAATGGATCTCATTAAAGGAGCGCACTGAGCAATGCCACCAAAGGCACGCACTGGCGCCGCGG
>DPJL01000057.1 GCA_003543035.1 Micromonosporaceae bacterium | reverse complement strand
GAGGTGGCACATCGCCTCTATGCACTCACTCCCGTGCATGAAGAAGACGTATTCGTGATCGCTTCGAACTCGGGCATCAACGGCGTCATCGTCGAAATGGCTTTGCTGGTTAAGGAACGTGGGCACGACCTGATCGCGGTCACCTCCCTCGACCACTCCGCCAAGTCGCAACCCCGGCATGCAAGCGGCAAACGGCTCTCCGAGATCGCCGACGTCGTGCTCGACAACGGCGCTCCCTACGGCGATGTGTTGCTGCCCAACCAAACCGGCGCGGTCTCCTCGGTGACCGCGGCCGTGCTGGCGCAACTGGTCGTCACGGAGGTCGTGAATCGCCTCGAGCAGGCCGGCCAGACTGCGCCCATCTACCTGTCCGCCAACATCTCCGGCGGATACGAGCACAACCTGAAGTTGGAAGCGCGGTACGCCGGGCGCATCCGGCGTACCGCGTAAAACAGAAACCCCTCAACGAAAGGCTCCGACGTGAACCCTACTAGAAGGGTCCTCTTAGCCGGTGCCGCCGCTGCCACTCTTTCCGGCTGCGCGACCGCGGGCACAAAGGAAGACACCACAAACAAGGACAACAAAACCGCAGAAAATCCTTTGGGTGTACCAGCAGAGGCCGCCCTCGAGGTCGTGATCTTCAAGGGTGGATACGGCGACCAGTACGCCATCGATGCCGGGAACCGTTACAAGCAGCGCTTCCCCAAGGCCGCTGTCGATCACAAGGGCATCCAGCGGGTGGGCGAAGTCCTGCAACCCCGCTTCGTCGCGGACACCCCGCCCGACGTCGTGGACAACAGCGGTGCGGGTCGCCTCGACCTGGCCACGCTCGTCGCCTCGGGCAAACTCAAGGACCTCAAGGAGTTGCTCGAGGCACCAAGCCTGGACGATCCGTCGAAGAAGGTGCGCGACACCCTGATGCCTGGCGTCATCGACGAGGGCAGCTTCGACGGCAAGACCGTCATCCTCAACTACTCGTCCGTCCTTTGGGGCGTCTGGTATTCCAAGTCCCTGTTCGCCAAGCACGGCTGGACTTTCCCAAAGACGTGGGCCGAGATGCTCACGCTCAACGACGAAGTCAAGAAGGCCGGCATCGCGCCGTGGACGTGGCAGGGCAAGTTTCCCGAGTACATGAACGACCCCCTGGTATCCCTGGCCGCCAAGGCCGGCGGGTTCGACCTCGTGAAGTCGATCGACAACCTGGACGCGGGTGCCTGGAAGAGCCCGGCGATGCTCGCGGCCGCCGACGCCATCTATCAGTTGGCGGTGCGGGGACACATCATGGCCGGATCCGAGGCACTGTCGCACACGGAGGCGCAAAACGCTTGGTGCAAGGGGCAGGCCGCGTTCATCCCGTGCGGGTCCTGGCTCGAAGGCGAGCAGCAGTCCGTCACCCCGGCAGGATTCGACATGGTGATGGGGACTGTTCCCGCCTTGACGGGCAGCGACAAACTGCCAAATGGCGCGGTTATGGTGGCCAGCAGTGAGTCTTTCCTGGTACCCGCCAAAGCCAAGAATGCCCAGGGCGGCCTGGAGTTTCTGCGGATTCTCTTCTCCAAGCAGGTGGCGCGCGGCTTTGCGGAGAGCGCCAAAGCGTTGCCGGTCGTGAACGGCGCCACCGATGGGCTCACACTCACCAGCGGGCTCGGATCCGTTGCGGCGGCGGTGAAAGCGGCCGGCCCCAACGTGTTCAGCTATCGCTTCCGCACCTGGTATGCGCCGCTGTCCAAGGCGGTCGACGATGCCACCGGCGAGCTGCTCACCAAGCGGCTCAACCCGGAACAGTGGGCCGACCGAGTGCAGAAGGCAGCCGACGCGGTCGCCAAGGACACCTCGATCATCAAGCACAAGCGGTGATTTAGGTGCGGCACGGCAAATATAGGTTTCTGGTGGGGGCGATGACAGCGCCCCTCCTGCTCTACGGCATCTTCGTGCTCTCGCCGTACGTGCAGGCGTTCTACCTCGCCTTCACCGACTGGAACGGGCTTACCAGCGAGGCGAATCCGGTGGGACTGGCCAACTTCGTCAAGCTGCTGAGTGACCCGCTGTTCCTGGCTGCGTTGCGCCACAACGGTTTGATGCTCCTCGTCGTGCCGCTTGCCACCATCGCGCTCGCCCTCTTCTTTGCCGCCGCCACGTCATCCAAGGGCGCCAGGGGATACCGCGTCGTCTACTTCTTTCCACAACTGCTCAGCGTTGCCATCATCGCCGTGCTCTGGCAGTTCGTCTACACGCCCAACAGCGGTCTGCTGAACGGATTTCTCAACGCGATCGGCCTCGGCGCCCTAAAGAGGTCGTGGCTCGCTGAGCCGAATCTGGCGCTGTGGTGCGTGATGGCAGCGCTGATCTGGTCGGCGGTCGGGTTCTACGTGGTGCTCTTCTCAGCCGCGATGGAGTCCATCCCGGGCGACATCCTTGAGGCAGCGCTGATCGACGGCGCCGGTCCGATGACCACGTTCCGGCGGATCACCGTCCCGCTCATCTTCGAGAGCGTTCAGGTGGCGTTTGTCTACTTAGGAATCGCCGCGCTGGACGGGTTCGCGCTCGTACAGATCATGACGGTCGGTCCGGGCGGGCCGGACAACAGCACCGAGGTGATGGGCCTTGGCTTGTGGCGCAACGCCTTCACCTACGGCAAGTTCGGCTACGCGAGCGCCATGGGCGTTGCGATGTTCTTCCTGACGCTCAGCCTTGCCGCACTGCTTTTGCAAGTTACCCGCCGCGAAAGGGTGGAGCTGGCATGAAGAAACACTTTGTGCTGACCCTCTGGGCCGCGGTAGTCACGCTCCCACTCGTCTGGGCCGTCATGTCCTCGCTCAAGACCGACGCGGAAATCTTCGACAGCCCATGGTCTCTGCCCGCCTCACCGCAGTGGAACAACTGGTCGCGAGCCTGGGAAGAGGCCTCGATCGGCCGGTACCTGTTCAACACCGTCATCGTCGTCGGGCTCGCCTTGGTGCTGACCATGTTCCTGGGCGCGCTGGTCGCCTATTGCCTTGCGCGGTACGAGTTCCCGGGCAACAGAACCATCTACTACACCCTCGTTGCAGGGATGCTCTTCCCGGTCTTCCTGGCCCTGGTCCCACTTTTCTTCGTGGTCAACCAGCTGGGCATGCTCGGCACCTACCACGGGCTGATCCTCGTCTACGCCGCGTATGCCTTACCCTTCACCGTTTTCTTCCTACACGCCTTCTTCCGATCGTTGCCGACAGCGGTAGCCGAGGCAGCCTTCATCGATGGCGCTTCCCACGCCGGGGTTTACTTCCGGGTCATGTTGCCCATGGCGCGGCCCGGTCTGGTGAGCGTCGGCATCTTCAACTTTCTAGGGCTGTGGAACCAGTATTTGCTCCCGCTCGTGCTCAACCCTGATCCGGATCGCTATGTCATCGCGCAAGGGCTGGCCGCTCTTGCTGTCAGCCAGGGCTACCGCAGCGATTGGAGCGGCTTGTTTGCCGGTCTGGTCATCGCGATCCTGCCGGTCCTGTTCGCCTACATCCTTTTCCAACGCCAAATCCGGGCCGGCCTCACCGCCGGCGCCGTCAAGTAAGTCCCGCGTCCTTTTCGACTCTCGAAAGGAGCTCCACCATGTCCAAACGACGCCCGATCTTCGCTGCCGTGACAGCGACATTGGCCAGCATCGCCGCTGGCGCAGTCTTTGTTAGCGGCGCCGCGTCGACCGCAGCACCTCCCACGTGCCAGGCCTTGTTCGATGACTTTACCTACAGCGGCCCTTCCGACCCGCTCATCAATCAGCGTGGCTGGACAGTGCGCACCAACTCCGGCGGCCCAGGTGTACCGGGCGCCTCGTGGCCCGCGTCGAACATCTCCTTCCCCACCGTCGACGGCGCAAAGTCGTTGCAGCTTCAGGCTTCCACCGATGGGACGGGTAGCGGCACGAGTCAGGCCGAGTTCCTGCACCAGCGCAAGTTCTTCGAGGGCACGTATGCGGCCCGGGTCAAATTCGCCGATGCGCCGGTCTCCGGCAACGACGGCGATCACTTGGTCGAAACGTTCTTCACCATCACTCCGCTAGATGCGCCAATGGATCCCAACTATGGCGAGATCGATTTTGAGTACCTGCCGAACGGCGGCTGGGGTGAGCCGTCGAACATCTTCTATCAGACCACGTGGGAGACCTATCGGCCCGACCCGTGGGAGGCCGTGAACACGCACACCGAGCAGCGGCAGTCCTTTGCCGGCTGGCATGACCTGATGTTCACGGTTTCCGGCGGGCACGTTAAATACTTCATTGACGGCACGCAGGTCGCCGACCACAGCGGCATCTACTACCCGGAAACGCCGATGTCGATCAACTTCAACCTCTGGTTCATCGACACCGTGGCGCACTCTGGCGGCATGTCCACCTACCGCCAGCAGGTCGACTATCTGCTGCACACGGTCGGCGAGGTGCTCACCCCGGCGCAGGCGTCAGCCCGCGTCAACGGCTACCGCGCCTCCGGCATCAGCCACACCGACACCGTGGGTACCGGCGGTGGCACTTGCCCGACGTCTTCTCCCACAGCCACATCCTCACCGACTTCGTCCCCGTCGCCGTCGGTCTCGCCGTCGGTCTCACCGACTCCGTCTCAGACCGGCGGCCCGGGTTGCGCTGGAGTGCCGTCCTGGAGCTATTCCGCCGTTTACCATGGCGGAAACCGGGTGAAGCATGAGCGCAGCGCCAATGGCGTCCCGGGTGGGCCGCCGTCCGGCGACGGAGTTCACCTGTGGCGGGCACGCTGGTGGACGCAGGGCTCCGAGCCAGGATGGACCGCACAGTGGGAAGATCTCGGTAGGTGTTAGTTCTTGGTATAGATGTCGGTGGCACAGCGACTCGTGCGCTTGTCACGACATTGGAAGGCACCCGCGTCGGCTTCGGCCGCGGGGGGGGCGCCCACCCTC
>DPJL01000345.1 GCA_003543035.1 Micromonosporaceae bacterium | reverse complement strand
CCGCCGCCGTAGACCGAATCCAGATCCAGAGCGGGTGTGCGGGCGTTCACCGAGGTCTCCGGGGCCGTCGGCACACCCAGCGGCGACGTGGTGTCGAAGGTCATGTCGTGGTCGAGGAATTGGCCGAGGAACGTTGTGCCCGCCGTGTGGAAGGGATTGTCGCGGTTGTTGACCGACAACGCCGGATCGATGATCAGATCGATCGGGCCGCGCTCAAGTGGGTCGCGGGCGTCAAGGATGCCACCACGCTTGCCGATGTCGGACATCGCGGCGCGCACCTGATTCGTGGCGGGTGCGAAGGCCGGCAGGTTGGGGAACATCCGGCCGAATCGGTCCGCAGGAACGGAAACGCCTGCTTCGGGGGCAGCTTCGGCGATGCCATGACCGGCGCCGAGGGTAACCGCACCAGCGGTGCTGACGCCGATTCCGGCGAGCAATCGCCTTCGGCTCAGAGCGTTCTGGTTCTCGTCTGTCATGAGGGGATCCACCTTTCGCAGGTGCATAGAGCCGGCTACGTGATCGGGGTTCGTCCGGCTTTGGTGATTCTTCGGCCAGCTGCCTGCGAGCCATAGAGCCCCAAGGGGTTCTGGTGGATGTATTGACCGATGTGCAAATATCGAACTAGCAGCTCACCGGCGGAGGGCTCGGGCCGCGGCGGCCTTTACCGCCGCGGTGAGGGCGTGAATGGTCTGGGAGTCGAGCCGCCAGTACTGCCAGTAGAGCGGGACGTCGAGATGACGGCCGGGAGCCAGCTCGGCGAGCAGGCGGGCCTTGAGATCGGGACGTGCTAATTGCTCCGGGATCATGCCCCAGCCGAGGCCGAGCCGAATGGCCTCGCCGAAAGCCCAAACCGATGGCACGTAGTGGATCGGTGGATCCATCAGCCGCTTGGTGACTGTACGAAGGAAGCGGTGCTGCAGCTGATCCTTGCGGTTGAACACCACCATCGGTGCCGCCGCGAGCGCCTCGGCAGTCACGCCGTCGGTAAAGAATCTGCCCACCAGCTCCGGGGAAGCCACAGCCACATATCGCATCGACCCCAACCGGTCCACCCGGCACCCTTGCACAGCAACGTTTTGCGCCGTCACCGCGGCCATCACCGACCCTTCCCGCAACAGGTCGGTGGTGTGTTCCTCGTCGTCCTCCCTCAGCTCGAAGAGCAACGGCACAGCGGTAAGGACGGGTAGAAACCAAGTCGCGAGCGAATCCGCGTTCACCACCACCGTGGCGCGGGCTAGGTCACCTTCGGCTGAGCCCAGCGCCTCGCTTTCCAGCACTGCTATCTGCCCGGCGAGCCGGAGCAGTGGCCGGCCCGCTTCCGTTGCCACGGACGGCTTGGTGCGCTGAATCAGAATCTGCCCGACGCTTTGCTCGAGGGCCCGGATCCGTTGGCTGATCGCGGAAGGGGTCACGTGCAGTTGACGGGCAGCCGCTTCGAAGCTGCCTTCCCTGATGACGGCGGCGAAGGTGGCCAACTGTTGAGAGTCAAGCGCCATGATAAGAGATTCTAATGGTACTGAAATAACATTAGTTGGATTGTTGGACAGGTGGTCCGTACCGTCGAGTGGTGATCATTGCTTCCGCCCTGGCCGGCTTCTCCTCGTCGATCGTCCTCATCGCGGCCATCGGAGCTCAAAACGCTTTCGTGCTAAGGCAAGGGCTGCGGCGGGAACACGTCCTGGCCGTCGTCCTGACCTGCGCGGCCTCCGACGCCTTGCTGATCGCCGTTGGCATTGCCGGGCTTGGGGCGGCCATTGAGCGCCATCCCGCCGTCGTCAATGTGGCTCGCTGGGGCGGCGCGATCTTCCTGCTCGGATACGCGCTGTTGGCCGCTCGCCGGGCGATGCGATCGAGCGCGTTGAATCCGGCCGAGCAGAGCCCGGCTCGGCTGCGGGCGACGATCCTTGCATGCCTTGCCTTTACCTACCTCAACCCGCACGTCTACATCGACACGGTTCTGCTGTTGGGTGCGATAGCCAACCAGCAGCAGAACCAATGGATGTTCGGCGTTGGCGCGGCCGTCGCCAGCGCGGTCTGGTTCGCGGCACTCGGGCTGGGCGCGCGTAAGCTCGCACCCTGGCTGTCTCGTCCGGTGACCTGGCGGATCCTCGACGGTGTGGTCGCGGTTGTCATGGTCGCGATCGCCTGCACCCTCATCTTTGGCTGACCACCGCGCCGGCGGGCTGAACGGGGCGGGGGCGACCACCAGCCGTATCATCGCAACGATGAGTGACCGTCTTCCCACCGAGGCGGCCGGCGGTCGCCCCCTTCCCGGCAGGCTGGCCGGATTCCTGGTGTTCTTCGCCAGCGGGGCAGTGCTCGTGCTGGAGACCGTCGCACTACGACTAGTCGGGCCTTATGTCGGGGTGAGCCTTCAGGTCACCAGTTCGGTGATCGGGGTGGCGCTCGCTGCGATCGCTTATGGCGCATGGCTCGGCGGGTGGCTGGCCGATCTGCGTGACCCGCGAACGTTGCTGGGCCCGGCCCTGGTACTCGCCGGAATAGCCACGGCGATAACGCTGCCAGTGGTCCGTTATGCGGGTGAGGTGGTGCGTGGCGGTGCGGTCTCCGGGATCCTGCTGCTGACCGGTCTCACCATCTTCATTCCAGCGTTGTTGCTGTCCGCGATCCCGCCGTTGGTGGTCAAGCTCCAGCTCGGCGATCTGCGCCGCACCGGCCAGGTGGTCGGCAAGCTTTCCAGCATCAGCACTCTGGGCGCGGTGACGGCGACGCTGGTCACGGGTTTCATCTTGGTGGCCGCACTGCCGAGCAGCGTGATCATGGTGAGCCTGGCGATCGCCCTCGGCGCTGCCGGTTTGGCAATCGGCATCTACCTCAACCGGCAGGCACCAACCGCGTTGCCAGGCCGGGCCCGCGTCCGCTCGGTGCTCGCCGTGATCGGGCTCGCCGGTGCCAGCCTCTCGGCCGTCGCACCGAACCCGTGTGACGTCGAGACGGCGTATCACTGCGCGTTCGTTGAGGTCGATCCGGCCAGGCCCACCGGACGGGTGCTCTATCTCAACTCGGCTCAGCACTCCTATGTCGACCTGGCCAACCCGACCCACCTCGAATTCGCTTACACCCAATGGATTGGTGTGCTCGCAGACCTGGCCGCCACGCCAGGTCAGCGGATCGACGCGCTGCACCTCGGTGGTGGCGGTTTCACTGTGCCGCGGTACCTCACCGCGACCCGCCCCGGCACCGACAACGTGGTGTTCGAAATCGACGGCGAGTTGGTCGAGCTGGGCAAGCGGTCGCTCGAGGTGCGACCCGGACCGGATCTGCGGCCAGTGGTCGGCGATGCGCGGATGCTCATCGCCCAGAGACGTGACGGCTCGGCGGACCTAGTAGTAGGTGACGCCTTCGGGGATCTGGCCGTGCCATGGCATTTGGCCACGCGCGAGATGGCCGCGGCGATCCGCCGCGTCACCCGGCCGACCGGCATCTACGCGCAGAACGTCATTGACGGTCCACAAATTCGGTTCATCCGGGCCGAGGTGGCAACGGTGGCAGCCGTTTTCCCACACGTCGCGCTCATCGCCCCACCCGCTGCTCTCGCGGGCAAAGAGGGCTCAAACTTCGTCATCGTCGCGTCGCCCGCTCCGCTGCCACTCGATCTGATTGCCTTGCGCCTGCGCATCTTGAGCGTGACCGGTGAGGAGGTAACCGTGATCTCCGGTGCTGAGCTAACTGCCTTCATTGACAACGCGATGGTGCTGACCGACGACTTCGCGCCCGTCGACCAACTGCTCATTGCGCCCTGACCCGGCGCGGCCCATCAGAACCGTCAATGTATCGTAGGAAATTTTCGTTAACTGTATTTACAGTAATGATTCCTAACTTTAACATATAGACAGTCAGCGCTGAACTCCACCTATCCGCAGGCCAAACACCTGCGGTCGACTTATCTCTACATCCCGCGTCCGAAGAAGCGAGGAGTAGCTCATGCGAAGACGGATAACCATCCCTATCCTGTCGGTCGCTGCCACTGTGGCGTCGCTATTGGTTGTCACGACGCCGGCCCAGGCACACGGTTACGTGTCCGCGCCGGCCAGCAGACAGGCGATGTGTGCCCAGGGCCGAGTGTCCAACTGTGGCGACATCATCTACGAGCCGCAAAGCGTGGAAGCCCCCAAGGGCTCGATGCAATGCAACGGCGGCGGCAGCCGGTTCGCCGTGCTCAATGACGAAAGCAAGGGCTGGCCGGCCACCTCGGTGGGCAACACAGTCAGTTTCAACTGGGTGCTCACCGCCCGGCACCGCACCAGTACCTGGGAATACTTCGTCGGCAGCACAAGGATCGCCGTGTTCGACGATAAGGGTGCCCAACCGCCCGCGAACTTCTCGCACTCCGTGAGCCTTGGTGGGCGCACCGGGCGGATCAAGGTGCTGGCCCGATGGAACGTCTATGACACCGCCATGGCGTTCTACTCGTGCGTCGACCTCCAGGTAGGCGGCGGTGGTGGCACGCCACCGACGACACCCCCGCCATCGAGTCCGCCCCCGACCTCGCAGCCGCCAACGACGCCACCGGCCAGCGGCACCTGGCAGGCCAACACGGCCTACGCGGTCGGCAGCGTGGTGACCTACAACAGTCTGTCGTACCGGTGCATTCAGGCTCACACCTCTCTGCAGGGCTGGGAGCCGCCCAATGTGCCGGCACTTTGGCAGCGTATTTGATCGATGACGGGTCCGCGCCTCAACCAGGGCGCGGGCCCGTCCGTCCGCCGAGGGGAAGAATGCGATGAGGCGTCTGCAACTCGCGTTGGCTGTCGTTGTGCTTAGCCTGCTCGCCGGATGCGGCATCGGCTCGGCGAACACCGCGCCCACCACGAATTCGGTGCAGTACAACGACACCGACATCATGTTTGTGCAGATGATGGTGAAGCACTACGCACCGGCGGCGGAGATGCTGCGCATGGCGCGAGACAAGGCCACCAGTAACGAGATAAGGACGCTTGCCGCCGCGGTCGCGGTGACCCAGGACGATGAGCGAAAGACCATGCTCGGCTGGCTCAGCGAGTGGCAGCAACCGGAGACATCGGACGCACATCCCGACGCGCACGCGGCTCATGGTGGCCTGCCGGGTACCGGTGAGGCCGAGCTCGAGGCGCTGACCAAAGCGACCGGTGCGGAATTCGACAAGACGTTCCTGAATCTGTTTACCGCACACCAGCATCAGGCCGTGGAGCTGGCGCGGATGGAGGTCGGCAGCGGGCACAACAAGGCCACCATGCAGCTCGCCGAACGGATCGACAAGTCGCGCCGAGGTCAGATCGAGCTCATGCTCAAGCTCATGGCATAGCCGTCAGCTATTCAATGCCGAGGACTTCGGCCACCCCGGTGGCCGTGAAGACCCTGCGGACATTCGGCTGGGGGTTGGTCGTCTTCAGCTCGGCGCCGCGATTGGTCGCGTGCCGAAGCGCCAGAATGAAACAGCGAATGCCCGACGAGTCTAAGAAGTTCAGCTCGCTGAGATCGATCTCGATGAGGCGGCAGGGTGACCTGTCGATTGCGTTGAGTAACCAGTCGGTGATCTGATCGCTGTTGGAAAAGTCGACCTCGCCCACGAGACTGATCACGCAGGTGTCATTTGTGACGGTCATACGCTGTTTACCGGGCATGCGACCCCTCCTCCCAGCCCTCAAGATTCCCTCTGGCCGGCACCTCAAACCTATGGAGCCTCCATAGTCTCAGTGCGGGCGATCTCAGCGAAGGCGGTGACCAGGTAGGGCTCGAGTAGGCGGCGCCTAAAGCTGAGCAGGTAGGCGATGAGCGTCGGCGCGTGCAGGGCCACCGCCTGGCCGGATGGGCGAGTCACCCCCTCATGCTCCTCGGGGTGGATGCCCAGCGCGCCCGCGAGCACCACCAGCAGCACGTGCGGGTCCACGTCGGGCAGCCCTTGGGCGGCCCACTTGGTACACCCCTCAAGCAAGGCACGAATATCGTCGCCGTCCAAACCGTCGGGGTGCTGCTCCTCGAGCAGCATCCGGGTCACCGTGCCCAGCAGGGTTCCGGTCCGCTCGGTGTCCAGCCCGGCCAACTCCGCGGCGGCCGATTGCATTGCTTCTGCCTCCCGAAGGCCGGCGGCGTCTACAGCGGTCTGGATCGCCGTCGCCACGGCCCGCGCAGATGGGGGAAGCTCGCGCAGATTCACGTGCTGGATCATCCCACGGGAAGCTCGTCACTCTGATTGACTCGAATCACATGCGGGTATCTGCGGTGTCGAGGAGGTGGGCGGGTGCGGGCGTTGACGGTTCAACCCGGCGTCCCGGGGTCGGCACAGCTCGGAGACATCTCGCCGCCGCCGGAGAGCGACGGCCTCGTAGTCGTTGAGGTGCAGGCGATCGGGGTCTGTGGCACAGACCAGGACATTGTCGCGGGTGAATATGGCGAAGCGCCGGAGGGTGCCTCGCGCTTGATAATCGGCCACGAGTCACTAGGCCGGATCCGTCATGCGCCCGCGGGTTCGGGGTTGACCGAGGGCGATCTGGTGGTGGGCATCGTGCGCCGGCCCGACCCGGTACCTTGCCCGAGCTGTGCTGTGGGCGAGTGGGACATGTGCCGCAACGGCCGCTACACCGAATGCGGCATCAAGGGTCTGCACGGCTTTGCCCGCGACGAGTACCGGATAGAGCAGGAATTCGCTGTCCCGCTGGACGCGTCATTGGACGGGGTCGGGGTGCTGTTGGAGCCCGCCTCTGTGCTGGCGAAGGCCTGGGACCACATCGAGAAGATCGGGAACAGAGCCGCGTGGGGTCCGCAGACGGTGCTGGTCACCGGCGCCGGCCCGGTCGGTTTGATGGCCGCGCTCATGTCGGCGCAACGAGGCCTGGAAACCTACGTGCTCGACCGGGTTACCGACGGCCCCAAGCCGCGGCTGGTTCGTGGTCTCGGCGGCCATTACCACTCAGGACCGTTGGAGGAGTTGAAGTTCCGGCCCGACATCGTCATCGAGTGCACCGGTGTGCCATCGCTCGTCATGGAGGTGATGCGGCTGACCGGGCATGACGGCATCGTTTGCCTGACCGGCATTTCGCCGCCCGGGCACCGGATTTCGGTCGACGCTGGTCAGTTGAACCGCGACATCGTGCTGGAGAATGATGTCGTCTTCGGCTCGGTGAACGCCAACCGCCGCCACTATGAGCTTGCGGCGCAAGCACTTATGCGAGCCGACCGGGGGTGGCTCGAACAGATGATCACGCGGCGAGTGCCGCTGGAGCGCTACAACGAGGCGCTGGAGCGCCGTTCCGATGACGTCAAAGTGGTAATCGACTTCGCAGCCGGCTGAGCCGGGAAGGTAGGCGCCCCATGCCTTTGCCCATCGAAGATTACGCGGTCATCGGGGACACTCAGACCGCTGCTCTGGTCGGCCGCGACGGGTCCATCGACTGGCTTTGCCTGCCCCGCTTCGACTCCGGTGCCATTTTCGCCAGCCTGCTCGGAACGCAGGAGCACGGCCGTTGGCTGCTGGCCCCGGCCGGCGAGATCCGGGCGACCCGGCGTCGGTACAGGGGCGAGACGATGGTGCTGGAAACCGAGTTCGACACCGACGAAGGAACCGTGCGGCTGCTCGACTTCATGCCACCGCGCGGCGAAGCAGCTGATGTCGTACGCATCGTCGAGGGCGTGCGCGGGCGAGTGCCGATGCGAATGGATCTGCGGCTGCGCTTCGACTATGGCCGCATCGTGCCGTGGGTACGCCGGGTCGACAACGACATGGTGGCAGTGGCCGGGCCGGATTCGGTGTGGCTGCGTACTCCGGTCGAGGTGCGGGGCGAAAACCTTGCCACGGTGGCGGAATTCAGTGTCGGCGAAGGCTCTCAGGCCCCGTTTGTGCTGACGTGGCGGGAGTCGCATCTGCCGACGGCCCAGCCGGTCGATCCGACCGTCGCGCTTGAGGAGACCGAGGACTACTGGAAGGAGTGGATCGCCAAGTGCACTTACGACGGCCAGTGGCGCGATCACGTGGTCCGCTCGCTGCTAACCCTCAAGACGCTCACTTATGCGCCGACCGGTGGGATCGTGGCCGCTGTCACCACCTCATTGCCCGAAGCGCTTGGTGGCGTTCGGAACTGGGACTACCGGTACTGCTGGCTTCGTGACGCCACCATCACCCTGCAAGCGCTCATGTACTCCGGATTTGTCGACGAAGCCCGCTCCTGGCGGCAGTGGCTGTTACGCGCGATCGCGGGCGACCCCGCGGAAATGCAGATCATGTATGGCGTGGCCGGCGAACGGCGGCTCACCGAACATGTGGCCGACTGGCTTCCGGGCTACTGCGGCGAGCCCGTTCGCCTTGGCAACGCGGCGGCCGGTCAGTTCCAATTGGACGTCTACGGCGAAATGATGGACGCGCTGCATCAAGCGCGCAAAGCGGGTCTCGAGCCCGACAAGCCTTCCTGGGACTTGCAACTGGCGCTGATCGACTTTGTCGAGGGCAACTGGACCCGGCCCGACGATGGCATCTGGGAGGTGCGCGGTGGCTCTCAGCACTTCACCCACTCGAAACTGATGGCCTGGGTCGCCGCCGACCGAGCGGTCAAAGCCGTTGAAGAACATGACTATTCCGGCCCGGTGCAGCGATGGCGCTCGCTTCGCGAGGAGATCGCCCGGGACATCATGAGCCACGGCTATGACGAGCGGCGCGGCACGTTCACTCAGTACTACGGATCCACCGAGCTCGACGCCTCGCTACTGATGATGCCGATGGTCGGATTCCTGCCCGCGACGCATGACCGGATTCGCGGCACGGTGGCCGCGATCGAGAATGAGTTGTTGCGGGACGGGTTCGTGCAGCGCTACACCCAGCATCCGGGCACGAGTGTCGACGGCCTCCCTGCGGGCGAGGGTGCTTTCCTCGCGTGCACTTTCTGGCTCGCGCAGAACTACGCCATGATGGGCCGGCGCGACGACGCCTGTGCGCTCTTCGAGCGGCTTCTCGGGCTCTGCAACGACGTCGGCCTGCTCTCCGAAGAGTACGACCCCGAGGTGCGGCGTCTGGTCGGCAATTTCCCGCAGGCCTTCAGCCACGTGTCGCTGATCGACACCGCCCGTAACCTCTCGGCGCAGGAAGGCCCCACATTGCCCCGGACCCGCGAGGAATCGCTCCCGCCGCAGACCAACGCACCGCAATCCAGCTGACTGACCTATGGTGACCAATGTGGACTGGAAACTCGAGCTGGTGATCGTGCCCGTCGCCGATGTGGACCGGGCCAAGCACTTCTATGCCGAGCAGGTGGGGTTCACCGTCGACCACGACTCGCAATTCGGCGAGGACATGCGCGTCGTGCAGCTGACCCCGCCAGGCTCAGGCTGCTCGATTGCGATCGGCAAGGGGACAGCTGAGATGGCCCCGGGATCGATAAAGGGTCTGCAGCTGGTCGTCTCCGACGTCGACGCCGCTCGAGCCCACCTCGCCGGAAAGGGTGTGGAGGTGAGCCCGGTGCAGCACTACGACGGGCCGAAGCTGGTCGACGGTCGAGGCGGGCGATGGAATTCCTTCGTGTTCTTCAGCGACCCCGATGGCAACGGCTGGGTGGTTCAGGAGCGCCCGTCGGAATAAAGCTCACGCACGATGGCGGCCACCTCTTCCGGGCATTCCTCAGGTAGGAAGTGGCCGGGCAGCACGTGTGTGCGAAGGTCCGGTACCCACGACTGCCAGATCGGTCTCTCCTCCCGGTTCCGCCGAAGGCTTGTCGCTGGCGCCATATCCGCGCAGGTCAGGGCAGATCACGAGATGGTCCTGGGCCAGCTCCACCGCAACGTCGCGCCAGGCCAGATGGGTCTGCGGAAAACCATGAAGAAGCACCAGGGGTGTACCGGATCCGTCCGCGGCAACATTGAGGTTCAGTGATCCAATGTTCACGCTTCCTTTAGGGAGCGGGTGAATGCCCGCTCTTGCGCTTGACTTTGACCTTATAGGACTGTGCACTTTATAGTGTGGATGTGTCTCGTCAAGTCCGGGTTTCTCCTGGTGCTGCTTACGATCTCGGCTATCACGTGGTGTGGTGCCCGAAGTACCGGCGTAAGGTGCTTGGCGGACGGGTGAAGACCCGTCTGGAGGAGTTGATCCGGGCCAAGGCTGCCGAGCACGATTGGACGATCATCGCGCTGGAAGTGATGCCAGATCACGTTCACTTGTTCGTCAAGGCACATCCGAAGCATTCGCCGTCGTATGTGGCCAACCAGTTCAAGGGCTTCACCTCGCATGTGCTGCGGGAGGAGTTTCCGCATCTGCGGTCGAAGCTGCCGACCTTGTGGTCTCGGTCCTACTTTGCCGCGACGGTGGGCGCGGTCAGCGCCGCGACGGTGCGGCGGTATATCGAAACCCAGTACGAGAAAGCGGCCAAGCGGTGAGGCGGTCTTTCAAGTTCCGGCTGCGGCCGACCTGTAAGCAGGTTCAGGCACTTGAGACGATGCTCGCCGATCACCGCGAGTTGTATAACGCGGCGTTGCAGGAACGCCGGGATGCCTACCGCAAACGCGGTATCACCGTCTCATACGGTATGCAGTCGGCCCAGTTGAAAGACATCCGCAAGGAACTGGCGGAGCAGGCTCGCTGGTCGTTCTCCTCCCAGCAGGCGACCCTGCGCCGCCTGAATCTGGCGATGCAGGCATTTTTCCGCCGGGTGAAAGCCGGGCAGACACCCGGCTCTCCCCGCTTCAAGGGCGCACGCTGGTTCGACACGGTGGTGTGGCCGTCCGACGGGGACGGATGCCGGTGGGACTCCACTTCGGACAAGACCGCGACCCGCGTGTATTTGCAGGGTGTGGGACATGTGCGGGTGCATCGGCATCGCCAGGTCGCCGGAACGGTGAAGACGATCTCGGTCAAGCGGGAAGGCTCCGCCTGGTATGTGGTGCTGTCCTGCGACGACGTGCCCGCCAACCCGTTGCCACCCACCGGCAACGCCACCGGGATCGACGTCGGGGTGACCGAGTTCGCCGCCCTCGCAGACGGCACCCTGATCGGCAACCCAGGATGGTGGAAACAGGCCGAAGACCAGCTCACCCAAGCGCAACGGGCACACAGTCTGCGCTACCCGAAAACCGCGCCGCGCTCGGCACGTAAGACCCGCTCCGCCCAGCAGGTAGCCAAGGTGCACCGTGCCCTCGCCCGCAAACGGCTCGACTTCCACCACAAACTTGCCCTTGACCTGGTCCGCGGGTTCGACACCCTGTGCCACGAGGCGTTGAACATTGCAGGCATGGTCCGCGCCCCGAAACCGAAACCCGACCCGGACACCCCCGGCGTGTTTCTGCCCAACCAGGCAGCCGCCAAGGCCGGACTCAACAAACGTATCCTGGACGCCGCCTGGGCACAGTTCCTCACGATTCTTGCCGCCAAAGCTGAAAACGCTGGACGGCTGACGGTCGCGGTGAACGCCCGGCACAGCTCCCAAACCTGCCACGAGTGCAGATACGTCGATCCCGCCTCGCGTAACGGGATCGTGTTCCGCTGCACCAGATGCGGGTATGAAGACCACGCCGACGTCAACGCGGCGCGTAATCATCTCAGGGCCGGGCTGGTCCTCATCCAGGCAGCAAGCCAGGATGGAAGCCCCCGCCTTTAGGCGGGGGAGGAGTCACGGGGCAGGTCTTCCCTGGTACCCGCAAAATCAAACGACCGAAGTCGGCCGTAATCTGGCAAACGGCACACGGCACGGGGTTGCACGACTTGGGAGCGGATCATGAGTGAGAACATTGTCGACGAGGTGTCCAGCTTCGACGACTTCGGGTTGCGCCCCGAGCTTCTAAGTGCGTTGACCGAGCTGGGCTATGAGGAGCCGACTCCCATTCAGCGCGAGGCCATCCCGCAGTTGTTGGAGGGACGGGACGTGCTCGGCCAGGCCGCCACCGGCACGGGCAAGACGGCTGCCTTCGCGCTGCCGGTGCTGCACCGGATGACCGGCGATCGTGACGGGAAGGATCCGATTGCGCTCGTGCTCGTCCCGACCCGCGAGCTGGCGGTGCAGGTGTCACAAGCGTTCCATCGCTATGGCAGAGATCTGGGTGCCCGGGTCCTGCCGATCTATGGCGGACAGCCGATCGGGCGGCAATTGCAAGCGCTGCAGCGTGGGGTCGACGTCGTGGTGGCCACACCCGGCCGCGCGCTCGACCACATCGCCCGGGGCACGCTGCACCTGAGCGGCTTGAAGACGATCATCCTGGACGAGGCCGACGAGATGCTCGACATGGGCTTCGCCGAGGACATCGAGGAGATTCTGAAGGAGACGCCGGCCGACCGGCAGACCGTGCTGTTCTCGGCGACGATGCCCGCCCGGGTTGGTGCAGTGGCCCGCCGTCATCTTCGGGATCCGATGAAGATTGAGATGGGTCGCGAGGCAGCGGCTCCGGGTGAGGCGCCGCTGGTGCGGCAAAGCGCTTATGTGGTCGCGAGAGCGCACAAGCCTGCCGCGCTCGGGCGGGTGCTCGATGTGGAGGCACCAACGGCCGCGATTGTCTTCTGCCGCACCAGGGAACAGGTCGACGAGCTGACCGAGACGTTGAACGGGCGCGGCTATCGCGCGGAGGCTTTGCACGGTGGAATGAGCCAGGAGCAACGCGACCGCGTCATGGGCCGGCTGCGGGCCGGGACAGCTGATCTGCTTATCGCCACCGACGTGGCTGCTCGTGGGCTCGACATCGAGCAGCTGACCCATGTGGTGAACTACGACGTCCCGTCGGCGCCGGAGTCCTATGTGCACCGCATCGGGCGGGTGGGCCGCGCCGGCCGGGAAGGGGTGGCGATCACGCTCGCCGAGCCGCGCGAACACCGCATGCTCAAGACGATTCAGCGGGTGACCGGGCAGCGGATCACCACCGAGAAGGTGCCCACGGTCGCCGATCTGCGGGCCAGGCGCTTGGAGCTGACCCGGGCCGCGCTGCACGAGCTGCTGATCGAAGACAATCTCGACCAGTTCCGAGTGGTGGTGGAGACGCTCACCGACGACTTCGACCTGATGGATGTGGCGCTCGCGGCGGTCAAGCTGGCCCATCAATCGAGCGGAGCCGAGGCCGATGAGGAGGAGATCCCGCAGGTCGCCGAGAAGGCGGAGCGTGCCGGGCGGGTGCAGCGCGCCGGCAGTGCGTCTTCCGGCGAGATGACGCGGCTCTTCTTCGGCGTCGGGCGCAGTGCGGGGATCCGTCCACAGGATCTGGTCGGTGCGATAGCGGGCGAGTCGCGCCTAAGTGGACGCGACATCGGAGCGATCGAGATCTCGGATCGGTTCTCGCTGGTTGAGGTACCGGACGACGCCGCCGACGAGGTGATCGAAGCCTTGCGCCGCAGCAGCATCAAGGGCCGCAAGGCGACCGTACGCCGCGAGCGCGACGCCACGCGTAAACGTCCGCGCCGTTAAGCGAGTCTGATGGACCCATCGTCGAGGATGGTCCAACCCGGATTGTGCGCGACCTCCCAGGGATGCCCATCCGGGTCGATGAAGACGCCGGAGTATCCGCCCCAGAAGGTCTCAGCACCCGGACGGCCGATCGTCGCGCCGGCCCGCTCCGCCTCGGATAGGACCGCGTCCACCTCGCCAGGCGACCTGACGTTGTAGGCGAGGGTGACTCCACCCCAACCGCCGTTGTCTGTCACGACACTGTCCTCGGCCAGACTGGCGCGATCCCACAACGCGACGATCATGCCGCCGGTCTGGAAGAAGACAACACCCTCTTCCGGTTTGGAGTGGCTCTGCCAGCCCATCGCCTCGTAGAATGCGCGTGCCCGGGCCAGGTCGGAGACGCCGAGTGTGATCAGACTCAGTCGCTGTTCCACAGGCTGATCCTACGCATGGTGGTTCGCGCGATGGGTGGCTAGTGGGTTGCCACCGAAGTCCGAAGCAGGTTTGCGAACGACAGTGTGCACGTGGTTGGCGTCATCGCTGGTGTTGTCGTATTCGATGAGCAGATCCGGGGCCTGGATGCGGTAGTAGTGCCGCACGCCGGGCTGGGTCGGACCCTCCCAAGCGAAATGCAGCTCTTCGCTATCGAGCCGCTCAAGCTCTTTCGCGGCGAGCGCCTCCGGGAGACGGCTGAAGTAGAGATCGGTCAGGTGCCGCAACAGCGTGCGGCTGGTGTGATCGAGCTTGCTCGAGGAGATGCCATAGGGCTCAATCGCCTCCGGAGCCTGCGGGCTGGGTCCACTGTGGATGTCGATCGGTGCCTGTTCACGCACGATTGCCTCGCGGCGATTGTGTGGGCCCATGCCGTCCAGCAGGGCACGCGCCAGATCCTCTTCCGGTGCGAGTGGCCTGAGCACCGGCCGGCCCGCATAGCTCACCGTGGCCGGGTTGGCGCCGAAGAACATAGGTGTGGCAAACACTTCGCCGTCTTGAACGGCCACGTTGACCGACAGATGGTGACCCTCGAACCGCCAAGCCCATTGGTCCTCGGCCGGGTTCCCGAAGATCGCGACCCAATAGTCATCGCTGTGCCGTCCCCTGGCCCAGCCTTCGGCTCGATCGAGCACTTCCTCGAGCGCGAGCACAGCCATCGCCTGTGCGAAGGCATGGGAGCTCAGACCGGTCGCCAGTAGCCGGTGGGCGGCCTTGCGTGCCTTCGGTGTCAGATCGGCAAGACTGATCCCGGGCCGTGGCCGGGGCCGATACTCCAAGCTGCGCCGCGCGGAGTCGACCGGGTAGCCAAGATGACCCAGTGCCATCTGCTCGTCGGACAACGCAGATAGGACGGCCGCAGCCGCGGTGGCCATCTCTTGTCGCATCTCCATCCTGCTAACGCTATCGCTGCCCTTCCCACGCCACTGTCGCGGCGGCCACGAAGCCTTGGCGACGAGCGAACCGCAACTCGGCGGCGCGCTGAGGCGGACCATACTGCGACAAAGGCACTCCACCCGGTGGGCACACGCCAAGGCAAGCGCCGTAAAGCACCACCACCTGACCCTCGCTCGCGGCTGCCAGCCAATCGCCGTCCGGCGTGATGTCGGCGGTCACCCAAGGATTGCCGTGCTGGTCGGTCAGCTCGAGCTGCCCGCTCCGTGGGCGCAATGTCCAGCCGGGAAGTGGCTCTGGGACAGCGGTCTCGGGGGTCAGCCGCCGAAAGCCTTGCCGGGCAAGCAATTCGACTTGCAGCTCGTAGGTCCGGTCGGTGGCCGGATCCCGGACCAGCATGGTGTCGCTTGTTTCCAGGAGCAGGATCGGCCGGCGCTCGGTGAGCCCGACCATGGGGTCGTCGCCGAGAAGGGACAGCCCGGCAACGACCTCTCCGGCGAAGAGCCGGCTGATCTGGTCCCAGGCGAACGTGTCGGTGCTCATCATCAGCCTCATTTCGCAAAATGACTCTTAGTGCCATAGGATATGGCACGGAGAGCCATCTGGGAAGATGGGCGTGCCCTATTTCACTGGAAGGCACACACAAATGGCGGGCCTGCGTAACACCCACGAGGAACTGACCTCGGCCGCGATCGACCTCTTTCTCGCCAACGGTTATGAGGAGACGACCGCTGATGAGATCGCGGAAGCGGCGGGGGTCGCCCGGCGAACGTTCTTCCGTTACTTCCGCGCCAAGGAGGACGCCGTCCTCCCAGACCACGAGGGCTGCCTCGCGCGGGTGCGAGAGTTGTTGGAGCGCAACGACTCCGGCGAGTCTCCGTTCGCCACTCTCACTCGCGCTTCCCACCTCGTCCTCGCTCTGTATGCGCAGGATCCGGCCAAGGCGGTGCGCCGCTACGAGCTGATGCGACGGGTGGAATCGTTGCGGGAGCGCGAAATCATGATGACCGGACGCTACCAACGTGTCTTCGCCGAGTACCTATACCGGGTGGACACGCGAATTGGAGACTCGGACGAGGACGACGACCGGCTGCGTCACGACGTGACCGCGGCCGCGATGGTAGCGGCGCACAATCACGTTCTGCGGCAATGGATTCGCGATGGCGGCGGCGGGGATGTTCATGCCCGGCTCGACGCCGCACTCGATCTGGTCGAAGCTGCCATGCGGGGCTGGCAAGGCGAGAACGCTACCGATCAAGGTGAGCTTCTGGTCGTGGTCGCGCGGCCTGGTACGCCGGTTTGGCGGCTGGCGCAGTCGATCCAGAGCGCGGCAGGGTCCTCATAGGATGCCGAGCTGGCTCGCACGGGCAATGGCTTCGACCCGGTTGTAGGCGCCAAGCTTTTCCATGGTCCGCTGCAGATAGGTCTTGACTGTGTTGCGGGCCAGCCCGAGTGCGCTGGCGATCTCCGGATTTGTCTCGCCCATGGCCACATGCCGCAGGATCTCATATTCGCGTTGGGTAAGACCGTGGTCGCGAAGTTTTCGATTCAGCACCACTCTGTTGTCATCGCCGATGTCCGCGTAGACGACGCGCTCGCCATCCGCCACTCGCCGGATGGCCTCGATCAGATCGGCTCGCTCGATGTCCTTGACGACGACCCCGTGCGCACCGGCGTCGAGCGCTGCCGTGAGTGCGGCGTGTTCCGGGTACGCGGTGAACACGATGATTTTGGCGGCCGGCTGCTGACCGAGCAAGGCGCGGATCGTCTCGGGAGCGAGCATGTCCGGCAGCCGCAGATCCAGCAGTACCACGTCCGGCTCGAGCCGCTTCATCGCGTTGATGGCCTCCCGGCCGGTGCTTGCATAGCCGGCGAGTTGGAGGAAGGACGTGCGCTGGAGTGCGAGCGCGACTCCGTCCAGCACGATCGGATGGTCGTCGACAACGAGGACGGGTCCACGCGACTATCTGGCCGATGAAGGTGACGACGACTTTCGCCGGATGCCGGACCTGGTCGACGGCACCTCCCGGACCGGACGGCATGTGCAACGGACCTAGATTTGCCCATTGAAGTTTCGACATCTGCTGGATGCTCCGGGTCAAGCGAAGCGCTTCGATTGGTGAATGTTTGATAGGAAGCTGCTTGCCGTGCTTTGCGCGGCGTCTGTAATCGTGGGAACGGTCGCCACCCCGGCCGCGGCGGAGCAAACCGACCGCGGCTGCAAGATCACATCGCCGCCCGAGGGCTGGCCGGGTGGAGGGATTCCGGGTTACAACACCAGACTTCACGCCGGGCACAACACCGACTGGGCAAACCAGGTCCGCCCGATCGGTGACGTGAAGGCCGTCATGCTCTTCGTGGACTTCCCAAACGCCACTGCCACCACCGGAACCCAGGAGTACTACGACTTTCTGGTGCCGCAGTCGGTGGAGTTCTTCCAGACAGCGTCCTACGGGACGTTCCGGCTGACCGTTGACGCCCCGAAGAAGTGGTACCGGCTCAGCAAGAACGACAGCGAGTACGGGATGGGCTACATCGTCTCGCCCGAGACTCAGGCCGCCTACATCGACGAGGCGATGCGACTGGCCGACAACGAGGTCGACTTCAGCCAGTACCAAGCCATCTACCTCGTGCCGCCGCGCAACGCCGCGAACATTCCGTTCTCGCCGGAGTGGAACGACTACCGGGGTGTGGTGGTCCATGACGGCAAGGTCTTCAAGAACGGGGTGACCTTCGGCCAGGACGCCTGGTTCTGGGGCCACCGGATCCTCAATCACGAGACCGGCCACGATATGGGTCTGCCCGAGGACTACAACGCCACCGGGGCCGGGCCCACCTTCGCCTTCACCGGAGGGTGGGACGTCATGGGCAACATCAAAGGCCACGCACCTGACTTCTTCGCCTGGGAGAAGTGGAAACTCGGCTGGCTTACCGATCGCCAGGTCGCCTGCGTGTCGGGAAACGCAAGGGGCACAGTGCGGCTGCTGAGCCCGATCGAGGAACCCGGTGGCACGAAGGCGATTGTCGTGCGAACCGGGCGATATACGGCTTGGGTGGCCGAGGTGCGTCAGCCGATCAAGCTTGACGAGCAAGCGTGCAACAAGGGTGTGCTGATCTACAAGATTGACGCCTCGGTACCCAACGGCGGCCCGTCGACGCGCGTCTTCGACGCCAACCCTGCGGGCGAAGGTTGCGGAGTCCCCGGCCAGCGAACTGATCCGCTCAACGACGCGCCTTTCGACACCGGTGGGGTCTTCGAGGACCCGCAGACCGGAGTCAAGATCCGGGTGCTGGCCGACATCAACGGCAGTTACCTGGTCGTCGCCACGGTTTAGCCAACGGCGGAGCGAAGAGTTTCGACATCTGCTGGATGCTTCGCATTAAGCGACGCGCTTCGATAGATGAATGTTCGTTAACAAGCTGTTGGCACTATGTCTCGCCGTGGGCGCGGCGGTGGCGCTGCCCCTGCACAATGTGCAGGCGGCAGCGCCGAATGATTGCAAGATTGTGTCACCGCCGGAGGGCTGGCCCAACCCGATTCCCGGCTATCCGACCGGCCTGCACATCGGCATGAACACCGACTGGTCCAAGCAGATGCGGCCGATCGGGGACGTCAAGGCGATCATGCTCTTTGTCGACTTTCCGAATGCGGTCGCAGGCTCGGGAACCCAGGCCTACTACGACAATCTCGTACCGAATGCGGTGCAGTTCTTCCGGACCGTCTCCTATGGACAGTTCCGGTTGACCGTCGATGCGCCGCAGCGCTGGCACAGGATGAGCCGAAACGACCGTGACTACGGCTTCGCCTATCTGACTCCGCCCGAGGTGCAGGCGGTCTACATCGACGAGGCGATGCGACTGGCCGACAACGACGTCGACTTCAGCCAGTACCAAGCCGTTTACGTTGTCCCACCCCGCAATGCGAGCGCCATGGCGTTCTCGCCGGAGTGGAACGACTACCGGGGTGTGGTGGTCCACGACGGGAAGGTCTTCAAGAACGGGGTGACCTTCGGCCAGGACGCGTGGAGCTGGGGCTACAAGGTCTTCAACCACGAGAACGGGCATGACATGGGTCTGCCCGAGGACTACAACGCCACCGGCCAGGGCCCCACCTTCGCCTTCACCGGCGGCTGGGACGTCATGGGCAACATCGGCGGGCACGCCCCGGATCTGTTCGCCTGGGAGAAGTGGAAGCTCGGCTGGCTGACCGACAGCCAGGTGAGCTGTCTGCGCGGCGATGAAACCACGACCGTAACACTGAGCCCGATCGAGCAGGCGGGTGGGACGAAGATGGCCGTCGTCCGCACCGGCCGCGACACGGCTTGGGTAGCCGAAGTGCGGCAACGGATCGGAGTCGACTCGGGCGCCTGCGACAAGGGAGTGCTGATCTACAAGGTCGACTCCTCAAAGACCAATGGTGGCGGCACGATCCGGGTCTTCGACTCGCATCCGAACACGAGCGCGTGCAACGATCCGTTCGGCGACGCACCTTATGACCTCGGCTCGGGTGAGGTTGGGATGTTCTACGACGCCGCCACACGGACCAGGATCGAGCTGCTCGGGACGGCCAACTCTGGTTACACGGTAAGGGTTACAGCCGGCTCAGGGACGCCGAGTACCACGGTCTACTTCGACGACTTCGAGGCCGATCGGGGCTGGACGGTCTCAGGTACCGCCACGGCTGGGAGATGGGAGGTCGGCGACCCCGAGACGACCGTCTTCAACGGCAGCACCTATCAGCGTGGTGACACGCCCTCGGGCGCCAAGGATCTGGTGACCGGGGCGCCGGCCGGGCCGGACGCCGGAACACACGATGTGGACGGTGGAGTCACCTCGGCTCGCTCGCCTGCGATCCTGCTGCCCGGTACGGGCCCGCTCACGTTGACGTTCCAGCAGTACCTGGCCCACGCCGACAATTCGAGCTCGGCCGACCACCTGCGAGTGAAAGTCAACGGCAGCACCGTTTTCGAGCAGTTGGGCGCGGCGTCGGTGCGAGCGGGCGCATGGGCTTCGGCCTCCGCCGACCTCACCGCCTTCGCCGGTCAGAGTGTGCAGATCGTGATCGAGGCCGCTGATGGCGCCGGTGGCAGTCTGGTCGAAGCGGGCATCGACGATGTCCGCATCACGGCCCCGCCGCAGACCTCGACCGTCTTCGAGGACGATTTCGAGACGGATAAAGGCTGGACGGTGAACGCCTCCGGCTCGGACACGGCCACCGCGGGCCGCTGGGAACGTGGTATCGCGGGGGAGACCTCTTACCAGGCAACGATCTGCCAGCTCGCCAGCACCTCCAACGCGCTTGTCACCGGGCTGGCGAGCGGTGTCGACTGCGCACTGAGCGATGTGGACAGTGGCATCACCTCCGTTACGTCACCCGCGATCGCTGTGCCGGCCGGGCAGATCACGCTCGCGTTCCGCTACTACCTGGCCCACCTCAACAACGCCAGCACGGCCGACCACCTGCGCGTAAAGGTCGGTGGCACGACTGTGTTCGAGCGGACGGCTTCAGCGTCGAACGTCTCCGCCGCGTGGCAGAACGCCACGGTCAACCTCTCCGCCTTTGCGGGCCAAACCATCCGGCTGGCCATCGAGGTGGAGGACCACGACACCCCGAGCCTCGTGGAAGCTGCCATCGACAACCTCACCCTCACCTGGAGTTGAGTCATGTATAGGAAGCTCTTTCTCGTGCTGTGCCTGGCGATCGGCGGCCTGACCGCTGGCTCGGCACAGGCCGCGGCAGTCGCCGACCCGCCCGCCGAATGCAAGCTGCCCAACCGGAATTTCCTCAGCCTCGGCATCCCGTCGAACTGGAACAACTTCCCGCAACCA
>DPJL01000403.1 GCA_003543035.1 Micromonosporaceae bacterium | reverse complement strand
CGCCATCGAGGTTGGTCACGTTGTCCCAGCCCTGCTGGACCAGGTAGGCGACGACCTGCCCGGAGCGCCCGCCCACGCGGCACACCACCACCACTTCGCGGTCCTGCGGCACTTCGGTCAGCCGGGCTGGGATCTCCATCATGGGCAGGTGCGCCGCGCCCGGAGCGTGCCCCGCTTCCCACTCATCGCTCTCGCGCACATCGAGAAGGTAGGCATCGGCTGCCACATCGTTGACGGCCACTGTCGGTATCTGCACGCAGACCATTCTTACCGATAGCTGCCACTACCCGCTCTAGAGGGCGTGCACCCATTGCGGGTTCACGACCGCCCAGTCGGCAAGTTTGGCCTGGCTGAGCGCATCAAACAGGAGCGGAGCCTCCTCGTTGAGCAGGATGTAAGACTCGGCACCGATCATCTCCGGGTAGGACGGCACGGCCACGCCCACCAGGGTGTCTGGCCGCAGACTGCGCAGTGCCAGCAGTACGTCGGCCAGCGATGCGCCGCCCGTGTCCAGGGTCAGCGAATCGCCCAGGGCCCTGATGAACTGGTCGATCTTCAGCGGGTTGTGAGCGATCCCGTTGCTCAGCGCCGTGCTGAAGATCGCCTTCAACAGCTGCTGGTTGTGCCGCTGCCGGTCATAGTCGCCGCTCTCCAGCCCGTAGCGCTGCCGTGAGTAGTCAAGCGCCTCGGCGCCATTGAAGATCTGGCAGCCGAGCGGGAAGAACCGGTTCGTGTGGATCGAGGTGACCTCGGTGTCGACGCACATCCTTACCCCGCCGAGCAGATCGATAATGCGCTCGAAGCCACCAAAATCGATCACTGCCGCGCCGTCGAATTTGATGCCGGTCAACTCGGCCAAGGTCGCCGAGAGCAGTTGGACGCCACCGCTGTTGCCGCCACCGAAATGGAAGGCAGCATTGATCTTCTGACGGCTGCCGTAGAAGTCGGTGGCCGGAAACTCCGGGATGTCGACAAGCAGATCGCGCGGGATGGAGACGAGATGCGCGCCGGTGCGCTCGGCGTTGACCTGGACAATGATGATCGTGTCCGAGCGTTGGCCTTCGTCGGGGTACCCGGTTCGCATGTCCGATCCGATGAGCAGGAAGTTCAACGGACCGGAGTTGTTGCGCCAGGCGGTGCTGCGGGCGTCGGGGGAAACCTCCCGAGCGCTCGGAGCCAGCAGCACCTGCCGCGTCACACTCGACTCGTATCGGTGCAGCAGCGCCTTGGTCACTATCAACCCGGCCGCCGCCAGCAACATGAGGCCAAGGCCCACTCCAAGCAGGAGTTTTGGCCATAGGCCAGATCGCAAGCCGCGCATGAACTTAGCTTATGAACCGCTCACCCTCGGATGAGCGGTTTTCGCCCTATTGGTTCGTGTTTTGTGTTGGTTTCGAACTCGGCGAGATGTTTGCACCTGCCCACTCAGCCATCTTGTCCGAACCCATGGCGTTGTAAAGAGCGATGGCCTTGTCCCGGTCCGAGAGCACCACGCTTTGTCCATCAATCATGTCGGTACCAGAAAACGGGCTCGTCAAAAACGTCAGGTCATCGCTTCGCAGCCCGCGGAACTGCAACGCCATGTCGATCAGCGAGAACTCCTGATCGACCTTGACCGCCTTGGTCATCGCGTTGACGAAGGCGTTGAATTTCACCGGGTTGGTGAGGGTCTCCCCGCTGGCGGCCTTGTCCAGCAACACCTTGAGCAGCAGTTGCTGGTGCCGCATGCGGGCGAAGTCGCCGTCGGGGAACTGCTTGCGTTGGCGCACATAGTCCAGCGCTTCGGTGCCGTTGAGGTGCATTGTGCCCTTGGTGAACTTCCTATACGGCTCGTGGATCGACTCGATGCTGCGCTCGATCGGCATGTCCACTCCGCCGAGTGCATCCACCACCTGCTTGAATCCACCAAAGTCGATCGATACCACGTGGTCTACGCGCACCGAGGTGAAGCACTCCACCGTCTTGACGAGTAGCGGCAGCTCGCCCCAGGCGAACGCCGCATTGATCTTCGCGCGACGGTTGCCGCATTGGGCGTCGGTTGCCTTCTGCGGCACCGAAACCCAAAGATCACGCGGCATGGAGACCAGGTAGGCACGGTCCTGACTGGACGGAATGTGCATCAGGATGATGGTGTCGGTGCGAGCCTGACCGGGCACATCCGGCTGTGAGTCGGGGTCCGCGTGGTCGCTGCCGACCAGCAGGATGTTCTGCACGCCCGAAACCGTCTTGGGAGGACGGCCCTTGGTCAGCGACGAGAAGGGATCGGTGCGTTCGAGGTCGCCTTCGATGGTCTTGTAATAGACGAAGCTGCCAAGGCCGCCGCAGAGCGCCAGCGCCACCACCGCGACCAGCGCAATGCGACCCCACCTGGGTTTGGGGCCCTTCTTGCGGGGGGATCCGTAGGTCGCCGGGCCACTTTTTGCCCGGGCCACGGCGGCGCCTTCACGAGGAGGGGTTCCGCGTCCTGGTACAGAGGCTCGGCCTACCGGTCGCTCGGGTTGGTCGTTGGAGGACATGCGCTCCAGAGTAGAAGCTGTTTGCTAGAGCGCCCTGAAGAACTCGATCGTGGCGCGCAAGCCTTCATCCGGCCCCACCTGCGGCTCGAAGCCGAGCTTGGTCCGGGCGAGGGTCAGGTCGGGGCGGCGCCGATCGGGGTCGTCAGCGGTCCGCGGGACCAGCGTGACCTGCGAGGATGACCCGCTCAGCAAAACGATTCGCTCGGCCAGCTCAAGCATGGTCATCTCGTGCTCTGTGCCACAGTTGATCGGGCCGGTTTCGTGCGAGTCGAGCAGCAGCAAAATTCCCCGGACCAGATCGTCCACAAAGCAGATCGAGCGGGTTTGCTCACCGGTGCCGTGCACGGTGATCGGCTCGTTGCGCAGCGCCTGGGAGATGAAGGTCGGGATTGCCCGGCCGTCATTGGCGCGCATACGAGGGCCAAAGGTGTTAAAAATACGCACGATCGCCGTGTCGACACGGTGGGTGCGCCTATACGCCATGGTGGTTGCCTCAGCGAAGCGCTTGGCCTCGTCATAGACGCTGCGGATGCCGATCGGGTTGACGTTGCCCCAGTAGCTCTCCGGCTGCGGATGCACAAGTGGGTCGCCGTAGGCCTCAGACGTCGATGCCAGCAAGAAGCGGGCGCCGTCCTCGCGGGCTCGGTCGAGCAGGTGAAAGGTGCCCAGAGAACCAACCCTCAAGATCTCCAGCGGAAAAGTGCCGAAGTCGGTGGGGCTGGCCGGCGAGGCCATGTGCAGGATCGCGTCGAAGCGGCCGGTCAGCGCCGGCTCGGCTGGAATGCCATCCGAAACATCGGCTTTGACCAGTGTGAAGAGCGGGTTGCCGATTAGGTGTGCGACATTGCTCTCGGACCCGGTGATGAGATTGTCGATCGCCACTACTTCGCAGCCGCGCGATATCAACACGTCGATCAGGTGTGACGGGACAAACCCGGCACCACCGGACACGAGGACGCGATGATTCTCGCCGAAGCGTGGGGTGACTGACATGCGGACAAGCTTAGCGGTCGTGGAGCTGGGCGTACGAACCCCTATGGTGCAGCAAGGGCGATGCTGTGGGGCCCAGTGTGATCTCGGCGATGGTCGCCTCGATGAGCAGTCCCCAGCCGAATTCGCGGGCCGAGTCGAGGCGACAGCCGGCCCACGTTTCCCCGAGCACCGGGCCGAAGGCCGTCTCGGCCCACGGTTCGCCTTGCCTGAAAAGTCCGCCCGGCGCGGGCAGCAGCCCGGCAAAGCGATCGGCGAGCTGCTGCTGGCCGTAGGTCAATGGTGTCACCGCGAAAACGCCTGCGCTCTTCAACGAAGTCCAGAGCGTCGACTCGTCGTCGATCAGCCCGAGCAGCTTGCCCGGCTCGCCGTCGGCGACAAGGCAGGACGAGACAGTGAGCCCGGCCGGGCCGGGAGCCGTCCACAGGGTCACTGTCTGCGCGAAGCGACCCCGGAGCCGGCGCACTTGAGAACGCGCCGACTCCGGGGTCGCAAACGGATCGCTGTCGTGGATCACCGATTCATCGCCTTCATAAGATCGTCGGCAAGGGCGGCAACGGCAGCCGAGACAAGAGCAGGATCTCCCACGCCTTCTTCTGCCCGGCCGGCCATCTTGGATGCGGGCGCACCGGAGCCTTTGGCGAATAGTTCGCCGAGAAGGGTCACGGCAGACGTCGTAGCCTTGCCCGCCAGAGGATCACCACACAGCCTCAACAAGCTGGACGCGATTCCGTTTGTGGGTACGGCGACCAACAGCCGGTAAATGTCATGGGCGTCCTTATCCATCAGGCGCCTGAGGTCGCCTTGCCGCTCACCGAGCTTATGGAGCTTGGCCACGAGTAGCGCCGCAGGGCTGGCAATATTCGCGCGGAACGACCGCGAGTCTTTGGTACCAAGGGATTTGACCGCGATTGGCGAGAAGTCCACTACCGCAGCTTCCAAGCCGAACGCTCTGCGAGCGGCGTTTTTCGAGTGGGGCGGGATGCGGGCGCCGCGTCGACCTCCGCTACCCGCCAGCGCCTCCGGGACCATGAGATCGACGGGGATTCCGGCCGGACTGAGCCAAGCACCCGGCTGGAGCGCAGCTGGATCCAACCGAAAGCCTGCGCGCTCCATTGTCTCCTCAAGAAGCGGTTCTCCAGCGAGAGCACGAGTGTCAAGAGCGAGGTCTGAGTCCTTGGTGGCCTCGGCCAGGGCAACTTGTGCTCCACCGGTGTGCAGGTGAATGGCTTGTGCACCGATCACGACGACGGCGTTGCGGTGCTCTTTGAGTGCCTCGAGCGCGTCCAACAATGCACCGCGGGCGGCAACAAGGAGATCATTGTCGCCAAGAACGTTCATTCTTTTCCATCCAGTCAAGGAGTGCCTGGGCCTCGGCAGGGTTACGGCCGGGACCGGTTAATAGATCAACGGCCGCCTGGGCGGGTGCCACGAGTCGCAAGCCATCGGCGCTAGTGGTTCTCTCAAAGACGACGTGATACTCGGTCGCTGCCAATAGCACGTTTGCTCCCGAATCCACTGGCCGCAAATCCAGCTCCGCAGCAGCTTGCTGCGCATCATCGACGTAGATTGCCGCCATACGCGCTGGTGCGTAAGGCGCAAACCGGTGTGCGGCAACCGAACCTGTTAGCGCATACCGCAGATCAGATGTGCCGCTTAACCGGTCCAATAGGGTCTGTAGGCCACGAGGCTCGAGGTATCCGGCGACCGCATTGCTGGCCTGAAACCCGTAGTCCTGGCTCCACCGCTCGATTATCTGACGCCACTTGACGTTGATGATCGGCCCACGCGGCTGGCGCTCCAATAACGCCTCCCGCTCGAGAAACTCCACCACTCGGTACGTTGCGCCGGTCGATGTGCCCGCTCTGCGAACCAGCTCGGGAACGCTGAGCGGCTCCGGTAGGTCAACAAGAGCACGAACCACTCGGGCCGCGATAGGATCTTGGAGGCTGCCGCGCGGTCTTCCAGGACCGCGCCAGGGGTCCTTGTCTGCTCCTCGATCGCGCAGAAACAGGGCAGGCTTGCCCGAGGTGATCCGAAGATTCCCTGTGGCGTCGACGTACGACAGGTCGTGCTCTTCGAGCCAGCCGCGCACAGATGGCGTGAAATAGCGGCCGGTCAATATGGGGATCAAATGAGGGGAGGCGCTGAAGTGTCTCAGCTGCTTCATCACACGTGGAAGATCCCTCACGTCGGGGTGGCGCTTGACCTCCATGATTAGCAAGCTTTTGGTGCCGTCTGGCGCTGTCAGCTGCGCAACGAAATCTGCTCGAACGTCTGGCACCTCAGCGATATTCAAGGCTCCGGTGGACCAGCCGACCGGCAGCCGATCGGTTATCTGCGCCAGAGCAAGCCGCGCGATATCGACCTCTCGCTCAGGCGCTTCTAAAGCCATAATGCTCCGTGTTCGGGAAATTAGATAATTCCGGCTCCGACGGAACTAGCTTATATCCCGAACAAGCCAAACGGGGAGGTACTCACGCGAGTATCTCCCCGTTTAGTTGGATCACTACGTCCAGGCCAGCAGGGCTGCCTCGGGGTCGGTGAGGAACTCGCCTACGTCGCGCAGGAACTTGGAGCCCAGCTCGCCGTCGATGATGCGGTGATCGAAGGAGAGGCCAAGGGTCGTCACCTGACGCACCTTGATCTTGCTCTTGTGCACCCATGGCTGCTCCCGCACCGCGCCGAAGGCCAGAATGGCCGCCTCGCCCGGGGGCAGGATCGGGGTCCCGGTGTCCACGCCGAAGACACCTACATTGGTGATCGTGAAGGTGCCGCCGGTCATCGCGGCCGGTGGAGTCTTGCCCGTCTTGGCCGTCGCGACGAGATCGTTCATGGCATCGGCGAGCTGCCGCAGTGAAAGCGCGTCGGCATCCTTGATGTTGGGCACGATCAGCCCACGCTCGGTGGCCGCTGCCACGCCAAGATTGACGTAGTTCTTGACGATGATCTCTTCGGTCTCACCGGACCAGGTGGAATTAATCATTGGGTACCGCTTCGCGGCGAGCAGGACCGCCTTGGCCACCAGGAGCAGTGGCGACACGCGGACCTCGCGCCAATCCCGCTGTGCCTTGAGCCTGTCCAGCGCGCGCATCGAGCGGGTCATGTCGACGGTCAGGAACTCCGTGACATGAGGAGCCGTGAACGCCGAGGCCACCATGTTCGCGGCGGTCAGCTTGCGAACTCCCTTGATCGCGATCCTGGTCTCACGTTCGCCCGGCGCGCGGACAACCTGCGCCACCGAAGCAGAGCCGTTGACCGAGGAGATCGCGCTCTGCACGTCATCGCGGGTGATCGAACCCTGCGGACCCGAACCCACCACAGTGGACAGATCCACGCCGAGGTCTCGCGCCATCTTGCGAACCGGGGGCTTCGCCAGCACCGATCCGCTCGAAGGTGCGGGCGCCGGAGCCGGAGCCTCGGTTACGCCGGATTCGAAAGCAGCACTGACTGCTTGCTCGGGCGTTGCCGGTGCGGCGGCCGTGGCTGTTTCGACCGCACTCGCGGAGGGAGCCGGGGTGGCACCGACCCGAGCCCGGCGCTTTGCCGTGGCGGTCTTCGGGCCGTAGCCGACGAGCACCGCCGTCCGGCCGTCGGCCTTGGTCTCGCCGATCAGGCCACCTTCGGCCGGAGGCGCCTCTTCCTTGGTCGAGGCGGCGGCTGGCGATCCGCCGCCGGTGTCGATCGAGATGATCGGGTCACCGACGTTGACGACCGTTCCCTCGGGGTGGTGGATCTTGACGACGGTGCCCGCCCACTTCGCCGGGATCTCGACCGCGGCCTTGGCGGTCTCCACCTCGACGATGGGCTGGTTCAGCTCGATGACGTCACCTTCGGCGACAAGCCACTTGAGGATCTCGCCCTCGGTCAGGCCTTCACCGAGGTCCGGCAGCGGAAAGTTATTGATAGCCATCGGTCGCCCTCACCACCCGAACGAACGGTCGACCGCGTCGAGCACCCGGTCCAGATCGGGCAGGTACTCCTCTTCCAGACGCGAAGCCGGGTAAGGCGTGTCGTAGCCGGTCACCCGCAGCACCGGGGCCTCGAGCGAGTAGAAGCACTCCTCGGTGATCCGGGCGGCGAGCTCCGAGCCAAGACCCAGGTTCCCCGGAGCCTCGTGCACGACCACCGCGCGGCCGGTGCGCTTCACCGACTCGAAAACCGGGCCCATGTCCAAAGGAGACAGTGTGCGCAGATCGAAAACCTCGAGCGAGCGACCGTCCTCTTCGGCGGCCTTGGCCGCGTCCAGCGCGGTGCGGACCATGGGGCCGTAGGCGAGCACGGTGACGTCTGTGCCCGGGCGGAGCACCTTGGTGGCGTGCAACGGATAGGCCTGGTCCAACGAGGATTCGGTGTCGACCTCGCCCTTCTCCCAGTAACGCCGCTTCGGCTCGAAGAAGATGATCGGGTCGTCGCTGGCAATAGCCTGCTGGATCATCCAGTAGGCGTCGGCCGGGTTGGAGCAGGCGACCACCTTGAGACCGGCGGTGTGCGAGAAATAGGCCTCCGGCGACTCCGAGTGGTGCTCGACCGCGCCGATGCCACCGCCGAACGGGATCCGGATCACCATCGGCAGGCTGACCTTGCCGCGGGACCGGAAGTGGAACTTAGCCACCTGACACACGATCTGGTCGTAAGCGGGGTAGACGAACCCGTCGAACTGGATCTCCACCACCGGGCGGTATCCGCGCAGCGCCAGGCCGATCGCGGTGCCGACGATGCCGGCCTCGGCCAGCGGCGTGTCGATGACGCGCTCATCGCCGAAGTCCTTCTGCAGGCCGTCGGTAATTCGGAAGACACCGCCGAGCTTGCCGATGTCCTCACCCATCAGGATGACCTTGGAGTCGTCCTCCATCGAGCGGCGAAGGCCCAGGTTGAGCGCCTTGCCGAGAGTCAATGTCTCACTCATCAGTGCTGCGCTCCTTCAAACGACGCGTGGTAGGCGGCAAACTTCGCGGCCTGCTCGTCGACCTCGGGCGAACCATGCGGATAGACGTGCTGGAACATCTCGCTCGGATCCGGCTCGGGCAGGCTCAGCACTCGTTCCCGCAGGGCGACCGCTTCAACCCTGGCCTGCGCGTCGACCTCGGTGAAGAAGGCCTCGTCCGCGATGCCCTCCCGCTCGAGCAGCTTCCTGATACGCGAGATCGGGTCCTTGGCCTGCCACTCTTCGACCTCGCTGGCCACCCGGTACCGGGTCGGGTCGTCCGAGGTGGTGTGCGCGCCCATCCGGTACGTATAGGCCTCGATGAGGGTCGGGCCGTTGCCGTGGCGGGCGTTGTCGAGTGCGGCGCGGGTCACCGCATAGGTGGCGAGCACGTCGTTGCCGTCCACCCGCACTCCCGGGAAGCCGAAACCGGAGGCGCGCTGGTAGAGCGGCACCTTGGTCTGCCGCTGCAGCGGCTCGGAGATGGCGTACTGGTTGTTCTGGCAGAAGAAGACGATCGGCGAGTTGTACACACTGGCGAAGATGAACGCCTCGTTGACGTCGCCCTGGCTGGTCGCGCCGTCGCCGAAGTAGGCGATGACCGCCTCGCCGTCGTCGGTGCCCATCTTGCCGTCCATCGCGATGCCCATGGCGTAGCCGGTCGCGTGCAGGGTCTGCGCGCCGATCACGATCGTGTAGATGCCGAACTTGTTCGCGATCGGGTCCCAGCCGCCCTGGTCAACGCCACGGAACAGGCCGAGCGGCATGATCGGGTCGATGCCGCGGCAGTAGAGCACGCCGTGTTCGCGATAGGTCGGAAAGGCCATGTCCTGAGTACGCAGTGCGCGGCCCGAGCCGACTTGAGCCGCCTCCTGTCCGAGCAGGCTGGCCCAGATCCCTAGCTCGCCCTGGCGCTGCAGGGCGGTGGCTTCGGCGTCGAGCTTGCGGACGGTGACGAGATCGCGGTAAAGCCCGCGCAGCTCGTCGTCGCTGAAGTCGACGGAGTAGTCGGGGTGCGACACCCGCTCGCCGTCCGGGGTGAGTAGCTGCACGAAGTCTGCGGTCGTCCCGGTCCCGGTGGACTCGGGCGCGCCGGATGGCGGCGCCGCGCGCTTCGAGGAGGCTCTGGTCATCCGTGTCTCCCAATGTCAGGTCCCCGGCAGCGGGGTGTGCCACCGGTTTAGGCCACGCCTGGCCCCGGTGGGGGTTATCGCGTGGTAAAGATGGCACGCCATCTTCGAGGCGTGGCATAACCGCGACTGAACCACCAGCGACATGGTCACTGCCGAAGATCAGCGCGCGGCGACGCTGCCGCCTTGGACTTAATACTGCCGTATCGGTGGCTGCCGTCACAGCTTGGGCGCGTGACTTTGGCCGCACCGGGCCTAGAGGAGCTGCTCACTTTTCGCGAGGCGAGGCCCGGTGGCCCGGAATTGCTGAGTCTCCCGGCGCTGCTGACGGCGTTAGACAAGCGGGATTCCCCCCGTTTGTCGTGAGGTAGTTACAATGTCCGATTTCCTGGAAGATGTGCTCAAGTCCCAATCGCCGCCTATCCGGCACCGACGCAGGGCCGCTATTGGTTTGTCCGGTTCCACTCGCCGATATGCCATCCTGCTGACTCTGATGGCCGGCCTAACCGCTGTTCCGAGCTGGATCATCCTGAGGGCCGGAGTCAACGGGCTGGGTGACAGTCACTCCGCCGGCCCGGTGCGGCCGCTGCTTGTTCCAGCAGCTCCACCTGAAACGAGCTCGACCGTGGCACCCCCCGTTAGCTCGCAGGAGCCGGCTCGGGTGAACCCGGTCGAGCCGCCCGTTGCCAAGGAACGCCCGCCCACACCACAGTTGGAGCGACGGTCCGTGGTGGACACTCCTACCCGGCCGGTCCGCAAGAAGCCCAAAACATCAACGACGCCAACGCTTCCCGTTCCGCCGCGCGCGACAAAGCCGGTGGAGCCACCGGCGAGCACAGCTCCCAGCGCACCGCCAACAACAAGGCCGGCCAAGCTCTTGCCCAGTGGGCTCCCCCGACTGCGGGATGTCCCCCAACGTCCACGGCTTGTCGAGCCACCGAAGGTCGAGCGGCCACAGGTCGTCCGGCCACAGGTCATCCGGCCACAGGTCATCCGGCCGTCGCGTTAGACGGCGCCTCCGGGCGGCATTGCGGCGCGGGCTCGCTCGTACGTGGCGAGCACGCGCCGGACCGGCTCCACCACATAGCGCAGGGCCACCTTGTCGACCTCGTTTTGGTGCAGCACCTCGACTCGAGCGTCGGCGCGCTTCTTCCCGCCTGGTAGCCAGACGCGGCGAGGGCGGTTGGCCTCGGCATGCTCGGCGGCCCGATCGAGGGCAGCGGTCAACTCCTGAACCCGGGAGGTCGCCGCCTTCACCAACGCCGCCCGCCACTCATCCGGGAGGCCTTTGCCGGCGAAGAGGGCGTAATTGCGTACCCCCGAATCAATGTCCTTATTTACCAACGCTTCCACGAGCGGCCCGGCCACCGGCTGTGACGCGGGACCACCCACCAAAGTGGACAGTTCTTTGAGCACCGCCGCGACATCACGGTCGACAGTGTCCGAACCCGCGCGGCCGCCCACGATGATGGGCTCGAGCAGAGCCCGCAGCGTGGCGACGCCGATGTAGCCGTTGGCTGAGCGCTCAGTGGAGAACGGGCTCGGCTTCGGCTTGATCGGCCCGCGCTTGGCCGGCGGCAGCTCGGGCACCTTCTTGGTGGCCGAGGTGGC
>DPJL01000410.1:15579-19105 GCA_003543035.1 Micromonosporaceae bacterium | reverse complement strand
AGCGATAAGTCGCCCAGTGCATACGCACCACGTCACCGTCGGAGCCGCGGGTCAAACGCAGCAGCTCGCCCACTTCACGCCCGGAAACCGTTCTATAAAGATCATTTTTGTCGGGTACCGGGACAAAAGTCGCCGGAGCCAGCCACGCCGGATCATCCACCCCCGCCGCGGTCAGCATCCCGCGGGACCACCGGAACACATACTCGAAGCCTTCGCCCCACCATCGGCCGAGCACACTGCGCAGATCGCCTGGGACAGCGTCGCCCGGTGACCAGGGCGCGATATCGGCCGGGTCCTGGGTCAGTGCCTCGTTGAGCAGCCGGTGCGGTAGGTCGATGATGTCGGCTGCCGTCCCGGACGAGGCGAGCACCGAAGCCGACATCCCACCGGGGTTGCCCGGCCCGCCATGGCGACCATAAGCCGCCGCAAGGAATCCGGGCATCGCACCGTTATGTCCGATGTGGACAGAGCGGTCGGGCTGCGGATAGATCATCGGCCCCAGGCCCAGGCTGGAGACCCAGACACCCTCATGCCGTGGGGCCAACGGCCACCGCATCTCTTCGAGCGTGGCAACGGCCAGCACTGAGCCCTTCGGATCGGCGCTGACCGGATCGGCGAGGAACGCTCCCCAGGCCGCCATGTCCACCGCCGTGCTCCACAGCTGCGCGGCAGGTCCGACGGCGCCGAAGTCGACCGGCGGCTCCGGACGGGCATTTTCCGAATATGTATCCACGAGGTAGCCGGTTACCGCGTTCGCGGGCATCTCAAACGTGGTGGCGGCCAAGCCGAGCGGCGTGCAGATGCGCTCCTGCACCAGCGGCCACCACTGACCGTCGAGCACCCTGGCCGCCGTGTGTCCGAGCAACGCGTAGCCGAGATTCGAATAGTGGAAGCGACGCGATTGCGGGTGCACAGCCTCGGTCCGCACCAGGTCGGCCAGCAAGCCGGCGAGGTCGGGCGCGTGCAGGGTGTCCCACACATCACCGAACGGCTCGCGTTGCAGCCCAGCGGTGTGCGAAAGCAGCCTGCGGATGGTGAGGTCGCCGTGCGCCGGGACGTCGAGGAACTTGGCCACCGAGTCGTCCAGGTCGAGCAGACCGGCGTCACGGCACTGCATCACGAGCACGGCGGTGAAAGTCTTGGTGATCGAGCCGATCCGGAAGCGGCTGTCCGCGTCGAGCGGCCGGACGGTACCAGAAGCTCCTACCTGGAATGTCCAAAGTTCACGATCGCCACGTCGCAGTGCCACACTGAGCGCGGGCACCCGCGCCTCGGCCTGAACCAGCCGAACTATGCGCTCAAGAGCTGCCGTCATAGATCACCGTAAGATCGGCCACCCAGCACATGGGCGTGCGCGTGAAGGACGGTCTGGCCCACGGATTCGCCCGTGTTGAAGACGACCCGGAAGCCGTCACCGAGCAGGCCTTCCTTCTCCGCCACCGTGGCCACGCTAGCGATCACCTCACCGGCGAGTGCCGGGTCTCCCGAGCCCAGCGCGGCGACGTCGGCATAGTGCTCCTTCGTGATCACCAGCACGTGCACCGGGGCCTTCGGGCTGATGTCGCGGAAGGCCAAGGTGCGCTCGGTCTCGTGGACCACGGTCGCCGGGATGTCCCCGGCGACGATCCGGCAGAAGAGGCATTCGTTCACAGCCGTCATGGTATTCCTTACCAGCGCGAGAGGCGGATGGAGAGGGCGGAAAGAGCGGCGACGCCGGCGGTGGAGGTGCGCAGAACATTGCCGCCCAAGCGAACCGGGCGCGCACCCACCGCCACGAATGCGGCGAGTTCACTGCCATCGATGCCGCCCTCGGGGCCTACTACGAGGACGATCTCGCCCGTCGCCGGAAGCTCAACCGTGGCAAGACTTTCCGAGGCTTCCTCGTGCAGCACGAGCGAGGTGGAGTCCAAACGCGACACCAGCTCCTTGGTGGAGACATCGGGATCGCCGGCGACGGTGGGGATCCACGCCCGCCGCGCCTGCTTCGCCGCCTCGCGAGCTGTCGCCGCCCACTTGTCGCGCGCTTTGAAACCGCGATCGCCGCGCCACTGAGCCACGCTGCGCGCGGCCGCCCACGGGATGATCTCGTCGACCCCGACCTCGGTCATAGCCTGTACCGCAAGCTCGCCACGGTCACCCTTGGCGATGCCCTGGGCAACTTTAAGAAGCGGGTCGGGTCTCTCCTGGTACCCCCGCGAGGTAAGAAAAAGCGAAAGGCTTGCCTTGCCGACGGCCTCGACCCGCGCCTGGGCAGTGCCGCCCTGCCCATCGCCAAGGAGCAGCTCCTCGCCCGCGCGAAGGCGTTGCACGGTCGCGGCATGACGCCCTTCCGGGCCGTCGAGCTCGAACGAATCCCCCGAAGGCAATGCAGGCACCAAAAATAGCGGTAGTGACATCAGTGCCCGTTGAAGGCGTCGCGCATCCGGGAGAAGAATCCGCCCTGTTTGGACAGCTCGGCGACCTCTTCGCCGCGCATGCGGGCAAACTCCCGCAGGATCTGCTCCTGAGTGGTGTCAAGCTTGGTCGGCGTGCGCACATCGAGATGCACGAACAGGTCGCCGCGCCCCTGACCGCGCAGGTGCGGTACGCCTTTGCCCCGGATGCGAAGCGTCGAGCCGGGCTGCGTACCAGCCTTCACCTCGAGCTGCTCCTCCGAGTCCAAGGTCTTGATGGTCAGGCGAGTACCAAGTGCGGCCGCTGTCATCGGCACAGTCACCTTGCAGTGCAAGTCATCGCCCTTGCGCGCGTAGACATCGTGCGCCCGCTCATGAATCTCGACATAGAGATCTCCGGATGGGCCACCGCCCGGCCCGACCTCGCCCTGACCGGCGAGCCGGATGCGCATGCCGTCTTCGACGCCGGCCGGGATCTTCACGGTCAGACTGCGCCGGGTGCGCACGCGGCCATCGCCGCCGCAAGTCGAGCAGGGGTGCGGGATCGTGGTGCCATAGCCGGCACAGGTGCCACAGGGACGCGAAGAGACCACCTGACCCAGGAACGTGCGCTGCACCGACTGCACCTCACCGCGACCGCCGCAGGTGTCACAGGTCTGCGGATGGGTGCCGGGCGCAGTGCCCGCGCCGGAGCAGCTCGTGCAAAGCACCGCGGTGTCGACCGTGATCGGGGCTTCCACCCCGAAGGAGGTCTCCACCAGATCGAGATCGAGGCGCAGGATGGCGTCAGCGCCGGGCCGGGTGCGCGGACGAGGGCCACGCGCCGACGACCCGCCGAAGAACGCGTCCATGATGTCCTGGAAGCCGACGAACGGGCCGCCCGGTCCACCGGGACCGCCCATGCCACCGCCGCCCGGGCTCAGCGGATCGCCGCCCAGGTCGACTATCTGCCGCTTCTGATCATCCGAGAGCACCTCGTAGGCGGCGTTGATGTCCTTGAACTTCTCCGCGGCGGCCGGGTCGTCATTGACGTCGGGGTGATATTGGCGGGCCAGCTTGCGATAGGCCCGCTTGATGTCGTCCGCGGTGGCATCCCGGGGAACGCCCAGAATGCCGTAGTAATCCTTGGCCAC
>DPJL01000410.1:10311-15180 GCA_003543035.1 Micromonosporaceae bacterium | reverse complement strand
TCAGTGTTGGGTCAACAGGTCACCGACGTAGCGGGCTACTGCCCGCACCGTCGCGATCGTTCCGGGGTAGTCCATGCGGGTTGGGCCGAGCACACCGAGCCCTCCCACGACGGTGCTGCCTGGACCGTACCCCGTGCTCACCACCGAGGTCGTGCGAAGGTCGGCCACCTCATTCTCATCGCCGATCCGCACGATCGCACTCCCGGCTTTCACCTCGTCGAAAAGCTTGAGCAGGATGACTTCCTCCTCAAGCGCCTCAAGGATCGGGCGCAGCGACCCGGCCAGGTCCAGGCTGTTGAAGCGGGTCAGGTTGGCCGTGCCGGCCAGGGCGAGACGCTCTTCGTGGCGCTCCACCAACGTTTCCAGCAGGACGATGGCAAGGGCACTCATCGCGGGTTTGCTGGTCTGCTCCACGAGGGCCTGCACGAGCGGAGGTGTGTCGACGAGCTTGATCCCGACGAGCTTCTCGTTGAGCAACCGCGTCAGCGACTCGACCTCTTCGACCTGAGTCGGCTCGGGCAGCTCGACGATGCGCTGCTCCACCCGGCCGGTGTCGGTGATCATGACGACAAGCATTCGCGTGGTCGAAACCGGAACCAGCTCGAGGTGACGCACCGAGGATCGGGCCAGGCTCGGGTATTGCACCACCGCCACCTGGCGGGTCAGCTGAGCAAGCAATCGAACTGCGCGGTGCACCACATCGTCCAGGTCAACGGCACCCAGCAGGAAGCGCTCGATCGCCCGGCGCTCGGCCGGCGAGAGCGGCTTGACCTTGGAGAGCCGGTCCACGAACAGGCGATAACCCCGGTCCGTCGGCACTCGCCCGGCCGACGTATGGGGCTGGCGAATATAGCCCTCTTCCTCCAGCACCGCCATGTCGTTGCGGACGGTCGCCGGGGACACCCCGAGGGAGTGCCGCTCCACCAGGGCACGGCTGCCGACAGGTTCCTGGGTCGCCACGTAGTCCTCGACGATGGCGCGCAGCACGTCAAGCTTGCGTTCGTCCAAACCCATGTCCACCTCCATCACCGCTGGCACTCGAATGTAACGAGTGCCAGTCTACGTTGAGCTGTCACCAATCGGTCAGGTGTGTTGACTGGCGGAGTTTGATCGTTAGTCCTAGCCTGTCGGGCATGAGTGAACCCACCCCGCCCGGCGTGCCGCAGGATCCCACGGCCTCGACCCCGCCGAGCGCACCACCTTCGGCACCGCCTCCGGCGCCCCCAAGCGCACCGCCGAGTGCACCGCCGCCGCCAAGCGCTCCCCCCAGCGCTCCGCCACCGCCGCCAGGCGGAGGCTACTCGGCCGGTCCGCCGATCACCGGCGGCGTCGCCCCGGCCGGCTACGCAAACAATGACGAGAAGACCTGGGCACTGCTCGCTCACTTCGGCGGCATCGTGCTCGGCTTCATCGCTCCATTGATCGCGATGCTGGTCAAGGGCAACGAGTCGCCCACGGTGAAGGCGCACTCCGTCGAGGCGCTGAACTTCCAGATCACTTGGGCTGTCGCGACACTGGTCGCCTTTGTCCTCGCGGTCTGCAGCTTCGGGCTCCTGTTCTTCCTGCCAATGATCACCTGGCTCGTCATCATCGTCTTCAGCATCATCGGCGGTATCAAGGCCAACGAAGGCACGCTCTACCGCTACCCGATGACCTTCCGTCTGATCAAGTAAGCAAGTCGCGGACCACAGCGTCTGCCAACAGCCGGCCGCGCAGCGTCAACGTTGCGCGGCCGTCTTTCGTTTCGATCAGTCCACCTTGGACCTTGCTCAGATCGATGTCGGTCTCGGCGAGCCCGTCGGCCAAACGCAGCCCCAGCAACACTTCCTCGGTGTGCCGCTGTTCCGCGGTCAAGATCTCGCGCCCCAGCCCGGGGGACTTCCCCTCGCCCAGCCGATCCGCATAACGCTTGGGGTGCTTGACATTCCACCATCGCACTCCGCCGACATGGCTGTGCGCACCCGGCCCGAGACCCCACCAATCGCCGCCGCGCCAATAGAGCAGGTTGTGCTTGCATCGAGCCTCGTCATCACGCGCCCAGTTGGAAACCTCGTACCAGCTGAAACCGGCCCGGGTCAGCCGATCCTCAGCCGCCAGGTAGCGATCCGCCGCGGTGTCATCGTCGGGCGCCGCAAGCTCGCCCTTGCGCACTCTCGCGGCGAGCCGGGTGCCGTCCTCCACGATCAGCGAATAGGCGCTGACATGATCCACTCCGGCGTCCACCACCCGATCCAGCGACTGGGCGAAGTCCTCCACCGTCTCGCCCGGGGTGCCGTAGATCAGGTCCAGATTCACGTGCGCAAAACCGGCTTCGCGGGCCTCAAGCGCCGCTTCCGGGGCACGGCCCGCGGTGTGTTTTCGATCCAAGACGGCGAGTACCTTCGCCGAAGCCGACTGCATCCCCAGCGAGACCCGGGTGAACCCACCCCGGCGCAGCTCCCTGAGCGATTGCGGGGTCACCGACTCCGGGTTGGCTTCGGTGGTCACCTCGGCATCGCTTGCCAGGCCCCAGGTTTTGTCGATGGCCTCGAGCATGCGCAGCAGTTGCTCCGACCGCAGCATCGTCGGCGTTCCCCCGCCAACGAAGACGGTGTCTACCTTCCGGTCGACCCATCGCTTCGCCAGCGCCAGCTCTTTTTCGATCGCCTCGACGTACCCCTCGGTGTCGGCCCCGCCCAGCTCGGTGGCCGTATAGGTGTTGAAGTCGCAGTAGCCACACCGGCTCGCGCAGAAAGGCACATGCAGGTACACGCCGAAGCCGCGCTCTCCCACGCGCTCGAGAGCTGCTTCGGGCAGAGAACCATCATCCGGTACCGGTTCGCCCTCGGGTAGTTGTGCCATGCTCCTATTCTGGGCCGCGTCGCCTCGCCTCGGTACCGCCGGGCCTGGCGGATGTGTCCAAGGCCGCGTCACCTTCCTCTAGGCGCCGCAAGGCCGTCTAGTCTGCCCTCATGTCGCTCATCAAGCTCAGTCATGCGGGCGGGATCACGAGAGTCGTCCTCGACTCCCCCGCCAACCGCAACGCATTGTCCACCGCCCTCATGCGCGAGCTGCTGACCGCCCTCTCCGAGATCGTCGCAGATGATCAAGCACGGGTGGTGGTGCTCGACCACACCGGCCCGGTCTTCTGCTCCGGAGCCGACCTGTCCGAGACGGCTAAGGCCGCCTCCACCGGCGAGATGCCCGCCAACGTCATGGGCGACATCCTCGCCGCCGTCGCCGAATGCCCCAAACCGGTCATCGCCGTGGTTCGAGGTCCCGCACGTGCAGGCGGCGTCGGCCTCATCGCCGCTGCCGACCTGGCGGTCTGCGCCGACACGGCCACCTTCGCCTTCTCCGAGGTGCGACTCGGGGTGATCCCGGCACTCATCTCCGCCACCGTCCTACCCAGACTCTCGCCGCGGGCCGCTGCCGAGCTCTTCCTGACCGGTGACGTCTTCGACGGTGCGAAGGCGGCAGCCTCCGGTCTGGTCAACGCCGCCGTCCCCACCGACGGGATCGACGCCGTGGTCGACGGGTGGTGCTCGTCCTTGGTACGAGGAGCTCCCCGCGCCCTCGCCGCCACGAAACAGTTACTGCGGCGCAATCCCACCCTCGCCGACATCAACGAACTCTCAGCGCTTTCCCTGGAGTTCTTCAGCTCGGCCGAGGGACGCGAAGGAGTGTCGGCGTTCCGTGAAAAACGCGACCCCGCTTGGATTCCGACGTAGTGTGTGACCGTGCGCGCCCGCACCGCAGTAACGGCACTCGTTCTTCTGATCCTGGTCTTCGGCCTGGGCGGATACCTGGCGCGCCAACACCTCGACGGCGGTTTGTCCATTCCCGAGAGTCTCACCAGCTGTGCCGCACAAGGCGATGACAAGGTGCGGCTCGATCCGGAGCAGATGGCCAATGCGTCGACCGTGGCCGCTGTCGGGATCCGGCGGAGCGTCCCGGATCGGGCCATAGTCGTCGCCCTCGCCGCCGCGCTGCAGGAGTCGAAGCTGCGCAATCTCGAGGATTTGGGCCGCCGCAACGACCACGACTCGATCGGCCTGTTCCAGCAGCGGCCCAGTCAGGGCTGGGGGACACCGGAGCAGATCCTGGATCCGCGCTATGCCACCGAGCGGTTCTATACCGCCCTGCTTAAGGTCAAGGGCTGGCAACAGATGCGGGTCACCGACGCGGCGCAGGAGGTGCAGCGCTCGGCCTATCCGGAGGCCTATGAGAAGTGGGCCGACGAGGCGAGCGTGCTGACCCTGGCGTTGACCGGCCAGGCGGTTGGGGCTATCACGTGCTCAGACGAGACCACTCCAGCCAAGATCGGACCCGACGCGGCCAAGGACACCGCAGAAAAATTAAGGCAAGATTTTGGCACCAAAGCTCCTAAGGTGGTCACCGACCAACACATGCTTCGTGTTCCGGCCAAAGACAGCCAAACTGGCTGGCAGCTGGCCCATTGGCTGGTCGCTCAGGCAAAGCACACCGGTGTGACAAAGGTGAGCTTTGCGGACCAGGAGTGGTCGGCCAAGAGCGGTCAGTGGTCAGCCGTCCAAAAGGCGACCGATCAGGTAACGGCCGAGGTCCGCGCCGATGATTAACACCGGTTAGTATCGGATCTTCTAGTGGCCCCCAACACTAGGGGAGGAAATGCATATCACCCCTCAAGACGATGCGATCGCCTATGCCCCGATCAGCGAGGCAGATCGCCAAGAGTTCCTCGATTCGGGATTTCTGTTGCTACGCAACGTGCTTACCGAGGACCACCGGGAGCGGTTGGAAGCCGCTATGGACCGGGTCTACGCGGAGGAGATCGAGGCCGGACGTGGCTCCAAGGATGGCACTGTCCATCTCCTTGGCTTCCTGGACCGGGATGAGCTCTTCGGTGAG
>DPJL01000410.1:0-10061 GCA_003543035.1 Micromonosporaceae bacterium | reverse complement strand
GCCTTACTGGGGCTGGCATCAGGACGGGTACCGGCAGAATTCCGACCCGGAGACGATGGATCCGAATTTGCCGCGGCCGATGTTCTCGCTCAAGGTCGCCTATGTGATCTCTGATCTGTCGCAGACCGGCCGCGGTGCCACGAAGGTCATCCCGGGTGGGCACCTGAGCAATTCGCTGGCGCGGCCCGAGGACACCTCGGTGCACCACCCCGACCCCGAGGGCACCGTGGAAATCACGGCGAATCCGGGCGACTGCTTCATCTTCGATCGCCGGCTGTGGCACTCGCGATCGACCAACCTGTCGACGATCACGCGCAAGATGCTCTTCGTCGGCTACACCTACCGGTGGATCAGGCCGCTGGACGACATGCCGATCGACAAGACCAGCCGGTGGTGGGCCAACCGGACGCCGGTGCAGCGCCAGCTATTGGGCGAGAGCACCCACACCGCCAACCATTGGGGCGTGAACTGGGACGGCTTTGTCGACGAGGACATTCCGCTGCGCAAGGAGCTCCGCCAGCGGGATGTGCTCGACCGCTCGGTCCCCTGGCTCCGATAGCAAATGACATAGCAAGTGACTGAGGGGCGCGTTTCGCGCCCCTCAGTCATTTCATGCCGGTGCTCATGTGCTCACGGGTGCGAAATGCACTCCCCGCCGACGTAGGCCGGGCTGTTCAACGGAATGACCAGACCCACCAACGAAATCGGGTCGTTGATGCCACACCACTGGTAAGGCAGCAACGTGAGATCGATGTTGCTCAGAAGCGGGATCTCCGCCTGGTTCGCCCGAGGCTCGATCATCGCGGTCGCGTTGACACAGTCACCGAGAACCGTGGTGGGAGAGTTGGCCGCAACGACAACACCGACACCTGCTACCGCGCTGGATCCACAGACCTGCCACGGCGCGACATTGACTATCGAGCCGCTCAGCAGTGACAGCAGGCTGTTAGGCCCGGTGCCATCCGGTGCGGTGATGAGGTTGTTGGCGTTGTGGCAGTCACCGGTGACCGTGTTCGGAGTGCCCACGGCCACCGTGGCGCCCACGCCGGCAACCGCATTCGATCCACAGACCTGCCACGGCAGCAGTTGCACTGACGAGTCGTCCAGGATCGAGATGAGGCCCTGCGTCACGTCCTGCTTCAACAGCACGTTGGCGTTCTTGCAATCGCCGACCACGGTGTTCGGCTGGTTTGCGGAGCCGACACCACCAACACCGGCCACCGCGTTGGAGCCACAGACCTGCCACGGCAACGCCTTGATAGAACTGCTCACACCGATCGTGATGAGCGGCTGCTTCACGTCCCCGTCGAGGAGCGCCAGCTTGGGCAGCTGCTCCTTGCCCATTTTCAGCGCAGTCGTGGCGGTGGAGTCCCCCGTTGCCACGGTCGCCGTGGGCGCAGCAGCAGCGGCGGATCCCATGACCGCGACCGTTGCCAACGCACCGGCGGCGACGACTCCCGCCTTGCCTATCTGCATCGTCACTCCTTGTGTACGATTTCAGCTTTGTCTATTTGCACTGGATAGGGCGGGCCGCTGGCGCGACCCGCCCTAGTGCGTTGCCGCGACGTCAGTCGATGACGGTGTTGGCGTTGTTGCAGTTGCCGATGACGGTGTTCGGTGAAGCCAGGTTCACGGTGCCACCTACGCCACCGACGATCGTGGACCCGCAGACCTGCCAGTCGGCGAGACTGATCCGGCTGTTGTCCAGAACGGAGATGACCGCCTTCGGATCCTGCTGGTCGATCCAGACGTTGGCGTTGTCACAGTCGCCGTCCACAGTCGAGGGCGACTGGGCGGTGAGAACCCCGCCGACGCCCCAGACAGCTTCGCCACCGCAGACCTGCCAGGTCGCGGCGGTCGCCGCCGAACCCGAGCCGACGGAAATCGCCGACTGCGGCTCCGTGTCCCACGGTGCCGACCAGGGGTGCCGTGCCTGCGGTGCCGCCGCATTGGCCTTGGCTGCGCCCTGGCGGGTCGCCCACGCCTTGCGGGCGTCCTGGTCCTTCTTGGCTACCGTCTTTGCCTTGCTGTTGGCGACGGCACTGCGAACCAGCTCGGCGTCGACCGTGGTCGACTCCTCGTTGTTGTAGGTCGGTTCACGGGTGATGATGATGTTGCCGTTCTTGCAGTCACCGAGGACGGTGTTCGGCGACATCAGGGACACGGTGCCACCAATGCCACCCATGACCGTCGCGCCACAGGCTTGCCAGGTAGCGACGGAAAGCACACTGTCGTCCAAGACCGAGATCACGGCCGGCAGGGTGTCCTGCTTGAGCTTGACGTTGCCGTTGTTGCAATCGCCCATGACTGTGTTCGGCGATAGGGCGTCGACCGTGCCACCGATACCGGCCATTGCGGCCGAGCCACAGATCTGCCATGCGGCACCCTGCGCCACGGAGCCAGAGCCGACCGAAATGGCGGACTGCGCCGGCTGGTCCCAGGGAGCGGGCCAGCCGCCGCCGCGTCCCAAATCGAGCGTGCTTGCCTTGGTAAATGCTGTGGCATCCATGGTGGGTGCCGCAGCGGCAGGAGCCCCCATGACCGCCACGGACGCGAGCGCGCCCGCGGCGACGACCCCGGCCTTCTTAATCTGCATCGTCACTCCTTGTGCGACTTTTGGACCCGCAATGCCTCATATCGGGCGAAAGCGGCAAAACACTGCACTCTGGGTAACGATGTGCTGATCAACCAGTTACTCGAACTCGTCGGGTTTTTGACACTGCAGCGTCCTGAACTGCTCGGATCATTGTGCTGAACGCCAACGGCGGCGGAGCGCTCAGCTCGAACCAAGCGGCCTGCGATGACTCGGCCGGATCAAGGATCAATTGGGCGCCTTCGGGCAACCTCGCCCACCAGAAGCAATCCAGCACAGGGAATGTCTCACCCTGGAACTCATAGCCGCCCACATACATGCCGACGAAAGAGCCCAGGATCACTTCCACGCCAAGCTCTTCGCGCCCTTCCCGGATAGCCGCGTCAGCCGGCTCCTCCCAGGTGTCGCAGAAGCCACCAGGCGTCTCCCAGAGCCCCACCCCCGGCGGCCTCGAGCGCCGCAGCAGCAGAACCCGCCCCGCGTCATCCTCAATGAGCAGGCTCGCCGTCGGCCGCGCGTTGATGTACTGCTCGTAGCCGCACGCCCGGCAGATGGCAGGCGGAGCCGACGGCAACGCCTCACCGCACCGGAAACAGTGACCTGTCATGACTATTTCTTGGCTTTGCTGTCCGGAGACTCCGAAGTGGACAGGGCCGCGATGAATGCTTCCTGGGGTACCTCGACCCGCCCCACCATCTTCATCCGCTTCTTGCCCTCCTTCTGCTTCTCCAGCAGCTTGCGCTTGCGGCTGATGTCACCGCCGTAGCACTTGGCGAGCACGTCCTTGCGGATGGCACGGATGGTCTCCCGGGCGATGACCCGGGAACCGATCGCGGCCTGGATCGGTACCTCGAATTGTTGCCTGGGGATCAGTTCACGCAACTTGGCGGTGATGGTGGTGCCGTAGGCGTACGCCTTGTCCTTGTGCACGATGGCCGAGAAGGCGTCCACCGCCTCGCCCTGCAACAGGATGTCCACCTTGACCAGATCGGCCGCCTGCTCCCCGCTCGGCTCGTAATCCAGGCTCGCGTAGCCCTTGGTTCGCGACTTCAACTGGTCGAAGAAGTCGAAGATGATTTCACCGAGCGGCATCGTGTACCGAAGCTCGACCCGGTCGGCCGACAGATAGTCCATCCCCATCAAGGAGCCCCGGCGCCCCTGGCACAGCTCCATCACCGCGCCGACGTAGTCGTTGGGGGTCAACACAGTGGCCCGCACGGTCGGTTCATGCACCTCGGCGATCTTGCCGGTCGGGTATTCGCTCGGGTTGGTGACGACGACCTCGGAGCCGTCCTCCATCACCACGCGATAGACCACGTTCGGCGCGGTCGAGATGAGCTCCAGGCCGAACTCGCGCTCGAGGCGCTCGCGGATGATCTCGAGGTGGAGCAGGCCCAGGAAGCCGACGCGGAAGCCGAACCCGAGCGCCGCAGACGACTCCGGCTCGTAGACCAGTGCCGCGTCGTTGAGCTTCAGCTTGTCCAGTGCCTCGCGGAGGTCGGGATAATCGGAGCCGTCCAATGGATACAGTCCGGAGTAGACCATCGGTTTCGGGTCCTTGTATCCGCCGAGCGCCTGCTTTGCGGGCCGGTTGTTGATCGTCACCGTGTCGCCGACGCGCGACTGGCGAACGTCTTTCACACCCGTGATCAGGTAGCCCACCTCGCCGACGCCGATCGCCTTCGACTTCACCGGCTCGGGCGAGATCACTCCCAGCTCGAGCAGCTCATGCACGGCTCCGGTGGACATCATCTTGATCCGCTCGCGGGCCTCGATGCGTCCGTCGATCACTCGTACGTAGGTGACCACGCCCCGGTAGATGTCGTAAACCGAGTCGAAGATGATGGCGCGGGCGGGAGCTTGCGCATCGCCGACCGGGGCGGGCAGCTGCCGCACGATCTCGTCCAGCAGGTGTGGCACCCCATCCCCGGTCTTGCCCGACACCCGCAGGCAGTCCTCCGGCTGGCAGCCGATCAGATGCGCCAACTCCTCGGCATACTTCTCGGGCTGCGCCGCCGGGAGGTCGATCTTGTTCAGCACCGGGATGACGGTGAGGTTGTTCTCCATCGCCAGATAGAGGTTGGCCAGGGTCTGCGCCTCGATCCCCTGTGCCGCGTCGACGAGAAGCACCGCGCCCTCACACGCCGCGAGACTCCGCGACACCTCGTACGTAAAGTCCACGTGTCCCGGCGTATCGATCATGTTGAGGACGGCGTTCTCACCCTGCCGCTCACCCTCGAGGATCGTCCACGGCATCCGCACGGCCTGACTCTTGATCGTAATGCCGCGCTCGCGCTCGATGTCCATCCGGTCGAGATACTGCGCCCGCATCAACCGTGGATCGACCACCCCGGTGAGCTGCAGCATCCGGTCGGCCAGGGTCGACTTACCGTGGTCGATGTGCGCGATGATGCAGAAGTTGCGGATGGCGGCGGGGTCAGTGGCGCCGGGCTGATTCGAGCCGAACGTCGGTGGCACAGTGGTCCGATCCTTGAGGCGAATGCTGAGCGGTGATTGACAACCTATGGTCCCACGTCGCCGGGAAAGGCCGCCGAGGGATAAACCAGTAGCCGTCACCACCCGCATCCGGGGACGATTCCTCTCATGCCACAGCAGTTGCTTCCGTCGGTGCCCTACGACCGGACCGCCAATCGGCCCGGGTGGGAAGAGCTGCCTGCCGAGTTCCGGCAAGCACTCGAGGAGCGGCTTGGGGCTCGAGTTCTCGACGTCCGGGTCAGCGGCTGCGGCTTCACCCCGGGCTTCGCCGCGCTGGTCAGCACGGCCGACGGGGAGCAGCACTTCATCAAAGCGGCGTCGCGCACCACCGACGTGGCCGGGTGGTATGAGCAGGAGGCGAAGTTCACAGCCGTGCTTCCGGCCGGGATTCCCAGTGCCCGGCTGCGCTGGAGTGCCGATCTGGCCGGGCACTTCGTGCTCAGCCTCGATCCGATTCCGGGGGCTCATACGCCGGAGCTTCCTTGGGTACCCGCCGAATTGAAATCTGCTCTTAAAGCATTGACGGTCACCACCGAGATCCTGGCCCAGCCGACAGAAGAGCTGCTGGCGCAGGAGCTTGGAAGCTGGGGCGAGGTGATCGACTCTGCGCTGAACAAGTGGCGGACGGGCGCGGCAGACCAGTCCCACCCGCAGCTGCGCGAACTCATCAGGCTCGAAAGCCGCTTCGACGAACTCACTCGCGGCAGCACCTCACTGATCCACTGTGATCTCCGCCTCGACAACATCGTGATCGACTCCTCTGGCCAGGCGTGGATCTGCGACTGGAACTGGCTGGTCCACGGACCGGCCTGGTTCGATCTGATCTCGCTGCTACTCAGCGCGGAGGCCAGTGGGCTCGATGGCGATGCCCTGTTCGAGAGCCATCCCATCGCCGCCGGCCTGCCGTCAGACGCGTTGGACGCCGCGCTGGCCGCATTCCTCGGTTACTACCTCTATGCGGGAGCGCAGCCGGAGATCGACACCTCCCCTGAGGTGCGCAACCACCAGCAGTTTTACGGCGAGTTGACGTTACGGTGGCTGGCGCGCCGGCAAGGCTGGGCGTGAGCGGTTTGTCTCCTGTTCCGCGCACCTGGTAATCTGGCACGTCGCGACCGATGCACTCTGCGCCGGTCCCCCGGACAAATAACTACTGACGAGCAGGACGAAGGCTGTCGCGTGGCGAACATCAAGTCTCAGATCAAGCGCAACAAGCAGAACGAGAAGGCTCGGCTGCGCAACAAGTCGGTCAAGTCGGCGCTCAAGACCGCTGTCCGCAAGTTCCACGAGGCGACCGCCAGCGGCGACCTCGAGGGCGCGGCCACGCTGATGCGCGACGCTTCGCGCAAGCTGGACAAGGCCGTCAGCAAGGGCGTCATCCACAAGAACCAGGCGGCCAACCGCAAGTCGGCCATCGCCAAGAAGGTTGCTTCGCTCTCCGCCTGAGCCACAAAGCTTTAAAGCCCGGTCCTCCCTGCGAGGACCGGGCTTTACGCGTGTCATTCGTAGCGGCGCATTGCCGATTGTCTCGCCCGCTGCTCGGGTGAGCCCACCCACGGCTCGGCGGGTGCGGGACTGGTCGGCGAACCGCTGACCGGAGCGCTGCTCACCGGCTCCACAGCGGGCCGCTGAGGCACTTTCGCCGTCCCCCGGGCCTTCGGAAGCTTCGCCGCGTTGGCATGCGCCGCGGCACCGGCGATCACATCGTTGAGCTTCACCATGGCCGCCACCGAGGCGGGCAGCACCGCGACCACCCACCAGTTGACCAGCTCAGCCAGGGCGAGCAGAGCGGCGAGTGCGATCGCGCCTTCGAAGAAGAGGAAACAGAGCAGACTGCTGGGCCGAAGGTATTGCAGCCCAAGGACTCTCGTGTAGAGCGGCCGGTGCCGCGCCTCCTCCGCGCTGATCCCGGCGCGCCGGGATCGCACGACAGTCATCTCGCACCCGCCTGGCGTGCGGAGGCGAATGCCATGATGGTCCGCTCGAGCACATAGGCCCGATCCTCGCCGCCGCCTTTGACGTCGGCGTTGCAGGTGGCGGCGGCTCGCATCGCGAGCACGAGACCGTCGGGAGTCCAACCACGAGCCTGCCGTTGCGCCTTCTCGATCTTCCAGGCGGGCAGGCCGAGATTCGCCGCCAATTGATATGGGCTGCCCCGGCCGGCGGAGGCGACGCGGGCCACGGTGCGAACCCCATCAGCCAAAGCATCCGCTATGGGTACCGGGTCAACGCCCGCATGCAACGCCCAGCGCAACGCTTCCAGGGCGGCCGCGGTGTCGCCGGCCACAGCCGCATCAGCGACCGTGAATCCGCTCACCTCAGCGCGCCCCTTGTAGTAACGCGCCACGGTCGCGAGATCAACCCGGCCCCCGGTGTCGGCCGTCAGCTGCGCACAGGCGGCCGCCAGCTCACGAAGGTCGTGACCGACCGCTTCGATGAGCGCTTCGGCCGCGTCATTGCCACATTTGCCACCGAGCCGGCGGAACTCGCCCGTGACGAAGTCGACCCGATCGCGATGCCGGCTGATTTTGGCCGCTGGGACCACCGCCGCACCGGCCTTGGTCAGGCTCTCGGCGAAAGCCTTGCCCTTCGCCCCGCCAGCGTGGGTGATCACCAGGGTCACCTCGGGATCAGGCTCCTTCACGTAGTCCAGGACCACGCTCACAAGCTCTTTCCGGGCGTCCTGGCCGCCACGCAGCACAGCGACGCGCCTACCGCCGAACAGCGACGGGCTCAGCAGCTCGGCAAGCTCACCAGGCAGCAGCGACGATGCCTCGAACTCACGGACCTCGGTTTGCGGGTCGGCGGCCCTGGCCCAGGTCGCCGCGTCGGCGACCGCTCGCGCCACCAGCAACTCCTCATCGCCGAGGACGAGCATCACCGGGGTCAGTTGGGGGGACGGAACCTGACTCACCACGAAGCCATCGTCGCATGCGCACCCGGCACAGCGTCCACCCTCATGTCGCGCCACGTCACCCGGTCGTGCCGCTGGTCATCTCACGGACACCATGAGCCGGCCTTCGTCGAGCACCACCGCGACGTCTCCGTCCACATCGGTACGCAACACCCGCGTGCCGCCGCGCAGCAGTCTCGCCATGAGTGCCGGGTTGGGATGCCCGTAGTCATTGCCCGCTCCCACGGATACCAGCGCGATCCGAGGCGCGGCTTCATCCAGGAGAACCGGGTCCTGGTAGGCGGAGCCGTGGTGAGCGATCTTCAACACGTCCGTCCTGAGCCCCGGATAGGAGTCGCGAAGCAGTTGCTGCTGCTCGGTTTCCGCGTCCCCGAGTAGGAGCACTCGCACACCGAGCACCTCGGCCTGCAGCACCAGCGAATTGTTGTTCGGATCCGATCTCGTCCCGGCCAATGGTGGCGTGTAGAGGACTCTCAGGGTCACCTCGCCGGCCGTCCAGACCGTTCCCCGCGCGGCTTTGACCATCGGAACCCCCGCGGTGCCCGCCGCCCGGATGACCGCTTCGCGCCCGGCCTGCGGCTCCGGATAGGCCGGGATGATGATCTGGCTGGGCTTATATGGCAGCACGCCACGCAACCCACCGATGTGGTCTAGGTGAAGGTGGCTCAGAAAGACCAGTGCGAGACTGCGGATTCCCAAGGCGCGCAAGCATTCCGAGACCGGCTCAAGTTCGGGTCCGGCGTCGATGAGCACCGCCGACCCGTCCCCCGCCCGCAGGACAACAGCGTCGCCCTGCCCGACGTCGCAGACGGCAATGATCCAACCCGATGGCGGCCAACCCGGTCCGACCATCCGGAGTGGGACAGCGCCAACCACAGCGGCAAGCGCCACCACGACCACGACCCGGCGCACCCGCTGGCTCCTGAACCCGAGTAGGAGTGCCAGGGTGAGCGCGGCCAGCAGTAGTGCGCCGCCGACTCCGGCAGGCCACGGCAGAGCTCCAGCGGGCACCGCACTGCTGACCTGTGCCACTTTCACCAGCCACCAGGCGGGCCAACTGCCCAGCCAGGCTGCGAATTGAGCTCCGGCGGGCCAGATCGGGGACAAGGTTGCCGCGACCACCCCACTGATCGTCGCTGGGGCCACCGCGGGGACAGCGAGCAGATTGGCCGGGACCGCTACCAGGCTGACCGTCCCGCTGATGCCGGCAATGACCGGGGCACATGCCAGCTGCGCGCTCGCCGGGATGGCCAGCGCCTCGGCCACGCCGCCCGGCACGCCTCGACGTGTCAGTGCGTCACGCAGCGACGGCGCGAGGATCAAAAGGCCGCCAGTTGCCATGACGGACAGCGCGAACCCGGCTTCACTGGCGAGTTCGGGGTCCAACACCAGGAGAGCGGTGACAGTCGCGCCAAGGGCCGGAAGCGCGGCTCGCTTACGCCCACTTGTGAGCGCCAGCAGACCAACCCCACCCATCAGAGCCGCGCGCAGCACACTGGGCGATGGCCGGACGAGGATGACGAAGCCGACGACGGCCAGCGCGGCTAGCGCGGCCGTCCACCTTGGACCGAGCCGGATCCGCCGGGCAATCAGGATGATGCACCCGGCCACGAGTGCGATGTTGCTACCACTCACGGCGGTCAAGTGTGTGAGGCCGGCGTCGCGAAACTGCTGTTCCAGCTCTGGATCGAGCCGGCTCGTGTCGCCCACCACCAAGCCGGGCAGCAAACCGCCCTGCAGATCGTCCAACGGCGCGCATGCCTTCTGCAGACCGGCTCGCAGGTCTGCGGCGGCTATCTGGAACAGCGCCGGCTCTCCCAGCGGGACCGGCGCGCCCACAGCGGAAAGCACAGCTGCCTTCAGATCGCCGCCGCGCGACGGCCCAAACCGCACCGTCACCCGCACCCGCTGACCGGGCACGAAATTACGCCAAGCATCGTCCTCGGCCAGCACGAGCACTCGAGCGTTTACTCTGTGCCAGCCGTCGGCCCGCGCCAGTGACGCCCGCACCACCCAGAGATTCGATCGGCCGGTCGCTCCGAGCGCCAGAGATCGGAAGAG
>DPJL01000154.1 GCA_003543035.1 Micromonosporaceae bacterium | reverse complement strand
TTCACTCTTTCCCCTACACGGCCCTCTTCCATTCTGGCCGCGGGGCGAGACCGCACCGCAGGCTCGAGTCAAGCCGCGAAGGCAACCGCCGCCCAGGCAAATGCGCGGTTGGGAACAGCGCTATCAGTGGACTCTCTTGGCGCTCGATCTGACCGTCGGCGCAGCTGCCGGTGTCTTGGCCTACATGTTCCGCTTCGGCGGCCCGTTGACGCCCTTCACCCGTACCTACATGATCCTCTCCCTGCTCCTGCCTTTTGCTTTGGTGGCGGCAGTAGGGGTGACTCGTTCCTACGACAAGCGGTTTCTCTTCGTCGGTACGGACGAATACGACCGCGTCATCCGCGGCGGGCTCTGGCTGATCGCCTCGGCATCGATTGTGTCTTATGCGCTTGAGCTGCCGACCGCGCGTTCGTATGTCCTCATTGCACTTCCGGCCGCCACCGCCGCCATGGTGGTGGCCCGATTCCTGTTGCGGCACCGGCTACATACGCGCCGGGACAAGGGTCAGTGTCTGCGCCGGGTCATCGTCGTCGGCCACGAGTTGGCCATCATTGGGTTGACCAGGCAGCTTTGCCGAGAACGGTTCCACGGGCTCGAGGTGGTCGGAGCCTGTCTACCGCCCGGCAGCGATGGGCGCGTGGGACTGCCCGTTTACGGGACTTTCGATGACGTGGCAGGTGCGGTCGGTGTCGCAGGCGCAGACACGGTAATCGTGCTCAGCTGCCCGGAGCTCGACGGCCACGCGTTGCGACGGCTGGCCTGGCAGTTGGAGCGCGACGAGATCGACCTGATCGTGGCGAGCGCGCTGATCGATGTCGCGGGCGACCGGACGACCATCCGTCCGGTGGACGGGTTGCCGATGCTGCACGTCGAACATCCCCGCCTTTCCGGTGGCAGCCGGGTGATCAAAGAACTGGTCGACCGGGCCGGGGCGGCATTGCTGATACTGCTCTTCTCTCCGCTGCTGCTCACCGTGGCGATCGCGATCAAGCGGGAGCCCGGCCCGGTCTACTTCCGCCAGACCAGGGTGGGCCGGGATGGCAAAGAGTTCGTGATCTACAAGTTCCGCACGATGTCTGCCGACGCCGAGGCGCGACTGGGCGAGCTGCGCGATCTCAACGAGGGCGATGGGGTGCTCTTCAAGATGCGCCACGACCCGCGGATCACCCGGACCGGCCGATGGCTGCGCCGCTATTCCATTGATGAGTTACCGCAGCTCTTCAACGTCCTGCTGGGACAGATGTCGTTGGTGGGTCCACGCCCGCCGCTGCCGTGCGAGGTGGCCGCGTACGCTGACGACGTTCGTCGAAGGCTGGCCGTCAAGCCCGGTATGACCGGTCTGTGGCAAGTGTCCGGCCGTTCAGATCTTCCATGGGAGGAGGCGGTCAGGTTGGATCTGCGTTATGTCGAGAACTGGTCGCTGTCTATGGACGTGGTCATCATGTTGCGCACGCTGACCGCCGTCATCCGCAGCTCGGGGGCCTACTGATGCCACCTGCCTCAGATGGCGCATTCGCCGCATGGCTGGCCAGTCAAGTCGGCGGACTGCTGATGAAGCTGCGCGATGACATGGGCTTCGATGATCCGGCAGCGCTGCGTCAGGCGGGCGACAAGCAGGCCCACGAAATGCTGATCGCCGAGCTCTCCAGGTGGCGGACGGCTGATGCCGTTCTCTCCGAGGAGGGTGTGTTGGATGATCCCGCGCGGCTGACCGCCGAGCGGGTCTGGATCGTGGATCCTCTCGACGGCACCCGCGAGTTCGGCGAGCCGGGCCGTGTCGACTGGGCGGTGCATGTCGCTCTTTGGAGTGCTCAGACTGAGTCGCTGGTAGCCGGGGCGATCGCGTTGCCGGCAGCCCATCGCGTGCTCGCGACCGATCCACGGCCGTCATATCCTCCGCTGCACCCGTCTGTGGCCGCAGGTGGCCCGATCCGGATCGCGACCAGCCGGACCCGCCCACCCGCCTTCCTGCCCGAGCTGGCCACCGCGGAAGGTGCGGTGCTGGTCCCGATGGGCTCGGCCGGCGCGAAGATCGCGGCAGTCGTCACGGGCGAGGTCGACGCCTACATCCACGCGGGAGGGCAGTACGAGTGGGATTCGGCCGCACCCGTGGCAGTGGCCCTGGCCACAGGCCTGCACGCGTCTCGTATCGATGGCAGCCCGCTGAAGTACAACCAGGCCGACATTTCGCTTCCTGACCTGGTCGTCTGTCGGGCGGATCTGGCGACACGACTGCTGTCAGTCCTGTCACAGCACTGTTGATCCGGGACAGCTCACGCGTTAGGTTAATTCCCCAGTAAACAACTAGGAAAGGTCTGCAATTATGCCGCCGGCCGAAGGCCGCGAGACCACGGTTCCAGCCGCGTACCGAGTCTCGCACCTAGATGCTCTTGAAGCCGAGAGCATCTTCGTTATGCGTGAGGTCGTGGCGGAGTTGGAGCGCCCAGTGCTGCTCTTCTCCGGCGGCAAGGACTCCATCGTCATGCTCCGGCTGGCCGAGAAGGCCTTCGCCCCCGGGCGGATTCCTTTCCCGCTGATGCACGTGGACACCGGCCACAACTTTCCCGAGGTCCTGGCGTACCGCGACGAGCGGATAGCCGAGCTGGGCATTCAGTTGATCGTGGCCAGCGTCCCGGAGGCTCTCGAGCGCGGCCTGGTGACCGAGCCCGCTGGTGGCTCCCGCAACCGGATCCAGACCCCGGTGCTGCTGGATGCGGTGGAGAAGTACCGCTTCGACGCCCTCTTCGGAGGCGCCCGGCGGGATGAGGAGAAGGCCCGCGCCAAGGAGCGCATGTTCAGCTTCCGCGACGAGTTCGGTCAGTGGGATCCCAAGAACCAGCGGCCGGAGCTGTGGTCGCTCTACAACGGGCGGCACCACCCCAGCGAGTCGATCCGGGTCTTCCCCCTGTCGAATTGGACCGAGCTCGACATCTGGCACTACATCGAGCGCGACCAGATCCCGCTGCCGTCGATCTACTACGCGCACGACCGTGACGTGGTCGAACGCGAGGGCATGCTCTTCGCGGTGGGCGAGTTCATCACCCCCAAAGCCGGTGAGACGGTCACCAAGCAGCGAGTGCGTTACCGCACCGTCGGCGATGCGACGTGTACCGCGGCAGTCAGCTCCGAAGCGGACACAGTGGCCAAGGTGATCGAAGAGGTTGCCGCGACTCGGATCACCGAGCGTGGCGCAACACGGGGTGACGACAAGGTGAGCGAAGCGGCTATGGAAGACCGCAAGCGGGAAGGCTACTTCTAATGAGCATCGATCTTCTCCGCTTTGCGACCGCCGGGAGTGTGGACGACGGAAAGTCCACATTGATCGGTCGGCTGCTCTACGACACCAAATCGCTTTTCACCGACCAGTTGGAGGCGGTGGAAGCGGTGAGCGCGGCGCGTGGCGACGAATACACCAACCTCGCTCTGCTCACTGACGGGCTGCGCGCCGAGCGGGAGCAGGGCATCACGATCGATGTCGCCTACCGTTACTTCGCTACGCCCCGGCGCAAATTCATCATCGCGGACACGCCAGGGCACATCCAATACACCCGGAACATGGTGACTGGGGCGTCCACGGCCGACTTGGCCCTGGTACTCGTCGATGCTCGAAAGGGAATCGTCGAGCAGTCCCGCCGGCATGCCTTCCTCTGCTCGTTGCTGCGGGTGCCGCACCTTGTCCTGTGCGTGAACAAGATGGACCTCGTGGATTGGGATCAGGCCGTCTACGAGAAGATCGTCGAAGAGTTCACCGATTTCGCGGCGAAGCTCGAGATCACCGATCTGTCGATCATCCCGATTTCGGCGCTCAAGGGCGACAACATCGTCAGCAGGTCCCCGAACATGCCCTGGTACCAAGGCCCCTCCCTGCTGCACCACCTCGAGCACGTGCACATCGCCTCCGACCGCAACCTCGTCGACGTGCGGTTCCCGGTGCAGTATGTCGTCCGTCCACAATCGACGACGGTCACCGACTATCGCGGCTATGCGGGTCAGGTGGCCTCAGGTGTGCTGAAGGCCGGCGATGACGTGCTGGTGCTGCCGAGCGGATTCACCACGAAGATCAGCTCTATCGAAACCGCGGACGGGCCGGTCAACGAGGCGTTCCCGCCGATGTCGGTGACAGTTCGGTTGGCCGACGAGATCGATATTTCGCGTGGCGACATGATCTGCCGTCCCAACAACACCCCGGCTGTGGCGCAGGATGTCGAGGCGCTGGTCTGCTGGATGGACGAGACCAAACCGTTGCAGGTGGGTGCCAAGTATTCGGTGAAGCACACCACCCGCAATGCTCGCGCGATCGTGCGTCAGCTGCACTACCGGCTCGATGTCAACTCGCTACACCGCGATGAGACCGCCGATTCGCTGGCGCTCAACGAGATCGGGCGGGTGCGGCTTCGCACTACGGTGCCGCTGCTTGCAGACGAGTACAGGCGCAACCGCACGACTGGCGGTTTCATCATTATCGATGAGACCTCCAACCGTACGGTCGGCGCCGGGATGATTGTGGAAGCCGTCTAGCGCAAGGCTTCCACGACCGCTTTCAGTTGGGCGATCACGCCCGGCAACGATGCGGTGTCGCCGCCGAAGTTGACCGACTTCAACTCATTCGGCTTCGGCAGCTTGGACACGATCTCGGGCAGGTAGCCGATCAGCCGAGCTTGGATGGCGGCCGGAGTCTGCTCGTTGCTGATTTCCTGACGCAGTCGTGAGCGCTCGATCTCCAGCAGCTTAATGGAGTTGTCGTTCTGCGCTCGCGAGGTCGCTGTGCCCAGCTCGTACTCGAGTTTCAGTTGCTGCAGCATGTGTTCGAGCTCGAGCCGCAACCGTCCAATCTCGACTTCCTGCTCGTGCCGCTCCTGCTCCAGCCGGATCGCGTGGCCCTTGGTCTCGTCGCGTTGGGTGGCAAGCTTTCGCGCGTCCTCCTGCTCGCGCTCGCCTCGCTTCAGCTCGTTCTGCGACTGCCTCACGGCGATGATTTCGTCCGCGCTCAGCTCGGCCAGCCTCGCGATCTGGTTCTGCTCCGCGCGATAGGGCTTCTGCAGGTTCTCCCAAAGCTTGGTGGAGCTGACAATCGCCTCTTTGATCTGCACTGTGACGATCCGGAGTCCGAGGCCACCTTCGGCGACATCGCGCAGCCGCGCTGTGAGCTCCTCGATGATCGGCTGCTTGTCGCTTAGCACTTCGTGCACGCTCATCGTCGCGACCTTGTCCTTGATGGCCGCTTCAGCCTGCTCTTTGAGCTGGAGGTTGACCAGACGCATCGGATCGCTCATGTCACCGAAGTCGAGTTTGCGATATGCGGTGGCGATGTCCTGCACGATCCATTGCACATATGCCTGCACGACAACACCTTGCAACTCACGGCAGATGCAGTAGGCATTCAGCAGAATCGTCTGCATGGTGCCTGGTACCACCAGATAGGAATCCTTCAAAGGGTTGTAGCGAAAGGAGATCCCTAGTCCAATGTGGACAGGCTCGCTGCGGCCCCGTCTTGTATGCACCACAAAAGCATTTGGGGGTACCAGAACAGTCTTCCACCGGCCGAAGCCGGTGATCCTGACGTCCACCGCATTCGCCTCGGCCGGCTTTCCATCGCCGGCAGCCTTGGCCCGCTTCTGCTGCGGCGACATCTTCGGAGCCGGCCGGAGATCCTCCTCAAGCGCCGCCTGCTGCGCAACCACCCGATTGAGATATGCATTGCTCTGATCGCTCGACGACATGCCGCGCAGAGTATCAACTCCGCTCCAATGCATAAAAGCGGTCGCCAATCGGCGCGACCTTCAGCCCGGCGTCAGCAATTTCCGCGAGCACCACCTGTGTCTGCGCGACCCAGAGGACGCTTTCGGACACCGACTCGTCGACGACCTGGCCATTGCGCACGACTCGGTAGGTGTTTCGAATGCGCGCCCTCACAAGGGTCGATCGGCTCGGACTCAAACCACCGCTGATAGGTGTTTTCTCCGATCCTCACCTCAGCCGATAACCGCTGCGCAACTGTCGCCGTGCTGCCCAAGCCAAAGTGTTGGTCTATGACTGCGACGCCGCTTTCGTCCAACCGAGTCGCCAACAGCGCCCAAAGGCGACGTCGTTCGGTGGGTTCCAATTGGCACACAAGGTGTACCGCTATGGCTGCGCCCCAACGATCTGGCAGCTCGGCCTCGAAGACGTCATGCGGGATCACTGTGACACGCTCATGGAGGTCGGGACGAAGAGCCAGCCGGGCCAGGAGAATCGAGCGCATAGCTCGTGATCGCTCCACCGCGAACACATTGCTCTCTGGTAAGACGCCGGCCAATCCGATCGTCCCGACTCCGGTGCCAGCGCCCAGATCCACCACCGGCTCAGCGTCCGGGTGCAAACCTGCCAACACTGCGCCTACCTGCGTGGCCAGGTCTTTCTCCGGCCGGCTGGCGCGAAAGATCTCGGCGTACTCTGCTGTCACCGCACTGGAATCGTCGGCCACGACAATCGCGCCTCCTTCGTGGTGGATGCAGTCGCCAGTCGGGGTTAGCGCTCAGACCTGCTCATCGAAAACGGTGACAACTCACCGTTTTCGATGAGCAGCTCAAAGAGAGGTGGTCCCACCGGTGGTCGTGGAGGTCTGGGCGGCGGCGAGGATGGCGACGACGTCGCGCCCGAATCGGACATCCAGCGGATGCGTGGCAGTGGGGACTGAGGCGATCAGCTGGGAGATGGCTTGCTTGAAGGAGGCGACGGCGTCGCCGTCGAAGCCGGGAAGGGTCACCCAGCCGGGCTCGCCGTGGATTTGAGTTTCCATGCGAGCGGCGGCGGGCGGGGAGTCGAGGGTGAGAGCCATCGTGCTCACTGCACCGGATTCGTGGCGCAACGTTACATAGGTGGTCTGTCGTGGGCCGGTTGTCGCGGAGACTGCGACAACCGGGCCGAGCACCGGAATCAGTAGTGACAACGCATGCGGTCCGATGTCCCACAACCCGCCGTGCTGGTGTCGCCACGCCGACTCCGCATACGGATTGCCTTCGCCGTAGATGGATCCGAAGAAGATGGCTTGCCCGCCGAGCCATCCGCCGGTGGCGGTGATCTCGGCCAGCGCTTGGACTGTGGTGGGCTGGAACCTGTTGGTAAAGAAGAGAACCGAGGCTAGCTTGCGAGCCTCGACCTCGGCCACGACCGCATCTGCGGCTTCGACGGTCAGTGCGAGCGGTTTGTCCAACAGCAGGTGCCGTCCAGCTCGTGCGGCTCGCAGCGCCAGCTCGGCCTGCACATCCGGTGGTAGGGCAATGGCGACCGCGTCCACCTCAGCCAGCAATTGGTCGACGTCGTTGAAGGCGCGAATCCCGAACAGGCCCGCGAACTCGGTGGCCTTGGCGGGATTGCGTCCCCAGACGCCGACGAAGTCCGCGTCCGGGTGCGATGCCAACGCGGTCGCATGCACTTCCCGCGCCCAATAGCCGGTCCCCAACAGCCCAAATCTCATGGCCCGAACATAGCCGGTCAGCGCAGATCCAAGCGCTAGGGTCGGCATGTGAGCGATGGAACCGGGGCGGAGGCGATGTTTGCGGCGGACGAGGCTTCGCAGGCGCTGGGTATCAAGGTGCTGGAGCTGAAGCCGGGCGGGGCATTGCTGGAGATGACAGTCTCCGACACCATGGTCAACGGACACGGGATTGCCCACGGCGGCTTCGTGTTTCTGCTGGCCGACACGGCCTTCGCGTGTGCGTGCAACTATCCCGGTGCGGTGACGGTGGCGGCGTCGGCGGACATCACGTTCGTCAGCCCGGCTCGCATCGGTGAGGTGCTGACCGCGCGAGCCGTGGAACGGCATCGCTACGGGCGTTCGGGCATCTATGACGTCACGGTCACCTGCGGCGAGCGGCTGGTCGCCGAGTTTCGCGGCAACAGCCGGACATTGCGCTAGACGCTGGGTCCCAACGGGTTGTTGGGCGCAGACCCCATGCCTGGGCTGGGTTCTTTCAACTCCACGAAGATAGTGTGCGTGGCGGTGTCACCGACGTTCTCGCCGGAATGTTCTTGTGCGGCAAGCCATCTCGCCTGCCCGGCCGCGAGCTCCACGTCGACCTGCTTGCCACCGGTGGAGAGCCTCCGCTTAAAAGAGCTCAGCGTGAACATCACGCTGTCGGGGTGTCGATGCGGTGTCGTCTTATCCCCCGGGTTGTCCCTGTACTCAAGCACTCGAACCCGCTCGTTCTCAAAGATCACCTGATAGAGATCGGAGTTGGTAACCGCCGGGTCGTCACTCATGGGACGAGAGTATCATGATGGCGATGCCAGTCCCATATGAGTCGACCGGTCGGCGAAACCAAAAGGCCCGTACCAGGGAAGCGCTGGTAGCGGCCACAAGAGCGCTGCTGACCGAGGGAGTCACGCCCACGGTCGAGCACGCCGCCGCCAACGCGGGGATATCGCGCACGACCGCATACCGGTACTTCCCCAGTCAGCGCAGTCTGCTGCTCGCCGCCTATCCCGAGATTGCCCACGAATCGTTGCTGCCAAAGGAGGCACCCGATGATCCAGAGGCCAGACTCGACATCGTGATGCAGGCCTTCACCGCCATCACCACCGAATGGGAGCCGCAGCTGCGCACGTCGTTGCGGCTCGCATTGGAAAAGGGGCGCGACTCGGATCAGCCGCTCCGCAAGGGACGGGCAATCGGCTGGATCGAGGACGCTTTGATTCCGTTGCGGGACAGCCATCCTGGCGTTGACATCCACCGGCTCGCCATCGCGATTCGCTCAGCGACCGGCATTGAGGCACTCGTCTGGCTCACCGACGTTGCCGGCCTCGACCGCGATGAGGCAGTACAGATCATGCGCTGGACGGCACGAGCCCAACTTCAAGCAGCCATGACCGAGCAGGCCTAGGCGAGGCGGTGCGCACCGGCGCTGGGAAGTGCCGTGAACGACGATGGAGACCCGAAACCGTTGGCGGCAAATGCCTTGTGCACGGCAACCTCCACGGCGGACACCGCCGGCTCGTCGACGAGGGCAAGGACGCAGCCGCCGAAACCACCGCCGGTCATCCGGGCACCATAGGCGCCCGCACCAAGCGCTGCCTCCACGGCAACGTCGAGCTCCGGCACGGTCACCTCGAAGTCGTCGCGCAGCGACACATGGGAGGCGGTCATCAGCGGGCCGATTTCACGCACGCGTCCGGCCCGGAGCAGGTCGACGGTGTCGAGGACGCGCTGGTTCTCGGTGATGATGTGACGGGCACGCTTCTTAAGCTCGCCATCCAATGCCGACAATTGCTCGAGTGTCGCATCCCGCAGCGCCGGCACTCCAAGCAGAGAAGCGGCCTTCTCGCATGATGCCCGGCGTGCGGCGTACTCGGAGTCCACGAGCGCATGCGGTGCACGCGTGTCGATGACGAGCATCGCCAGACCTTGCGTGGTCAAGTCGAAGGGGATGTGTTCCACCTCAAGGGATCGGCAGTCCAGGAAGAGCGCGTGCCCCTCGCGCGAAAGGGTGGAAGCGGACTGATCCATGATGCCGCAAGGCATGCCGACGTAAGCGTTCTCCGCGCGCTGCGCCAGGGCGGGCTGTTTGGGCACGGGCAGATCGAGACCACCCAGCTCGACAAGCGCGGTGAGAACCGAGCATTCGAGTGCGGCGCTTGAGGAAAGGCCTGCGCCGGTCGGCACGTCCGATGTGATGTCGAAGTGTGCGCCCGGCACGTCGAAGCCCGCATCGCGAAGCGCCCATACGACGCCGGCGACGTAAGCCGCCCAACCGGTTACGGGTGCCGACAGGTCAAAGTGGACAGTCTCGCCGCGCGAGGTGGCAGACCATTCCTGTTGCGGGGTAAGGGTTGCCGCAACAACTGTCCGCTGTGGCAGGGCGAAGGGGAGGACGAACCCGTCGCAGTAGTCGGTGTGCTCCCCGATCAGGTTGACGCGACCGGGAGCTGTGAATACGCCGTCAGGCATGGCGGTAGAAGTGCCAGGAGTCAGCGACGATCTCGGTCAGCGAAGGCTTCGCGGGCACCCAGCCGAGCTCGCGGCGAGCCTTCTCGGATGAGGCAAAGAGTGCGGCCGGGTCACCGGGTCGGCGCGGAGCAATCTCTACCGGCACCGTCTGACCGGTAACCTGCCGGACCGCTTCAACCACCTGCTTGTTGGAGAATCCCGTGCCATTGCCCAGGTTGTAGATCCGGTGATCGCCGGACGTCAGCGCGCCGAGCGCGAGCAGATGCGCCTCGGCCAGATCGGCGACATGGATGTAGTCGCGCACACAGGTGCCATCAGGAGTCGGGTAGTCGTCGCCAAACAGTTGGAGCTTCTCGCGTTTGCCCGCCGCGACCTCGAGGGCGATCGGGATGAGGTGCGTCTCCGGGTCGTGTCGCTCGCCGAGCATGGAGCCATCCGGCCTGATCAATGCGCCGGCCACGTTGAAATAGCGCAGGCTCGCCGCGGCGAGGTCGTAGGCGTGCGACTCCGAGGTGATCGCCATGTCGACCGCCAGCTTGGTGGCGCCATAGGTGTTGACCGGCTTGGTCGCCGCCGTTTCGGTCAACGGCAACTCCGAGGGGTCGCCATAGGCAGCCGCGGTGGAAGAGAAGATTAATTTGGGTACCCGCGCCCGCCGCATCGCATCAAGAAGAGCCAACGAACCCGTGGTGTTGTTGTCCCAGTGCAATTCGGGATGGGCCATCGACTCGCCGGCCGAGATGAGCCCGGCGAAGTGGAGCACCGCATCGTATCCGGCGTCGGGCGTGAGGACCGTGGCCGCGTCTTGGATTCTGGCCCGGACGAACTCGGCTTCGGCCGGCACCTGCGCGGCATCGTTGCGGGAGAGGTCGTCGAGCACGACCACCGAGTGACCTGCGTCGAGGAGGAGCCGGGTGACAACACTCCCGACGTAACCGGCGCCACCGGTGACCAGAAGCTTCATGATGCCGAGCTTAGCTTTCCCCAGATTCAAACACAACCCAACATTTTCACACGTCTTATCATTTTGGAGTGGCGTTACCTAAGCAGCGGATTGCACGCTCCATCGTTCGGGCGGCCGACGGCTTGACCAGATGGACCACCCGGATGCTGGGTGCCGACTCGACAGCCGGCCGAGAGGGGATCTCCGACGACGAGCTGGGCAAGCTTGTGGCGGCCAACGTGACCCTTGGCCCGGAGGAACGTCAAATCATCGGCAAGGCCCTGGCCCGTTCGGGTGCACCGCTGCGCGAGGTCATGGTTCCTCGCACCGAGGTCTGGTTCCTCGAGCTGTCGATGTGCATCAAAGACGCGATGGCGCTCGTGCAGGAGGCGGGCCACACGCGATTCCCGGTCACCGACGGCACCGACGACGACGTCGTAGGCTTTGTCCACCTGCGGGACCTGTTGTGGCACAAGCGTCCGGAGAGCCCGGTCGCCGATCTGATCCGCGACGTCAAGCGGATGCCCGGCAGCAAGCCGGTGCTGGCAGCACTTTCCGAGATGCGCCGGGAGCGCCATACGCTGGCCGTGGTCGTTGATGAATACGGCGGAACAGCCGGCATCGTGACGCTGGAAGACCTCATCGAGGAACTGGTCGGGGAGATCCACGACGAGTACGACGAGACCCCGATCACGGCCAGCCAGAGTGAGACCTCGGAGGTGGACGGCATGCTCAACCTCGCCGACTTCTCCGAGCGCACCGGTTTGGAGTTGCCGGAGGGTCCGTACGAGACCGTGGGCGGCTTCATCATGAGTGCCCTCGGACGACTCCCGTTGGTGGGCGACACGGTCACGCTGGACGCCTACACCCTGCAGGTGATCAAGTTGGAGGGGCGCCGCGTGGCGAGGGTGCGGATGACACCGTTCGTGGATCGGGAGTGAAAGCGATCCCGTATGCCGCGGTGGTGCTCTCCTTCGCCGCCGGGCTATGGCAGAAGTGGCCGTGTCACTCGGCCGGGTGGCCCTACGATCCGCAGTTGATCTTTGGCGAGCTCTGTTATAGCGACCTACCGGTGCTCTTCAACGATCGAGGCCTGGCTGACGGCTACTTCCCTTACGCCACAGAGCGATCCTTTGAGTACCCGGTCCTCACCGGCCATTTAGCCGACATCACGGCACGGATGGCATGGTCGCCGCAGAGCTATTTCCTGATCAACCTCGTGGTGTTGTTGCTGTGCACGATCGTCACCGTCTGGGCCACCATCAAGCTGACCGGGCGGCAGTCGGCGGGCCTGACCGTGGCGCTCTCCCCGGTGCTGGTGCTGACCGGCACCATCAACTGGGACATGGTTCCGGTGATGCTGGTGAGCCTTGCGATGCTGGCCTGGGCTCGCGACATGCCCGCACTGGCCGGGCTTGCCATCGGGCTGGGAGCCGCGACCAAGCTCTATCCGGCATTGCTCTTGTTCCCATTGCTATTGCTGACTATCCAATCGCGACAGTGGCCGCGTTTGCTGCAGACCGTAGGGGTCGCGGCGGTGAGCTGGATCCTGGTGAACCTGCCGGTCATGGTGCTCTACCCGGCCGGCTGGGCGGTCTTCTGGGAGCTCAACGCGGGTCGCCGAGCCGACTTCGGCTCACTTTTCTACGCGCTCGATCTGCTCGGCTACACCCTGCCGGTTTCCCTCAACACCATCGGGATGGTCCTCTTTGGACTATGCCTAGCCGCGATCGCATTCTTCGCTCCTCGCCGACTCGAAGTGCTCACCCTACTGACCGTGGCTGCTTTCCTGATCACGAACAAGGTCTACTCACCGCAGTACGTGCTCTGGCTGCTGCCGTTGGCCGTGGCAGCGGGCGCTTCGCTGATCGTGCTGATCGTTTGGCAACTGGCGGAGGTGCTCTATTGGTGGGCCGTGTGGAACCATCTCTCCGGCACCATCTCCGATGACGGGTACTCGTCGCTCATCTTCGTCAGGATCGGTGCCGAGCTCCTGCTGTGTGCCGCCGCCCTAACGAATCGGAAGCTTCTGCCACGTCACCCCGTCAGGCGAGATCGCGACCCAGCCGGTCCGGAAAAGATCGAGAGCTACGTAGCCAGTCCTGGTCGCGTGTAGCGAGCCGACATTGGGCAGGCCCATTCCGGCCGGTTTCCACGTCGCGCCGTTGTCCTCGCTGAGCTGCCAACGGCTCTGCGAATCGGCCACCATGATCCGGCCGTCCGGCAGAACGATCGGCTGGCCGCTGACGGTCATCCCACCCCCGTCCGAGATCTTCTGGAATCCGGCGGCGTTTCCCCGGTACACACTGATGATGGTCTTGCCGTTTAAAGCCATGACGGTGACCTCATTGCCCCGCACAGTCCCGGTGACATCGTCTGCCGTGCCGCCCAGGCTGATCGGGGCACCATCGTTGGCGAAGACCACGGTCGGCACTCCGTTGGAGATCCCGGCCCCGAGTTGTGCGCTCGAAGCTGCTCGGCCGCGCCAGAGGATGGGGAAATCGACCGGCAGGGAGATGGTGTCATCGTTGGTGGTCTTGGGTTCCTGGATCCAGGTCTGCCCACCGTCGAGGGTATGCGCCTCAGTGTCCGAAGTGGACAGCCAGCCCTCGATTGAGGTGATCATGTCTAGCGAAGTGATGGTGCCAGGCAGATCCGGGGCAGTGGCCGGGTCGAAGATGCCGTGAATGGTTATCCCGCCCGCGCTGTAGGTCACCGTCGGGCTGGGAGTTGGCGGAGTGACGGGCGGCAGCTCGGGCGGTCGCAAGGAAAAGAACGCGAAAGCCGACGCGCACACGAGAACCAATGCCGTCGAAGTCTTCGCCGCCCGGCGCCGGGTGCGGATCTGCC
>DPJL01000044.1 GCA_003543035.1 Micromonosporaceae bacterium | reverse complement strand
TGGCCCTCATCCACGACCGAGACAAAGCGGAATCCGAGTCGCTTTGCCATGGCCTCGCCATCGGCGTGACTCAGCTGGGTGTTTCCGGTGCCGTGCAGCACGATGCCGGGCTGGTAGCCGTCCCGCTTGATCTCCGGAGGCTTCTCCATCTTGCGATCGGTCCAGAAGGTACCCACCCAGGGCTGGAAACGCGAAACACCATAGCCGTACGGATATTTCTCCCGCGCGATCCGCATGTCGGCGTAGTAGGTCTCCAGATCGGTGGGCCAGTCGTCCTCGCACGTGGCTGCCTCGGTCACCGACTGAACTCGCTCTTTCGGCTCGCCCGGAGCCCACGCGTCCTGGCTGGCCAGCTTCTGGACCGCGGCGTGAGCGTCGGCATTGGCAGCTGTGGGGGAGCGAAGCTCGGCGATGGCATCCGCCGCGATTGCCCAAAGTGGACGGTGCCGGGTGCCGATGCCCATCCCCACATCGAACGACGACGTGTCGGTGGCGAAGGCGGCCTCCTCAGCGGCGGCGAGCACCGCGGCCTTGGTGGTGCCGAGGCCGAAGCGGATGTTGCGTTCGCCGACCCACTCTGCCCACGCGTCAACGTTTTCGTAGATCGCCGGGACCTGAGAGTGGAATTGGCCGCGCCAGTCGATGTCCGGATTGCGGGATGAGTCGAGCACCATGCGGTCCACCCGCGCCGGGAACATCGTGCCGTAGACTGCGCCGTTGTAGGTCGGGCCGCCGTAGGCCACAAAGCTGAGCTTCTCCTCGCCCAGCACACCCCGGATGATGTCGATGTCGCGGGCGATGTTCGCCGAGGTGATCTGCTCGCGCAGCGGCCCGCCGATCCGGGCGCATCCCTCGTACATACGCCTCGCATCGTCGGCGATGACGGCGAAATCCTCATCGCTGGGCCGGGTGTTGAAGCCCGCCGCGGGTTGCGGATCCTCGCGCCACAGTGGAGTGGAACCACCGGTGCCGCGCGGGTCCAGCCCGATCAAGTCGTAGTACTGGCCCAGCGGCGTGTAGGCAAACCGCAACGGGAGCTTGACGCCGCCGCCCCAGTTGCCGGCCGGGCCGCCGTTGAGCGATAACAGTATTCCTCGACGCTTGGTGGCGTCGGAGCACTTGATCCGGCTTATCGCCAGGGTGATCCGCTCGCCATCGGGCCGGGAATAGTCAAGCGGCACCTCAATGGTGGCAAGCTCGACCCGGGGATCGAAGTCGCTGGTCAACCAGGCCGGCTGCTGCGAGTAGAAGTCCGTCACGGCAATCACCCTGGCAAAGCGTGCTCGAGCGCCAATCGACCGTGCGTGGTCGATTATTGACGTTGCGGCTCGGCCGAGCGCGGACGTAGTGTCGTGACCTTGTGAGCAAGGTCAGGAACACCCTCGTGCCCCCGCGGCTTGGAAAAGGCTTCCGCTGGCTGCTCGCTTCGGCGTGGACCACGAACCTGGGCGACGGGGTCGCGGTTGCGGCCGGGCCGCTGTTGGTGGCGTCGCTGACCGACGATCCGTTCCTGATTTCCATGGCCGCCTTGTTGCGCTGGGCGCCACCGCTGCTCTTCGCCCTCTACGCTGGGGTGCTGTCCGACCGCCTCGACCGGCGGCGGATCGTGATAGCTGCCAACGTTTTCCGGGCTGTGATCCTGACCGGCCTGGTTATCACGATGATCAACGGCGCGGTCACAGTCGCTGTGGCGCTGTTGGCCTTGGGCTTGTTGACCACCGCCGAGGTCTTCGCGGACAACACCACCGCGACGTTGACGCCGATGCTCGTGCACCGCAACGATCTGGCGCTCGCCAACTCCCGGCTGCAAACCGGATTCCTCACACTCAACCAGCTGGCCGGTCCGCCGATCGGGGCGGCCTTGTTTGCCGCCGGCGCGGTGTGGCCCTTCGTCACCGAAGCCGTCCTGGTCTCTGCTGGCGTGATCATGGTGTCGCGAATAGCGTTGCCGCCCAACGGGCGTGACTCATCGGACGCGCGACGCGGCATCAGGCATGACATCGCCGAGGCCTTCCGGTGGACCATTCATCATGCGGCCGTCCGCACCTTGGCGCTGACCATCCTGATCTTCAACATCACCTTCGGTGCGGCCTGGTCGATCCTGGTGCTCTATGCCCAGGACCGGCTCGGCCTGGGAGCCATTGGGTTTGGCCTGCTCACCACGGTCTCGGCGGTAGGTGGCCTACTTGGCACCGCGCTCTACGGCTGGATCACGCGACGGGTCAGCCTGGGCAACGTGATGCGGATAGGGCTGATCATCGAGACCCTCACCCACCTCTGCCTAGCCATCACCACCTCGGCCTGGCTCGCCTCGCTGATCTTCTTCATCTTCGGGGCGCACGCTTTCATCTGGGGCACGACCTCCATCACCGTGCGGCAGCGGGCCGTCCCCATCGAATTGCAAGGCCGGGTTACCAGCCTCAACACGATCAGTGTCTTCGCCGGCCTGGTCGTCGGCTCGGTCATCGGCGGGACGTTGGCCACCTATTACGGCGTGACCGCGCCGTTCTGGTTCGCGTTCGCCGGGTCAGCGGTCTTCGTCGTCCTGCTGTGGCGCGAAATGACCCGGATCGCTCACGCCGACGAGTCTGAAGACGCAGCTCAGAAGAGCGTGAGCTGACCGGGGATGGGCTCCCGCCACCGCCCCAGACCCTTCTTGCGCACCCATTGTCTCGGCGCGGCGGGAGTGACCGCGCTGATTGGCTTTGCACCACCGGTAAGGGCCCAAAGCGACGGCCCGAGGTAGATGCCCCGATCGGCCAAGGCCCGTTTCATCGCGCGGAGCTCGATGGGCAGCCGCGCGGATTCCAGATCTGGCATCGGAAGATCGGTGTACATGCGCATCAGGCGGCGGTTTCGGTTCACCGCCTCACGCGATGTAGATGCGAGGAGATGCTCACTGGATGTCAGGCCAACGACCGTGCGCACGGCCTCGTGGTCGCCCGCGTCCTGGGCAGCCCAGGCGGCGTCGACGCTGCCGAATGTAGCCAGCAACCGGGCGGCGGTGGCCGAACCAAAACTGGGCACGCCGCGCAGATTGTCCGACGGGTCGCCGCGTAATGCCGCGTAATCGCAGTACTGGGACGGCTGGACGCCGTAGATCTCGAAGAGGCTCTCCGGCGAAACTATGACCGCTTCGTCGAAGCCGCCATTGCGTACCCGCAAAACTGATGTTGATTTATCGATGAGCGCGAAGGCGTCGCGGTCGCTGGTCATCAGAACGGACCGCCAGCCACTGTCACGTGCCTGAGCCGCGGAGCTGGCGAGAACATCGTCTGCCTCGAAGCCCGCACACACCACGGTGCAAACGCCGGTCGAGCGGAGCAGATCGGGCGCAGCGGCTATCTGCTCGGCCAGGTCGGACGGCTTCTCCGGCCGGTGCGCCTTGTAAGCCGGATAGTCAGTCTTGCGGGTGGACTCGTCGGGGCAGTCGAAACCCACCCGCACCGCATCCGGCTGAAGCAGGGCCGCCGCGCGAGCGACATATCCGAGCAGCCCTTTTATCGCCCAAACCGGCCGGCCGAACTGGTCCAGCAGGCGCCCCGTAGCAGCTGCGTGATACGCGCGGTGCAAGAGACTGTTGCCGTCGAGGACGAGAAGCAGCGGGATTGGGGGCGACGGCTGCACGGGCTCAGCCTACTTGCTTGGCTTTTGATCACCTCCTAACAGGAGCGTCGCCAGGTCACCCCGACGTTTCCCACCCAGTTGGTGTCGCCGTCGGCGTCGTATTCCCCGATGATGACGTTGTCGTCGGTGATGTCCGGCGGGTTCTGGTAGGGCTTGGGTGAGGTCACCAACTCGCGAACCCCGTTGAACCACACAGCCTTCTTATAGCCCTGACCGGGCCCGTCCAGGACATCGCTTTCGCCGACGATGTTGCCCGCGGCGTTGACACCGCTCGGGAGGCCGCCTGAAATCTCGCGAACGACCTGGCCACTGAGGTTCCACTCGACGATGGTCCGCGAGCCCGACCGGTCGCCAAGGATCCGGCCGTCCTGGAAGACGCGTACCACGCCACCGCCCTGGACCACTGTCTGCGAACCGTTGGGATTGACAATGGTGCCGTTCGATAGCACCACTCGGCGTTGCGCGTCGATCCCGACGGCGCCTGCCGGGCCGAGGTCGGTGACCTCAGCGGGACGATCGATCCGCCATAGCAGACCACGAGCGCCGTAGAAGTACATCCGCCTGCCGACGACATCGCCTGAGCTGTTGATTCCGGTGACGTAATACCAGGTGCCCTGCTGAACCGGCATCGGCAGCAGTTGATAACTGCCGTTCTGATAACGCCATGGAGTGCTGACGCCACCGCTACTGCTGTACCACATCCCGGCGATCACGCCATTGGCGTTAACCGTGGCGGGTGAATTCGATCCTTCGCCGGTCACCGGCGGCTTCGGCAGGATCTCGGGTACGCCGTTGCGCCACACGACGCCGTAGGCGTGGTTGGTGCCGTCCATGAGATTGGTCTTATAGGCAGTGCCGACCATCAGGCTGGTACCAGCCTGAGCCGTTGGCTTGACCATCACGTAACCCGATGGGCGTGCGAGGGGAGTCGCATTCCACGAGCATGCTGCCGCGGCCGGCGACTGGGGAGCCACGATCAACGCCGCACTTACCGCGAGTGCTGTCAGTATCTTCATGGCTGGAGTTTGGTAAGAGCCGGTCTCGACCGACTTGATCCCTACTCGGCTGCCGCGCAGACCAGCCTTCGGGTCTGGGGTATCTCCCAAACGCGCTCACCGAAAACGATGTGCGTACATCCTTTTCGATGAGCGTGTTGGAAACACACCCCCAGCGGGGAGGCTGCCGTTGCCGGTGACAATCCGGGGGAGGCCGGCCAGGCTATCGCGGTTAGGTGACAGGGATGTCGCGTTTGCGGAAGGTCACGAGACCAACGGCCACAAGGGCTGCGGCTACGGCAGTCAGTATCAGTAGTGGCGTCGCAGTGACAGGCCCTCCTGGTACCCGCGGAATGTGGGTGAAGGGGGAAATGTCCAAAAGCGACTGACTCAGCTGCAGCGCCGCACCAATCTGTCCGAGGACCACGCACAGTGCCAACGCCGCCCAGCCGATGGCCGGAGCCATCCTTGGCAGGAGGCCGAATATCGCCACGGCTAAAGCGGCCAGCACCCAGATCGCGGGCAATTGCACGAGGGCGCCGGCGAGCACGCGAGGGACTTCACGGCCGATATTTCCAGTGCTGGCACCGTAGAACAGCCCTGCCGTTAGTCCGGTAACCGCCATGACTATGGTCGGGCCGAGGAAGGCGAAGGCCAGATGGCTTGTGGCCCAATGCATCCGGCTCACGCCGGTGGCGAGTAGCGGCTCGCTGCGAAGGCTGGCTTCTTCGGTCCGCATCCGTAACGCGGCCGAGATTCCGTATGCGGCAACGGCGATCGCGCCCAGACCCAGCGTTCCGGCGAGGAAGATGTCGCTCGCGGCGGACTTTCCGCCGATGCGCTCAAGGATCTGGGTGAGTTCGGCGTTGCCTTCCAACAGCTTGGCCGATGTTTCGGCGACTCCGCCGAACAGAAGCCCGCCAACGACTCCCAAGCCCACGAGCCAGCCGTAGAGCGTGCCGCGATGCAAACGCCATGCCAAAGCCAGTGGGCCGAGAAGGCTGGGAGCTGCCTCTGCCGGGCCGAGTCGCGGCGGCAGTAGACCCGCGCCCACGTCCCGAGTTGCTGACAGGCGCAATGCCAAGGCGGCCAAGGCAAGTGTGGCCCCGATGGCGAGCCCGAATATCCACCACCGGTTGTCGGTGTAGGCGTGCACCTTGTAGACCCAGCCTAGCGGAGAGATCCAGGACAACCAGGCCAGCCCACCTCCAGCCACGTCGCCAACACCGCGCAGGGCGAAGGCCAGACCGAGGATCGAGATGCCGATCCCTCGCGCCGCACCGGCACCTTCGCTCAGTTGTGCGGTCACCGCGGCGATGGCGGCAAACAGGAGGCCTGCGAATGCCCATGCGAGACCCATGGCAAAGGCACCTGACACCGGGGTTTGCTGGCTCATCATGCCAAGTGCCACAAGCATTCCGACGATCAGGCTTGCGCCCGACATGGCCACGAGTGCGGCGGCCAGGCTCGCGTGCCGCCCGACCACGGTAGAGCCCAGCAGCTCCCGGCGGCCGGCTTCCTCCTCCACCCTGGTGTGCCGGATGACAAAGAGCACCGCGATGAGCGCCATGATGACGATGCCGGTCGCGGAGCGCCAAAAGATAAGCGCGCCAAGGTTTGGGTCGCTGGGCTTAGTGCCGTAGAACAGAAGCAGTATGGGGCTGCTGCCGAGACTGTCGATGTATCCCTGCCGCTCGGCATCGGTCTTGTAGAGAGTTGCCGTGCCCGATGCCAAGGACAGTGGCAGCACCGCCATGAAGAACATCCAGATCAGCATCAGCACCCGGTCACGGCGCAGAATCAGCCGCACCAGCGCACCCGTGCCGGTAAAGGCAGTCATTTCGCTGACTCCGTCTCATAGTGACGAAGGAAGAGTTCCTCTAGCGTGGGCGGCTGGCTGACCAGACTGCGTACCCCGTGGGAGGTGAGCTGGCGTAGCACCGAATCGAGCTGGGCCGAATCCACCTGCAGCTTCACGTGGTGGTTGTCCACGTGAAGGTCGTGCACGCCGGCCATGCTGGCCAACCCGTTGGGTGGGGTGGCGAGCTCAGCGGAGATGAACGTTCGGGTCAGGTGACGCAGCTCCGCCAAGGTCCCGGTTTCGACCGTCCTACCCAGACGGATGATGCTCACCCGATCGCAAAGCGCTTCGACCTCGGAGAGGATGTGGCTGGAGAGCAGCACGGTGCGCCCGTTGTGCTTTGTCTCCTCGGCGATGACCTGCCGGAACACGTCCTCCATCAGGGGGTCGAGCCCGGAGGTCGGTTCGTCGAGTAGGAGCAGCTCCACATCCGAGGCGAGCGCGGCGATGAGCCCGACCTTCTGGCGATTCCCCTTCGAATAGGCGCGGCCCTTCTTCTTCGGGTCGAGGTCGAAGCGTTCGAGCAACTCCTTGCGGCGCTTGGGATTCAGTCCGCCGCGCAGCCGGCCGAGCAGGTCGATCACTTCGCCGCCGGAGAGATTGGGCCAGAGCGTGACGTCGCCCGGTACATAAGCGAGGCGGCGGTGCAGCGAGACTGCGTCGCGCCAGGGGTCACCGCCGAGCAGGGTTGCAATGCCGCCATCGGCACGCAGCAGACCTAGCAGAATACGGATCGTGGTGGTCTTGCCTGCCCCGTTGGGGCCGAGGAACCCGTGCACTTCACCCTGCGCGACGGTCAGGTCCAAGCCGTCGAGCGCCGTGGTCTGGCCAAACCGCTTGGTAAGGCCGGAGACCGAAATGGCATTTTCCATGTCTCAGACGCTACACTTGCTTCACAAGTTTGTGAAAGTAGTGAAGAGTAAATTCGCCGTATGGAGCCTCACATGTCTCAGGAGACACAGCGCGACGAAGTCGCGATGCGCAACTTTGTGGAAAACGTGGCCAGGCTCCTCGCCGACTGGGGTTTCCCGCCGATGGCCGGCCGGGTCGTGTTCACCCTGATGGCAGCCGAGGAACGGTCCTTGAGCGCGGGCGAGTTGGCAGATCGCCTAGGCGTGAGCCCAGCGGCCATCTCCGGCGCCGTCCGGTACCTGATCCAGCTCAGCATGGTGATGCGCGAACACGTGCCGGGCTCGCGGCGAGACCGCTACCGCCTCGTCGACGACACCTGGTACGAGGTGACCATCGCCAAGATGACCCTCATCAAGACTCTCGCCGATGCCGCCGACCAGGGTGCCGCAGCGGCAGGTGGCTCCGGCACGATCGCGGGCGCACGGCTGGCAAATATGCGTGACTTCTACACCTGGGTGCAGGAGAACATGCCTGCCATGTTGCATCAGTGGGCCGAAGTCAAGGCAGCCAAGGCCAAGGAGGATGGAACGCTGCGGTAGCCTCAGCCATGCTCGCCCGTGCATGGGGAATCACGCGATCCTTGGCCATGTACCACGGCATTCCCGGTCGGCACAGGCGAATGCGGCGGTTCTACGGTCAGTTCCTTGGGCCTGGAGACATCGGCTTCGACATTGGCGCCCATGTGGGAAGCCGGGTCCGGGCTTGGCGACGGCTGGGGTCGCGGGTGATCGCGATCGAGCCGCAGCCCGATTGTCTGCGCGTTCTGAATCTCTTCTTCGGCCGCGACAAAGACGTGAGCATCCTGCCGATCGCCGTCGGAGCCAAGGCCGGGCGGGCAAAGCTGGCTCTTTCCACCGCCACACCGACGGTCTCCTCGATGTCGGCCGACTGGATCGAATCGGTGACTGCTGATCGTCGTTTCGCGAGCGTGCGGTGGGATCGCTCGGTCGAGGTCGACGTGGTGACCCTTGACGAGCTCATCGCGACGCAGGGCGTCCCGGCCTTCTGCAAGATCGACGTAGAGGGCT
>DPJL01000045.1:21381-24419 GCA_003543035.1 Micromonosporaceae bacterium | reverse complement strand
CGCCGCCCTGGGTGGCCCAGCCTTCCAGGTTGAACGTCGCGGCACTCGCATTCGAGCCAAACGCAAGTGCCCCGATCAGAACCGCGAGCATTGTTGCGCTCGCGAGCGCGGGCATGGACCTCTTCATTTTGGAACCTCCATTTGGGACGGGTGGAAGATCCGTACTAGGAGGAAAGCGCTTTCCGATTCGGACAGTAGCGAAGTTGTTTCAAGCATGTCAATGCTTCGCCGCTAGTTTATTCGTTTGGACATCAAACTATTGACAGGCCCGTCACGGATGTGTGAACCTCTGAACTCGACGCAAGTAGTCACCGCCCGGGCGCGCTCCTTATATCGATCAGCTGACCGCTCTTATCTAGAAGGCGGGAACTTCCCCATGCCCGAGGTAAACCTGACCCGTCGCGGCGTCCTCGTCGCAGGCGCGTTGACAACCGCAGCCGGAGCACTCGGCTCCGCGGCTCACGCCGGCCCTGGCGGCCGCTACTCCTGGCGAAACGCCGAAATGGTCGGCGGCGGTTTCGTCCCCGGCATTGTCTTCAACCAATCCAAGCCAGGCCTCGTCTACGCCCGCACCGACATCGGTGGCGCCTACCGTCTCGACAACTCCAGCGGACGCTGGATCCCCTTGCTCGACTGGATCGGCTGGGATCATTGGGGCTGGACAGGAGTCTCGAGCCTGGCGACCGACGCGGTCGACCCGGACCGGCTCTACCTGGCCGTCGGCACCTACACCAACGACTGGGATCCCAACAACGGCGCCATTCTTCGTTCTCGCGATCGCGGCCGCAGCTTCAAAGTCTCGCCGCTGCCTTTCAAAGTCGGCGGCAACATGCCCGGCCGTGGCATGGGCGAGCGACTTGCCATCGACCCGAGGCGCAACAACATCCTCTACCTGGGCGCGCCAAGTGGGCACGGCCTGTGGCGCAGCCGGGACTTCGGCGCGACGTGGTCCAAAGTGGAATCCTTCCCCAACCCCGGGACCTACCGCCCCGACCCGAATGACACCAGCGGTTACTCAAGCGATCTAACCGGCGTTGTGTGGGTACTCTTCGGCGCGCAGACCATCTATGTGGGTGTCGCGGACAAGGACAACCCGCTCTACCGCAGCACGGATGGCGGCGCCACGTGGTCGGCTGTACCCGGCGCACCGACCGGCTATCTCCCCCACAAGGCAGTGCTGGCAGGTGACTACCTTTACCTGGCCACCAGCGACACGGCTGGTCCCTACGACGGGGGCGGTGGAGAGGTCTGGAAGCTCAACACCGCAACGGATTCATGGACGAACATCACGCCGCAGTCGGGAGCCGGCTGGGGCTACTCGGGCCTGACCGTCGACCGCCAAAACCCGGGCACCATCATGGTCGCGACTCAGATCGCCTGGTGGCCCGACATCGTGATATTCCGTAGCACGGATGACGGCGCAAGCTGGACCCGCGCCTGGGATTGGGGGGCCTGGCCCAACCGGACCCTGCGCTACGACATCGACATCACCGACTCGCCATGGCTCACCTGGAATCAGACCCCGCCGCTGCCAGAGATGGCGCCGAAGCTCGGCTGGATGACCGAGGCGGTCGAGATCGACCCGTTCGACTCCGACCGCATGCTCTACGGCACAGGTGCCACGATCTACGGCACCGAGAACCTCACCGCTTGGGATGCCGGCGGGACCGTCCACATCAGCGTGCGAGCGCGCGGCATCGAGGAGACGGCTGTTCTCGACCTGATCAGCCCACCCGTTGGCGCACATCTGCTTTCGGCCGTCGCCGATATCGGCGGTTTCCGGCACACCGACTTCACCGCGCCTGGGCTCATGCTCGACACCCCGACCTTCGGCACGGGTACCGCCATCGACTACGCCGAGTTGAGCCCGCAGGTCATCGTGCGGGTCGGGAACCCGGCCGGCTCCTGGACGCGCTTCGGCATCTCGCGCGATGGCGGCGTCACGTGGACCCCGGCGGCGACCCAGCCCGACGGGATCTCCCGCGGCGGCCGGGTCGCGGTCAACGCCAACGGAACGCTCGCCCTCTGGGCACCGGAAGGCGCCGCCGTGCATCGCTCCACAGACGACGGTGCGACGTGGACGGCCGTGACCGGGTTGCCCGGTGGCGCCGTCATCGAAGCCGATCGCGTGCGACCGGAAACCTTCTACGGCTTCGCGGCGGGCTTCTTCTACGTCAGCACCGATGGGGGTGCCTCATTCACGGCCACGGCGGCGACCGGCCTGCCCTCCGCAGGTGACGTCCGGTTCAAAGCGGTGCCCGGAATCGCAGGAGACATCTGGCTTGCGGGCGGCAAACCCGATGGCGTCTATGGGATGTGGCACTCCACTGATGGCGGCGCGACCTTCGCCCGGGTCAGAGGTGTCGACGAGGCAGACAACGTGGGCTTCGGCATGCCCGCCCCGGGATGCGCGTATCCCACGATCTTCAGCAGCGCCAAGGTCGGTGGCAAGCGCGGCATCTTCCGGTCCGACAACGAAGGAAGGCGCTGGATCCGGATAAACGACGACCGTCATCAATGGGCGTGGACAGGTGCCGCCATCAGTGGCGACCCTCGCGTCTATGGCCGCGTCTACGTGGCCACGAATGGCCGTGGCCTGATCATTGGGGAGACATCATGAGGATGCGCAGACTGGCGTTGGGATTGGTCTCCGTACTGGTGGCCTCGGTGCTGGTGCCGGCCACGCCGGCGCAAGCCGCGGGCACATGCGATGACTTCGGGACCGTGACCCAGGGCAAGTACTGGATCAACAACAACGTGTGGGGACAGGACTCAGGCTCCGGCTGGCAGTGCATCTGGGATTCGTACACGTCTGGAAACACGATCGGCTGGGGCACTTCTTATGGCTGGTTGGGCCAGTCCAATTCGGTCAAGTCCTATGCGAGCTCGGTGCTCGGCTGGCACTGGGGCTGGAAGGTGTCCAACACCGGCCTGCCCGTGCGGCTCTCGGCCAACCGCAGCGTCAACACCGGGTGGAACTTCAGCGTCCAGCACAGTGGTGGATCCATGAACGTCGCCTACGACCTTTGGCTGCACAC
>DPJL01000045.1:12792-21104 GCA_003543035.1 Micromonosporaceae bacterium | reverse complement strand
CTGGGACCTCTATCGCGGCAACATCGGCTGGAACGTCTACTCCTTCGTCCGTACTTCAAACACCACGTCGGCCACGATGAACCTGCGCGATTTCCTCAACCATCTGGTCTCTCGCGGATGGATGAGCAACACGAAATACCTGACCAGTGTCCAGTCGGGAACCGAGATCTTCACCGGCACGGGGCAGGTCGACACCAACTCCTACTACGCCAACGTTCAGTAACCTTCAGGCTTACCCTGCATGACGCCTGCCGCCACACAGGCGTCATGCAGGTGCTCTTCCAGCGCGGCCGCCACGCTGTCACGCGACAAGTAGGTCACGCGTCCATTTCGATGGGTCCCGACCGGGTCGTCCAGGGACTCCAACCGCAGTCCCACAAGGTCGCGCAGCGCGCCAGGATGGCCGCCCGGGTAAACCCGCACGTGTTCGTCGACGATGCCGGAATACCAAGTGACCAAGAGGTGCCCACCACTGCCAACATGGCGCCGCAAGGCCTCTACTGCCGCTTCTGTCATGACGTAGGCGGCCGGCAGCACCACCAGGCGATAAGGCGAGGGCTCAGTGCCGCCGATGAACGAGGCCGGCGGTAGGACGTCTACCGCATAGCCACGACGCTCTAGCGCGGCATGGCATTGCCGCACGATCGCCTGATAGTCCACGGGTGCGGGCAGGTGTGCCTGCTGCAAAGCCCACCAGCACTGCTCGTCGTACCAGATCGCCACCTGCGCCGCGATCGGCTCACGCCTCGGTGGCGAGTCGCGCAAACGGGTGCCCAGCGCGACGGTTTCACGGAAGATCGCGCTCTCCGGTCCCGCATGCGGGACAAGGGCCGGGTGCCACTGCTCGGCGCCGCCCCGGCTGGCCCGCCACTGGAAATACATGGCGCCCACTGAGCCGCGAGCTATGTGCGACAACGCGATCCGCTCCATCATGCCCGGCGTGGGCGCGTGCTCCATGAGTAGCCATTGGCCTCCGCCGGCCCATCCCCGGGCGGCATCCGCGGCGAAGGCGGTCTCCTCCATGACCGTGTCCAATGAGGACGGATAGTGGTCGATCGCCACGATGTCCACCTCTTGAGCCCAGCGGGCGTGATCGACGGGCACCCACGCGCTGAGCACGAAGTTGGTGGTGACCGGTATCTGCGGCGCGGCGGCTTTGAGCAGATCACGCTGCTCGCCGAATGCGGCGAGCATGCTGTCGGAGAGGAAGCGCCGATAGTCCAGCTCCTGAGCCGGGTTCGGAAGGTATTGAGTGGCCCGTGGCGGAAGGATCTCCTCCCACCGGCCATAGTGCTGGCTCCAGAAGGCCGTCGTCCAAGCCTCGTTCAGCGCCGCCATCGAGCCATAGTGCGATTGGAGCCAGCTTCTGAAAGCGACGGCGCAGTGATCGCAGAAACACCACGTGCCGTATTCGTTGTGCACGTGCCACATCCGCAGCGCCGGATGAGCGGCATACCGGGATGCCAGCACCGAGGCGATGCCGATGCAGGCGGCCCGATAGGCCGGGGCGTTGACACAGTAGGTGTCGCGGGAGCCGTGGACGAGTCGCACACCGTCGCGCCGCATGGCCAGCGCGGAAGGATGGGCAAGGGTGAACCAAGGAGGAGGCGAAGCCGTCGGCGTGGCGAGCACGACTCCGATCCCGGCCGCGTGCAGGTCGTCAAGGACCACGTCTAGCCAGCCGAAGTCATACCGGCCCGGCTGCGGTTCCAGCAAGGCCCAGCTGAAGACGCCGACGGTCACCGTGTTGACCCCGGCCTCGCGCATCAGGGCGAGGTCTTCTTTCCTGACCTCCTCCGGCCACTGCTCGGGGTTGTAATCACCGCCGAAGAACAAGAGCCCACTCCGTTGACGTTTGTTTGGTTAGACGGAAAACTAAAGAAACCCTACCTGAAGCGTCCAAGGAGCTCCAGATGCCGTTCCGCCCACCCCTGGTGACCCATGAGTACTTCGTCGCCGACCCGCCTGAGCTGCCCCGGCGTTCGCTGGGCGAGGCCGGCCCGGAGATGGTGGCGCGCGCCGAGCTCACCTCGATCGAGCCCAATGGCATCAGCCTCAAGGCCCTGACGGCCTCCGGCGCCGTGCTCTATGCCCAGGTCACCGCGGCGGGCGAAGGCATCATCCGGGTCCGGTTGAGCGATGATCCCAACGCGCGCAGCCGATCGGCTCGCATGCTCGCGCTGACCCACCCGGATCTGGAAGCGCACGCGGTGGTCACGACCGCCAACGAGTGGGTGACGGTGACCGCCGGGGCCATCACGGCCGAGCTGCGGCTCGATCCTTGGCGAATCCGCTTCCGCAAGACGAGCACCGGCCGCCTTCTTCTCGAGACCGACTCCGGGCTCGTCGACATCTCGGGCCGCCTTCGCACGCTTCCCTTTGGGTACTCCAATTCGGACGGTTCGATCGTCGCCTATCACGAGAGCTTCGTCCTGGCCGCAGACGAGGTCATCGCCGGGACAGGCGAGCGGTTCCTGCCGCTGAACCTGCGCGGCCAGCGGCCCGTGCTCTGGAACTTCGACGCCTTCGGCAGCGAATCCGATCGCGCCTACAAGAACGTGCCGTTCTACCAGTCCAGCCACGGCTATGGCGTGGTGGTCGACTCGGGAATGCCGGTGGAGCTCGACTTCGGTGCCTCCACGCAGAGCGTCGTGCAACTGCTGGTGCCCGATGCCCTGCTCGACTACTACGTGCTGGCCGGTCCGACTCCGACGGACGTGCTGCGCCGCTACGACAACCTCACCTGCCGCCCGATCTGCCCGCCCAAGTGGGCTTTCGGCAGCTGGATCTCGTCGGGTTTCTTCCGCGATAGCCAAGAGGCCGTGCTCGAACGAGCGGCCACCATCCGCGCCCACGGCATCCCCTGCGACGTGCTGCACCTCGACACCTACTGGCAGCCGGACGGCAAATGGTCGGAGTTGCGCTGGGACACCAACGCCTTTCCCGACCCCACTGCGATGCTTGCGCACCTGCACGAGCAGGGATTCCGGGTCTGCGCCTGGATGAACTCCTACATCAGCGTCGAATCGGACCGGTTCACCTACGCCGCCGAACACGGATACCTGCTCAAACGTGCCGACGGGAGCACCTATGTCGCCGACTCGTGGCATGGCGGCTTCCCGCCCTGCGGCATCGTGGATTTCACCAACCCCGAGGCGACCGAGTGGTTCCAGAGCTTGCTGCGGCCCATCGCGGCCCAGGGAATTGACATATTCAAAACCGATTTTGCCGAGGGGGTACCTGCAGACGCCGTGGCCCACAACGGAATGACCGGAACGGATCTGCACAACATCTACTCCCTGCTGTTCAATGACGCCGTCGCGGCGGTGACTCGCGAGGTGCACGGGCACGAAATGGTGTGGGCGCGATCGTCCTATCTCGGCGGCCAGCGGCATGCGGCACAGTGGGGCGGCGACACCATGTGCAGCTACCCCGCTATGGCCACGTCGATGAATGGTGGTCTAGCGCACGGCCTGAGTGGTGTCCCCTACTGGTCCCATGACACCGGCGGTTTCTGTGGCACTCCGAGCGACGACCTTTACCTGCGCTGGGCTCAATTCGGCGCCTTCTCGCCGCTGCTGCGCTTCCACGGCACGACCACCCGGGAGCCCTGGCGCTTCCCCGCCGTGGAACCGGCCGTCATCGACACGCTTCGCTTGCGCTACCGCCTGATGCCCTACCTCTACTCGGCCGCGCTTCGCTCCGCCGAGACCGGCGAGCCGATCATGCGGGCAATGATGGTTGACTCCCCTACCGACAGCCTCGCCTGGCGGGCCGAACACCAGTACCGACTCGGCACCGATTTGCTTGTGGCACCTATGGTTTCGGCGACCCAGCAGCGCGACGTCTATCTGCCCGAGGGCGACTGGATCGACTGGTGGAGCGGGGAAGTCCACTCTGGACGGACCGTCCTGCGCGTCGCCCTGCCGTTAGACCAACTCCCCCTTTTCGTCCGCCGGGGCGCCCTCATCCCGACTGTGCCAGCCACGGATCGCCTCCCGGACGGGCCGTGGGAGGCACTGACCCTGCTGAGCTTCGGCGGCCACGACGGCGAATGCGAGATTCGTGACGACAACGGTGTCTCGCAGGTGCGGGCGCGCCGCGACGGCGACCACCTCGCGATCGAGGTGACCGGGCCGGCCCGGGTGCAAGCCGTTGCCTTCCCAGACGTGGCCGGGGCGTCCGCGCCCGCCTCGGTCACCATCAACGGCTCGCCGACCCGGGTCTCAGCCCTTGATCGCGCCGGTGAGTACGGCCTTGGTGAAGTGCTTCTGCACGAACGGATAGACGAGTAGAGCCGGGATCACCGTCACCACCACGACCGCCATTTTGATGGCCAATGTGGGCGGCGGGACGCTGGTACCCGGCAAAGAAACCCCTGGAGGCGCTTGACCCTGCAGCACGAAGCTGCGCAGGACCAGCTGGATCGGGTGATCTGCCGGGTCCGACAGGTAGAGCACGGCGTTGAAGAACGAATTCCAGTAGCCGACCGCGTAGAAAAGTGCCACCACCGCGATGACCGCTTTGGAAAGCGGGGCAACGATCTGCCACAGGATGCGCCATTCGCTTGCGCCGTCGATGCGGGCGCTGTCGATGAGCTCTCCTGGGATGTTCATGAAGAACGACCGCAGCACGATGAGGTTGAACGCGTTGACGGCGGTGGGCAGGATCAGTGACAGCAGATTGTCCTTGAGGCCCAGCCCGGTCACGAGCAGATAGCTCGGAATGAGTCCCGGGCCGAAGAGGAACGTGAGCAGAAAGATGAAGAGCAGCGGGCGATGCGCGACCGTCCCGGGCCGCGAAAGGCCATACGCCGCAAGGGTGGTGAGCACGATGCTCAGCGCCGTCCCGCCGACGGTCACCAGCACCGAAACCCACAGCGCGCGTGTCACCCGGTCGGTGGCGAAGATGGACTGGTACGCCGAGATGTCGATGCCCCGCGGGATGAAGACCAGCCCGCCTGCCCGGTCGATGGTCTCGCGGCTGGACAGGCTCGTTACCAACACCGTCCACAGTGGAATGATCACAGCGGCGGTGACAAGGAATAGCAAGGTGCCCTTGCCGGCCTGACCGGCGATGGTCGGCTTCTCCTCCCAGACAGCTCTCACTTTGAATAGACTCCTTGCTCCCCAAAGCGGCGGGCGACCCGGTTGGCGGCGACGATGAGCGCAAGGCCCACGATGCCTTTGAAGAGGCCGGCCGCGGCGCCGAGGCCGTAATTCTGGGTGGCGATGCCTTGCCAGTAGACGTAGGTGTCGAGCACCTCCGAGGCGCCCGCGCCCACCGCGTCGCGCTGCAGGAAGAACTGTTCGAAGCCGACGCTCAACGAGTCGCCCAGGCGCAGGATGAGCAGCAGCACGATGACCGGGCGGATGCCGGGAAGCGTGATGTGCCATAGCCTTCGCCACCGGCCGGCGCCATCGGCCGCGGCCGCCTCATAAAGGCTGTAGTCGATTGCGGACAGGGCGGCCAGGAAGATGATGGTGCCCCAGCCGACGTCCTTCCACACTGCCTCCGCGGTCACCAGATAGATGAAGGTGTCCGGGTTGTTCATCACATTCGGCGCGGACAACCCGATGTCGCGCATCGTGTGCGCGAAAAGACCGTCGCCGCCGAGCATCATCAGGAAGAACGTGATGACCAGCACCCAGCTGAAGAAGTGCGGCAGATAGATGATGCCCTGCACCGCGCCGCGCAGCCGGCTCGAGATGATGCTGTGCAAGAGCAGCGCCAGCGCGATCGGCACCGGGAAGAAGAACACGAGCTGAAACGCTGTGATGCCAAGCGTGTTCCTTACCGCACCCCAGAAGAGGGGATCCTCAAACAGCAACCGGAAGTTGCCGAAGCCGACCCAATCGCTCAGCACCATCGCCTCGGTGGCCGACTCGCCCAGAAAAGGGTTGTAATCCTTGAAGGCGAGGAAGTTCCCCAGCGTGGGCAGGTAATGAAACAGCAGGAGAAAGCCCACAGCGGGAGCGGTCATGAGCAGAAGGGGTAGATCTCGCCGCCATCTTGACCTGGTCATGGAAATGCGACGTTGCCGGGACCGTGCGGCCACGGTCCCGGCAACAGCTGTGGATTCGCCGGTCATCAAGCCGTGAGCGCCTTGGCGAAGAAGTCACGTCCTTCGTCGCCACCGTTCTTGCGCCAGTCGGCGACGATGGTCGGCCAGTCGCTGAGCGGCCTGCGGCCCCGCACCACGTCCTTGATCAGGTCGAGAGTGGGGGTGTTGAGCTGCGACAGCTTCACCGGTTCCTCGGTCTTGATGCCCGCCCAGGGGTTGACCTCAAGGTGTGGCACGGCGTTCTTGGTCCAGGTCGTGTAGTCCTGAACGAAGTTCGGCGTATCCGAGCCTCCGGTGATGGCGGCGTTGCGGCCGCTCATGAACGTGTACTGGTTGGCATATTCGTTGTTATAGAGGTCATTGGCCTTGGGCACGTTGTCCGAGCCGCGCGTGAAGTGCAGCCCTTCCACGCCGTACTGGCGCAGCTCCCATTCCTTGGTGCCGAAAGGCGCGGCGCACCAGTTGAGGCAGCCCAGGATCTCCTCGACCCGAGCCTTGCCAAGCCCTTTCTTGATGAAGGTGTAGAAGATCGGGTCCGGGCTGCCCCAGACCAACGGCTTGCCACCATCGTTGCCGAAGACCGGAATCGGCTGCATCCTGAAACTCGGGTCCACCTTCAGCTGGTCCCGGAAGGTGTTCTGCCAGCCCCCGAGACCATCCTGACGGAAGACAATCTTCCCGCTCTTGAACAGCTGTGCGGAGTCTGCACCCTTGCTGCCGACCAGATCCGGGTGGATCAGGCCTTCCTTGAACAGCTTGGCGGTGAACTCAAGAGCGGCAGTGAACTCAGGCGTCTCAATCTTGTTGACGACCTTGCCACCCTCGACCCGCCAGCCGCCCTTGGAGCCGGGCACGCGGAACATCATCTGAACGTAGTCGGTGATATCGCTGAACGCCCAGACCCCTTGGTCTGCCTTGGTCGCGCTCTTCCCGAGCTGGTAGAGCTCCTCGGCCGTCTTCGGCGGCTGCAGCCCCGCTTTGTCCAGCAAGTCCTTGCGGTAGAACAGGGCCCAGGCAAACGGGTTGTCGTTGACGAACGGCACCGCGCTCAGTTTGCCGCCCCAGACGCAACCCTCCCACGCGCTTCTTGGAAAAGAAGCCAGCATCGGGTACCTGAGAACGGCGTCGCCCTTCAGGTACTCGGTCAGGTCCTCGAAGAGGGTCGCGACCGCGTCCGGGAAGCGCGGGATGTTGGTGTTCCAGCTCGGGGCGACCAGCACATCGGTGACGTCACGAGCTCCCAGGAGCGCGGTGAGCTTGTCGGCGTAGGTGTTGCCGTCGTTGATGCTGAAGTCCATGTCGACGCCGAGCTCGGCGTTGATGGCGCCCAGGTACTTGTTGCTGCCCAGGCCGGGCGGCACCGAACCCCAGTTCAGGGTGGTCACCTTGATGGCGGCCCCGCCTTTGCCGGGCTTGTCGGTGATGGCGTCCACCAGAGCGGACGGGTAGGAGAGGTAACCCGATGCGGCCGGAGCGGGCACCACGATGTCCGGCTTGGCCAGATCCAGTGCCTTGAACTTGGGCATGATCGCGTCGAGCTTGTTGGTGTTGGTAGAAGTGCCGCTCCCCGAGGGTGAGGAGGTGCATCCAGCCATGGCCAGCGCACCTAAGCCGGCAAGGCCTAGGAAATTGCGTCGGTTGGCAGCCGCGTCCGCGAAGGGCAACGCCACGGCTTGCTCCCTTCATGTCATCATGGAAACGCTAGATTTAGTTCGTCTGGTGTCTAAACAAATTAGCGGACCGTGTCCACGGCCACAAGGGAGCGATTCCATGCGGCATGATGAAGCAACATCTACGCCGGAGGCCAGAAGGTGATCACCATGCAGGGCGGCCCACAGCCGGCGGACTTCGCCGACGTCCGGGCCACCAACCTCGCCGTGGTGTTGCGCTATGTGCGCGGCAACATGCCCTGTTCCCGAGCCGACATTGCCGCGACCACCGGCCTCAACAAGGCCACAGTGTCGAGTTTGGTCGCCGACCTGATCGAGCGGCGGCTGCTGCGCGAAATCGGTTTCACCGAGCACCGGATCGGCCGGCCCGCGACCATGCTGACCCTCGACGGTTCGCCCTACGCTGCCGTGGGCGTCGAGGTCAACGCGGATTATCTGACGGCGGTGGCCATCGATCTCGCAGGCAAGGAACTGCTTTCGTGGCGGCGTTCATTTGCCGGGCTCGACGCGACTCCAAGCCAGGCCGCCGCCGCTATCGCGGCGCTCGCCCGGCGCGTGGTCAAGCGGCTCGTCAAGGA
>DPJL01000045.1:0-12390 GCA_003543035.1 Micromonosporaceae bacterium | reverse complement strand
GGGACTGTCCGCTTCGCCCCCAACCTGCGCTGGCAGGAGGTCGATCTGCGGGAGGCGCTGAGCCGTGCGGTGGGTGCGACCGACTTTCCGCTGACGGTGGAAAACGACGCCAACCTTGCCGTGCTTGCCGAATCTCGTTACGGCTCGCATGCCGGTACCCAGAATCTGGTCTATTTCACGGGAGAGGTCGGAGTCGGCGCGGGCATCATCAGCGACGGGCGGCTGATCCGAGGCTCGCGTGGTTTTCCGGGCGAAATCGGCCACGTAATGGTCGAGGAGAACGGGCCGGTCTGCGGGTGCGGCAGACGTGGCTGCCTCGAAGCGGTCGCCGGGATCGGCGCGCTGGTCGCGAAAGCGTTGCCGGACAGTGCGGGTGATGGCAAGATCACCGACCTTGAGCCCGAGGTCGCTGAGGTGATTCGGCGGGCCCGGGCGGGCGACGAGGTGACTCTCGCGGCGTTGGCGGAAGCGGGACGGGCGCTCGGCCGCGGTGTGTCCATTGTGGCCAATCTGCTCGATCCCGAGGTCGTGGTGCTGGGTGGATACTTTGTGCCGCTCGCGCCGTGGCTGCTTCCGCCGGCGCAGGAGGAGTTGCGCGCTCGGGGTGTGGCACCGCAGGAGAGCGCTCAGATCGTGGCGTCGACGTTGGGACATGGGGCGGCGGCTACTGGTGGGGCTGCTGCTGTGCTCGATCACATCGACGCGGGCAACCTGCCGCATCTCTAGCCGGCTCTTGACGGGAGCGGCGGAGGCACGGTAAACCTTCTGGAACCCCGCCCGTAACTTCTCGGAAATGCCCCTGATCGTCGAAGCGCTTCGATAATCTCGGCGGGTTGTCGAAGCGCTTCGACAGGAAAGAGTCACGATGAGGTTCCGCGATCCCCTCATCCCGGTGCCAAAGCGTGTGGCCGACCTGCTCGGAAGGCTGACGCTGACCGAGAAGATCGGCCTGCTGCATCAGCACCAGGCACCGATCGACAGGCTCGGCGTCGGTGCTTTCCACACCGGCACCGAGGCGCTGCACGGCCTGGCCTGGCTCGGCGAGGCGACCGTCTTTCCGCAGGCGGTCGGCCTGGGCGCGACCTGGGACCCAGAGCTGGTTCGCCGCGTGGGCGAGGCGGTCGGCGACGAGGTGCGAGCCAGCCACCACAAGGATCCGGCGCGGGCCGGGCTCAACGTGTGGGCGCCGGTGGTCAATCCGCTGCGCGACCCGCGCTGGGGCCGCAACGAGGAGGGCTACAGCGAGGACGCATGGCTGACCGGGGTGCTTGGACAGTCCTATTCGGAAGGTCTGCGTGGCGACCATCCTCGATATCTGAAGACCGCCCCGACGCTCAAGCACTTCCTGGGCTACAACAACGAGACCGACCGATGCACGACCTCGAGTGGTCTCGGGCCGCGGGTGCTGCATGAATACGAGCTGCCTGCCTATCGGCCGGCGATCGCGAGCGGCGCAGCGGTCGCGGTGATGGCCTCCTACAACCTCGTCAACGGCCGGCCGGCCCACGTGACCCCGCACATCAACGAGCACCTGCGGGCCTGGACCCAGGACGAGGTCTTCGTCGTCTCGGATGCATACGCCCCAAACAATCTGGCCGACCCGGCGCAGCAGGCCTACTTCCCCGATCACGCGGCGAGCCACGCCGCCGCGGTCAAGGCGGGCATCGACAGCTTCACGGATCAGGGCGAGGAGTCGCACCTCACCATCGAGCGGCTGACCGAGGCCCTGGAACGCGGCCTGCTCGCCGAAGCCGACATCGATCGCGCGGCCACCCGGGCTCTCATTCTGCGGATGCGACTTGGCGACTTTGATCCACCGCAGTCGAATCCCTACACCCAGCTCAGCCCGGACACCATCAACTCCCCCGCGCATCAGGAGCTCGCCCGCGAGGCGGCGCGCAGCTCGATCGTGCTGCTTAAGCACGAATGCCGGGTGCTGCCTTTCGACGCGAACACGCGGCGGATCGCAGTCATCGGCCCGCTGGGCGATCAGCTGATGGCCGATTGGTATAGCGGCACCCTCCCCTATCAGTCGACTGTCCGAAGTGGATTGGCTGACCGTGCCGAGGTCGTGTTCATCGAAGGTGCCGATCGGATCGCGTTGCACCTCGCCGACGGTGTGCACGAGGTGGACGTTTTCGACTGGGGCAACGACGTGCTGGCGTTCCGCCACGCTGAGACGGGCCGCTACCTGGCGTTCCGCGACAACGTTCTCGCTTTCGACTCCGATGGGCCGGGCGGGTGGGAGGTTCACGAGACCTTCCGCCTCATCCCGCAAGACGACGGCACGCATACGCTCTTCCACGAGCTGAGCAAGGCCCCGGTGGCGCGGTGCCGGGTCGAGTTGGTGCGCGATGGGGCCGCCGAGGCGGCAGCCGTGGCGGCGGGCGCCGACGCCGTCGTGGTGGTTCTGGGCAACCACCCAATGGTCAATGGGCGCGAAACCGAAGACCGGCAAGACCTTGCGCTGCCCCGCGCCCAGGAAACGTTGCTGCGCACGGTTTATGAGGCCAATCAGCGTACTGTGCTTGCGCTGACCAGCAGCTATCCCTACGCCATCGGCTGGGCCGACATCCACCTGCCCGCGATCCTTTGGTCAAGCCACGGCGGGCAGGAGTTCGGCCGCGCCCTGGCCGACGTGCTCTTTGGCGATGCTGAGCCTTCGGGAAGGTTGCCGCAAACCTGGTACCGCAGCCACAACGAACTTCCAGACCTGCTCGACTACGACATCATCACCAGCGATGCGACCTACTTGTACTACCGTGGCACGCCCCTGTACCCGTTCGGCCACGGGCTTGGCTGGACCGACTTCGACCACCGCAACCTGCTCCTGAGCAGTGACACGGCCGACCCCGACGGGCTGATCACGGTCAGCGTCGAAGTCACCAACATCGGCAACCGCCCGGGATCTGAGGTGGTGCAGCTCTACACGCATCAGCAACGGTCGCGGGTCAAGCAGCCGCTCCGCCAGCTACGCGGCTTCTCCCGCGTCTCGCTCGCCCCGGGCGATACCAAGACGGTCGACTTCGAGCTGAAGGTTTCCGACCTTGCCTTCTGGGATGTCACAAGTGGACGTTTCGTCGTCGAAGCCGCCCGGCACAAGGTGATGGTCGGCCGCTCGGCGACCGACATCCGCGGCTGTGCCTCGCTGACCGTGCGCGGCGAGCGGATCGGGCCACGCCGGCCGGCTGTCCTCGCCGCCATCGACCACGATGAGGGCTTCGGCGTCGATCTTGTGGACGCCACACCGTCGCACGGAGACGCTGTTCTTGCGACCGACGAAGGAGCATGGATCTCGTTTGGCTCCACCGATCTGACCGGTTGTGAGGCGGCGACGCTCATCGCCGCCGGCGGCGCCGGGGACGTTCTTCTTCGTGCTGATGACCCGCTCGACGGCGAGATCCTGGCCAGATTCAGCTTTACCGGCAGTCCTCGCTATTCGCCCCAGCCGGTCCGCTCTGAGCTGACCAACGGTCGCTTGGCCGAGGTGTACCTGGTCTGCGAGACTCCCGGCGTCATCATGGTGGAAGTCGGCTTCGAAAAGATATGAAGAAAAGTGTCGTCACCATCGCGGACGTGGCCCGGCATGCCGGTGTCTCGGTCAGCACGGTGTCCTATGTGCTCAGTGGCAAACGCGCCATCTCCCAGACCACCAGCGCCAGGGTGCACGCGAGCATCCGGGCCCTCGGCTTCCACCCCCACGCCGGAGCTCGCTCGCTGGCAAGTAACCGGTCCAGCGTCATCGCTTTGGTGCTGCCGCTGCGGCAAGGCATGCACCTACCCGTTCTGATGCAATTTGCGACCGCGGTGGTGACCTCGGCTCGCTCACACGACCATGACGTGCTGCTGGTCACCGCTGATGAAGGCCCAGCCGGCCTGCGCCGCGTGGCCGCCGGGGCCATGGTCGACGGCCTGGTGCTTATGGACGTGGAAATGCATGATCCGCGGGTACCGACCCTACGCCAGCTGGACAGACCAAGTGTCCTAATCGGACTCCCGGTCGACTGGACCGGCCTGACCTGTGTCGACCTCGACTTCCATCGGGCCGGTGCCATCTGCGTACGACACCTCGCCGATCTCGGCCATAGGGAGATCGCGCTCCTGGGCGCGCCGGAAGTGGTCTACCAGCGTGACACCGGTTACGCGCACCGCACCCGCGACGGGTTCCTGGAAACCGCTGAGGCGCTTGGTCTATCCGCGGTCGCCCAGCCCTGTGAGGAGGCCGCGGACGCGGTGAAGGAGACGGTGACGGCGCTTTTGACCGAGCACCCAAAGCTGACCGGGCTCGTGGTGCACAACGAGGCCGCGGTGGCACACGTGCTCGATGCGCTGCGATCGGAGGGGAAGCGGGTCCCTGAAGACATGTCGGTGGTGGCCATCTGTCCCGACGAGCTCGCCGAGCGCAGCCATCCGACCCTGAGCTCGGTTCAGATCCCGGCCGATGAGGTGGGGCGGCAGGCGGTGGAGCTGCTGATGGCCAAGCTCAATGACCGCGAACCACCCGCGATCACCTTGCTCCCGCCCGTCCTGACGCCGCGCAACAGCAGCTTTCCGGTGAGGATCACGGGAATACGATCGTGACAGGGCGCCCCCGGAGCAGGTCCACGCGCCGTGTGGCGGGTCCGTAGACGACCGTTAGCTCTTGCGCCTCAACGGAATGCAGGACAGCGGAGTGCGGATCGCCGAAGACAAGACATTGCGGCTGTGCCCGCCGCTTGTTAACGCGCACACGCCCCTTGCCACATCGACGGACTTCTCATAGTCTCAAAGTTCTTTTCCTTCATGTGAGCGCTAACATGCTCCCGTAACCTCCAAGGTGATTCCCATGCCCAGATCGCTGGCCAGGATGAGCGCACTGCTCGCCGCCACCACACTGCTCCTCGCTTCATGGTCCATAACGGCGAAAGATGAGGCGAAAGCGCTCGACCCGTTCACCGGCTACCTGATGGCTCATTTCACCGGGGAGTCCGCGACCGGCGAACAGATCTATCTAGCCCACAGCAGAGACGGGCTCCGTTGGACCGATCTGAACAACGGAGGACCTGTCCTGGTGTCCACATTGGGCACGCGGGGTGTGCGCGACCCGGCGATCGTCCGCTCACCGGCCGGCGACCGCTACTGGATCGTCGCGACCGATCTGCGGATCGCCAGCGGTACCTCGTGGGGCGACGCGGCCAACCGTGGAAGCAAGTCCCTTGTCGTTTGGGAGTCGCGCGACCTGGTGAACTGGTCGGCGCCGTGGCTGATCAACGTTGCGGGCGGCATATCCGGCTCCGGCAACGCGTGGGCGCCCGAGGCGATCTACAACGCGGCGACCGGTGACTATGTCGTGTACTGGGCGACGAACTCACCCCGTAACGGGGTGACCAAGCACCGCATCTGGTACGTGCGCACCAGCGACTTTCGCACCTTCACCGCGCCGCAGCTGTTTATTGAACGCGGTGGCAGCCAAGGCATCATCGACACACAAATCATTGAGGTAGCCAACAGCGTCGGCGGGTACAGGTACTACCGCGCGTCGGCCGACGGCCACATCACGATCGAGGGCAGCAACTCGATCCTCCGTTCCTGGACCAACATCGGCAACCTTTCGCACATGGGCATCTCCAACGGCGCAACCGGCGGCAACGTCGTCGAAGGCCCGATGTGGGCGCAGTTCAACGGCCGCAACGAATGGAACCTGTGGCTCGACCAGTTCGCGACCGGCCGTGGTTACATGCCCATCAGCTCGGCGAACCTCGGCAGCACCCAGAACTTCCGGACCCAGTCCGACTACAGCATGGGCACCAACCGCAAGCGCCACGGCTCGATCCTCAACCTGACGGCCGCCGAGGAGAGCCGCGTCCTTGCCCGGTGGGGCACCTCCGTGCCGGTGAACCGCATCCAGTCGTACAACTTCCAGGACCGGTACGTGCGTCACGCGAACCTCGACGTGCGCATCGACGCCAATGTCAGCCCATTGCAGGATTCACAGTTCAGGCTGGTGCCGGGCTTGGCGAACAGCTCGGGCTACGTGTCATTCGCGTCGGTGAACTTCCCCGGCTACTACCTACGCCACTACGGGTTTGACTTCGTGCTGGCGCCCATTGACGGGTCGGCGACCTTCGCGGCGGACGCGACCTTCCGCCAAGTGCCCGGGCTGGCCAATTCGTCGTGGATCTCCTTCCAGTCATACAACTACCCCGATCGATACATCAGACATCTGAACTACCTGCTCAGGCTCGACCCCATTACCGACGCGGTCGGCCGCAGTGACGCCACCTTCCGCGTGGCCGGCTAGTTCCTATGCCCTAGGGGAGAATGATGAAACTGAAGCCCCTCATCACGATCGCAAGCCTGCTAGTCGGCTCGCTTGTCGTCCTGTCCGGAAGATCCGCGATGGCGGCGCCAACCCGTTACGAGGCCGAGGCCGGGCCGGCGACCTGTGATGGCCTAATCGAGTCCAATCACGGCGGTTTCTCGGGGACCGGGTTCTGCAATGGCACCAACGCCATAGGCGCGGCGGTGCAGTTCACCGTCAACGCATCGGCATCCGGCACCGCGACGCTCGCCATCAGATTTGCCAACGGCACCACCACTTCGCGGCCGGCGGACATCATCGTCAACGGTACGACCGTGCAGGCGGCCGGCCCGTTCGACGGCACCGGGGCGTGGACCACGTGGGCCACGAAAACCCTTACGGCACAGGTGAATGCGGGCAGCAACACGATCCGGTTGAGCCCGACGGCCGCCGACGGCCTGGTCAACATCGACTACCTTGACTTCGAGGTCGGCAGTGCGCCCCCCACCGGCAAACAGATGGAGCGACTGGACCGGGGCCTGATCAGTGTGCGTTCCGGCTCAGGCAACCTGGTTAGCTGGCGGCTGCTCGGTACCGATCCGTCCAATGTGACCTTCAACCTGTACCGCGGCAGCACAAGGATCTTCTCGGGCGCGCTGACCAACTATCACGACTCCGGTGCGGCCGCCGGGTCGTCCTACACGGTCTACGCCGTCGTCAACGGGGCGGAACAGCCGGCTTCGGCCGCGTCCCTCAACTTTGGCAACGGCTATCTAGAGGTTCCGATCCAGCGGCCGGTGGGTGGCACCACGCCGTCCGGCGAGCAGTTCACCTATAACGCCGCCGACGCGAGCGTGGGCGACCTGGACGGTGACGGGGTGCTGGAGATCGTGCTGAAGTGGGATCCGTCCAACGGACACGACAATGCCCACGACGGTTACACCGGAAACCAGATCATCGACGCGTACAAGCTCAACGGGCAGCGGCTGTGGCGTATCGACCTCGGCCGCAACATCCGTGCCGGGGCGCATTACACCCAGTTCCAGGTGTACGACTACGACGGCGATGGCCGCGCCGAGATCGCGATGAAGACCGCCGATGGCACGCGGTCGGGTACCGGCCAGGTCATCGGCAACGCCAATGCCGACTACCGCAACTCGGCCGGACGCATCTTGAGCGGGCCGGAGTTCTTGACGGTGTTCAGGGGAACGGACGGGGCGATCCTGGACACGGAGAACTATGATCCGCCGCGCGGCAACGTCTGCGACTGGGGCGACTGCTACGGCAACCGGGTGGACCGGTTCCTGGCCGGAACCGCCTATCTGGACGGCCGGCGGCCCAGCATGATCTTCTCCCGTGGTTACTACACGCGCACGGTGATCGCGGCGTGGGATTTCCGCAACGGGCAGCTGACCAAGCGTTGGGTGTTCGACTCCAACGTCGCCGGGTCGCAGTACACCGGACAGGGCAACCACAACCTGTCCATCGCCGATCTCGACCTGGACGGACGCGACGAGATCGTGTTCGGTGCCATGGCCGTCAACGACAATGGCCAGCCGTTGTGGAACACCAATCTGAGTCATGGCGATGCGCTCCACGTGGGCGACCTGGTGCCATCGCGACCGGGTGTCGAAGTGTTCCGGCCAAGCGAGCGCGGCGACCGACCCGCCGACGCGGTCATCGGAAACAACGGCACCGTACTGTGGCGCTCGGCCAACTGTTGCGACAACGGCCGCGGTGTCGCCGGCGACATCTACGCCGGCAACCCCGGCGCCGAAGTCTGGTCCGCCGCCGTCGCGAACCTGCGCTCCGCAACGACCGGAGCCACGGTGGCCAGCCGCAAACCCGGCTCGCAGAACTTCCTGGCCTGGTGGGACAGCGACCCAGTGCGGGAGTTGCTGGATGGCAACCACGTGGACAAGTACGGCACGGATGGCGACACTCGCCTGCTCACCGCGAGCGGGGTCTTCGTACCCAACGGCACCAAGGCCACCCCGTCACTGTCCGGCGATCTGTTCGGCGACTGGCGCGAGGAGATCATCTGGCCGACCAGCGACTTCACTCGCCTGCGCATCTACAGCACTCCAAACACGACAGACAGGCGCCTGTACACGCTGCTGCACGATCCGCAGTACCGCGTTGCACTTGCATGGCAGAACACCGGCTACAACCAGCCGCCACACCCGAGCTACTTCATCGGCAGCGGCATGAGCACCCCACCGGTACCAAACATCTACATCCCCTGATACGGCATCACATTCGCGCGGCGGACCCGCACACAGAGGCAGGGTCCGCCGCGGTGACCCTCGGCTTGACTTTTGGATAGGCTAGGCTAACCTAAGCGGCGTGTTGGACGACTTACCCGGCCCTGACGAGCGTTTGCGTGGCGTGCAGCTTTGCTTGAGTTACCACCGCAAGCCGGTGGTGCGCGGCGGCAACATCGTGCTGTGCAGTGGCGAAGTGACGGCGCTGGTGGGGCCGAACGGCAGCGGTAAGTCGACGTTGTTGCGTGCGTTGGCCCGGCTGCACCGGCCCGACAGCGGCGACATCACGTTGGCTGGCGGATCGTCTGCTTTGGACCTGGCGGCCAAGGATTTCGCACGTCGGGTGACCCTGCTGGCACAGAGCCGGCCGACTCCTGCCGGGGTGACCGTCCACGACGTCGTTGGCTACGGCCGTCATCCCTACCGTGGCAGGTGGCGCTCCGAGGACCCGGACGGGCCAAAGGCGATCTCGTGGGCCATGGAAGTCACCGGCATCACGCCGATGGCAGGGCGGCCAGTAGATGAACTGTCCGGTGGCGAGTTGCAGCGGGTGTGGTTGGCCACCTGCCTGGCGCAAGACACAGGGGTACTGCTGCTCGACGAGCCGACCACCTTCCTGGACCTCCGGTACCAGGTGGAAATCCTAGACCTGGTCCGCGATCTGGCAGACGACCACGCTGTAGCGGTGGGTGTGGTGCTGCACGACCTCAACCAGGCGGCCGCGCTTGCGGATCACCTGGTGCTGCTTGATCAGGGCCGCGTGCGTGCCAGTGGCAAACCAGCCGAAGTGCTCACGGCCGAGCATCTGACCCAAACCTATGGGATCCGCATCGACGTGGTGACCGATCCGGTCACCGGGCAACTCACCTGCCGGCCGATCGGCCGGCACACTCTCACTCCCATCCACTGAACGGAAGAACCCCCTATGAAACGATTGCTTGGCTTTGCCATGCCCATTTGCGCCGCAGTGATGCTTGTCAGCGCGTGCGGAACCACAGAGTCCACACCGGACAATCCGGCTGGCGCATCCGGCGGCCCGGTCACCGTGACCGACAGCCGCGGCAAGGCCGTACAACTCAAATCACCCGGTCGCAAAGTGGTCAGCCTGGAATGGGGCGAGACCGAAATGCTGATCACACTGGGGGTGATGCCGGTTGGCGCCGCCGATATCAAGGGCTACGGCACCTGGGTGACGGCCGCAAAACTAGACGCCAGCGTCAAAGACGTGGGCACACGCAGCGAACCCAGCGTGGACTCGATCGTCGCGCTGCAGCCGGATCTCGTCGTGATGGAAGCCGAGCGGGATTCCGCCCTGGTCGGTCAGCTCGAGAGGTTTGTACCGGTGATCGTCACCAAGGGCAGCGATGCCACCCGCAACCTCGACCGGATGCGGGAAGACTTCACCATGATCGCCACCGCGGTGGGCAAGGCCGAGGTGGCCAAGAAGGTCCTGGCCGACTTCGACACGGCCCTGGCGGCGGGCAAGCAGAAGATCGCCGCGGCCGGCGGTGCGGGCAAACAGTTCACCATGGCCGATGGGTGGAAGGAAGGCAGCACCATCTCCGTGCGGATGTTCGGCGAGGGTGCGCTCGTGTCGCAGACTGCCATCCAGTTGGGACTGAAGAACGCCTGGACCGGCAAGGTCGACGAGGTGTGGGGTCTGGGCAACACCGACGTGGAAGGTCTGAGCCCGCTCAAGACCACTGATCTTCACTTCTTCTACAACGCTTCCGACGGCGACGATGTGTTCGCCGGTGGCCTGGCCGGCAACCCGATCTGGGAGTCGCTGTCCTTCGTGCAGCGCAAGCAACTGCACAAGATGCCCAACGGCATCTGGACCTTCGGCGGCCCGCTGTCCTGCCGCCAGTTCATGGACGAGATTGTGAAGGTTTACACGGCTTGAGCCAGATCGCCTCGCCGGTGCCGCGAGTGCGGCTCACCGCCGCGTTCCTGCTGGCCGCAATGGTCTTGACCGCGGTCGCCGCCGTTCACCTCACTCAGGGAACGTCCGGCGTCGGCGCCGGCGATCTGATCGGCCTGATGCTGGGCAATGGCGATGAGGATACGGCTCGTATCCTCATCGCCTCCCGGCTGCCGCGCATGCTCGCCGGGCTCACCGTCGGGCTAGCGCTGGGCATCGCCGGTGCGGCGTTCCAATCACTGGCCCGCAACCCTCTCGCCTCACCGGACACCCTCGCCGTGAACGCCGGCGCACACCTCGCGGTGGTCGCCGCCGCCGCCTTCGGCCTGTCACTACCGGTCCTGCTGTCCGGGGCAATGGCGTTCTGCGGCGGGCTGGCCGCCGCGGGACTGGTCATGCTGCTATCCGCGGGCGGTCGATCCGGGCCGACCCGTCTCATCCTCGCCGGGTCGGCAATCATGCTGGCGCTTGCCTCCCTAACCACGCTGCTGCTGCTGTTACACGAGCAGGCCACCATCGGCCTTTTCGCCTAGGGCAACGGATCGCTGGTGCAAAGCGACCTCAACGCGGTCAAGCAGATCGCACCGCTGGTCGCCGCCGCCGCCTTGGCCACTGTCCTGATCGGACGCAGACTTGACCTGCTGAGCCTGGGAGACGACTCGGCGCAGATTCTTGGTGTGGCGGTCCGCCGCACCCGCATCCAGGTCACTCTCCTTGCTGTGCTGTTGTCGTCGGCCGCGGTGACGCTGGCCGGACCGGTGGGATTCGTCGGGCTGTGCGCCCCGGTGATCGCGCGCCTGGCCGCACGATGGCTGCCGGCTCTACACCGGCACCGGGTTTTGCTACCCATGTCAGCGCTGGCGGGGATCGGCATCGTGCTGGGCGCGGACATCATCTTGCGCAGCGTCCTGGGCGGCCAAGGTGGCGTCGACATCCCGACCGGGGTGGTGACGACACTCTTTGGCGCGGTGGTGCTGATCTGGCTCGCGCGGCGGCACCGCGACTCCGGGCCGACTCGCCGCCCACCGGCCGGTCACTTCGCCGCCGTGCGCTCCCGCGGCTTCTTCCTCACGATCGTCACGATCAGTGCGATTATCCTATGCGGCGCAGTCATCCTCGGGATGCTGGCCGGAGACACCTGGCTGTTGACCGGCGACGTGGCCAACTGGCTGCACAACCGCAGCGGGCGCTCCATCACCTTCGTCCTCGACCAACGCTATCCGCGAGTCCTGGCCGCCGTACTGGCCGGTGCCGCGCTCGCCATCGCCGGCACAGTCGTGCAGGCGGTCTGCCGTAACCCGTTGGCAGAGCCGGGCTTGCTCGGCATCACCGCCGGAGCCGGTGTGGGCGCTGTTTCGCTGCTGACGTTCCTGCCCCTGGCCGGTGTCTGGGCGATGTCGGCGGCCGCGGGAACTGGAGCGCTGCTTGCGTTCACCATCGTTTATGGACTGTCGTGGCGGGCCGGGCTTAGCTCAGACCGGCTGGTGCTCATTGGCGTCGGCGCATGGGCTGGTGGCCTTGCCGTCATCACCTTCATCATCGTCGCGTTCGATCCCTGGAACACCGGCAAGGCGCTGACCTGGCTGTCCGGCTCGACCTACGGCCGTACCCCAGAGCAGGTCCTCCCGGTGGCGCTGGCGCTGCTCATGTTCACACCGATGGTCGCCCTCGCACGCCGCGAGCTGGACCTACTCTCCCTTGACGACGACACGCCCAGGGTGCTTGGCGTGCCGCTGGAGAAGGCTCGGCTTCTCGTACTAGTCGGCGCGGCGGTGCTCACCTCGACGGCCGTGTCGGCGGTCGGGGTCATCGGCTTCGTGGGCCTTGTCGCACCACACGCCGCCCGGGCCTTGGTCGGAGCCAGACACGCTCGCGTTCTGCCGGTCGCCGCCCTACTCGGGGCGGTCCTGGTCAGCCTGGCTCAG
>DPJL01000049.1 GCA_003543035.1 Micromonosporaceae bacterium | reverse complement strand
ATCAGCGCGTTCGTCACGGCCATCTCGTTCGTCATCTACCTGGTGTGCTGGACTCTCAGCGCGGCACGCGGGCGGGGCGTCAGCCGAGCAGGAGTAGCACCTGAAGCTCGCCAACCAGTCCACCAATGACCGCACCGACCGCGATCAGCTTCCACTCGTCCTGCCGGAACGCGGGGCGCAGCAGGCCCTCGTACTCGACCCGGCTCAACATCCGCATCCTGGTGGCGATCGTGTCCGCGACGTCCATCGCGCCGGTGGCGTAGTCCTTGGCGTGCAAGGCGGTGGACGACAGGTAGGCCATCGCCTTGTCGGCCGCCGCATGCTTCATCTGTTGAAACCGCCTCGGTCCAATCGCGACGGACACGAACGGCTTGGCGATGCTGGCCTGGTCGTCGATGGTCCGCTGGACTACGCGCTGGATCATCACGACGAGCCGGTCGGACTTCGGTCCGCGCAGGATCCCGTCGACGATGTTGGGCACCGTCATCACCTCCCGCGCGACCAGCTCCCCGTACCGCACAGCGACCTCGTCGCGCCTGCGCTGGAAGATTCCCTGGAACGGCACCAGGCCGAGGATTCTGGTGCGTTCACGGGGAAAGAACACCAGCTTGATCGCCAGCCAGTCGGTGAACAGCCCGACGGCCGCCCCGAACAGCGGCAGCACCAACGGCTCGTGGGTCAGCGCCCAGACCAGGGTCTGCACCAGGCCGAGAACGAATCCGAAGTAGATCCCGCAACGCGCGATGAATGCCATCTCCGGCCGGGAGATGTCCCTGATCAACTTGACCAGGAGCTCCTTGTCACGCTCCAGCGCCGACACCGCGACCTGCTTGATGTCGAGCACGTCCTCGATGCTGTCCCGGATCTCCGCCATGATCCGGCGCACCATGGCCGGCGACCCGGCCTGCACCTGCTTGACGATCATGTCCTGGGCCAGCATGGGCAGCATCTCCCACAGGGCAGGGTGATACTGCTCCATGATCTCGCGGGCGATCTCGTCGACCGCGAGCAACAGTGGCCCTTCGATCTCCTTGGCCACCTGATCGGGATCCAGCCGGGCGAAGATCTCCTTGGGGTCCACCAGCCGTGTGGTGAGCAGCTCGGCCGAGATCCGGATCATCCGCGCCGAGTTGCGCGGCACCACGCCCTGCCAACCGAGGAAAGGCTTGGCGATGCCGACGAAGGAGATCGGGCGGAACATCATCTGGATGGCGGCCAGCTTCGTGACATAGCCGATGATCGCCGCGATGAACGGCATCGAGATGTATACGGCTGTCACGGGGTCACCGTAGGGGACGAAGGAGTTTGAGTGTCTTCAAGACCCACAAACCGGCCAGTTGACCACCACTAACGACAGCAAACCAGGGAGGTTTGTAGCCGTTAGCGGTGATCAACGAGGGGGTTTGGTGGTCTTGGAGACCCACAAACCTCAGTTGCGCGGGATGACGCCCTGCCAGCCGAGGAACGGCCTGACACCGACGAACTCCAGCGGCCGGTACATCATCTCGATGGCCGCGCACTTGGTGATGTAGCCGATGAGCGCCGCGATGATCGGCATGGTGGCGTACACATGCCAGTGCTCCGACACGTCGCGGAGTACCGCCGGCATGTCCACAGTGCTCTCCCGCGCTCTCTCGCCCCACCCACGCACATCCCTGACCTGTGAGCATGCCATGGTGACGGTCAGCACAGTGTTGATTCCGCCCCGAAGGACCGGGGCCCACCCCGACCAGAGAATGCAGACTCCCTACGAAGGAGCGCCGAATGGAAGCAGACGTCCGGGCAGCGACGCTCAGGGACATCCACCCCCTCGTGGAGCTGAGCGCGCTGCTCTACGCCGACGACGCCGGGCGGTACGACTCGCGGATGGACATCAACTGGCCAAGGCACGCCGGCGAGGGGTACTTCACCCAGGCGATCGAGGCGAAGGACGCGACCTGCTTCCTGGCCACGGTGGGCACCCTGCCGGTCGGGTACGCGCTGTGCCGGATGAACCGACCGGTCAGGGCCAGGCTGTGCCGGGTCGCCGACCTGGAGAGCCTCTACGTGCGGGCCGGTCACCGGTCGGTCGGATACGGTGCCCGGCTGGTCGACGCGTTCCTCGGCTGGGCCCGGGAGCGTGGCGCGGACGCCGCTTCGGTCACCGCGTTCGCGGAGAACGACGGCGCCGACCGCTTCTACCGCAGGGCCGGCTTCGTCCCCAGGACGGTCGTGATGGAGGTCCGGCTCGACGGCTGAGGTGCTGAGGTTCATGCTGAAGAAGTGGCGGCACTCCGGGTGACCACCGAGCGTGCCCTTGGCCGAAGGCCCCGCGCCGACGCATTCTTTACCGCGGAGGCGCCAATCGGCTCAGTCGCGGTGGCGCGCAGAATCGCATAGGGCTGGTCGGCCACGTCGATCACTCAACCCGGTGGATTCCGGCCGATCCGTCCACTTCGGATCGCGAAGGCGGGAAAGCCCTGCTAGGGAGGGTTGTAGTCGATCACTCCAAATGTGATCGCCGCATTGAGAGGATGCACGGCAATGCCTCGTCTTCGTAATGCTGTAACCGTCGTGGTCACCGGACTCGCGCTGACCGTTCTCGGCGCGGGCACCGCCTCCGCCACGACGGCCCACTGCCCGACACCACCGCCCGCGGACGTGGGCGACTGCGCAGGCGGGCTGAACGTCCACGGCCTGCTCGACCTCGGCGGCCTGCTCGACGGAGTGCTGGGCGGCCTGCTCGGCGGCTGAGATCTCGCTCAATTCGGGGGTGAGCGCGACACGCTAAAGTCGCCTCACCCCTTCTTTTGGAGCAGGCCGATGTCTGA
>DPJL01000071.1:4279-53518 GCA_003543035.1 Micromonosporaceae bacterium | reverse complement strand
TCTCAACCGAACACAAGCAGAAGCGATAACCTGGGTGACTGGACTTCAGACGTGGGCTCTTCCGATCTGCGGGTCGGCCGCGGCGCGACCACCATCGAGTCCAGCATCTGGGTGGCGGTGATCGTCACCTTCGCGCGCCGCCCGGCCAGCGCCAGCAGGCGTTTCTGCACCAGCGGCACCTCCTGGATCGGCAGCTCGATCCCGAGGTCCCCGCGGGCGATCATCACGCCGTCGGCCGAGTCGATGATCTCCTCCGCGTTGGCCGCCGCCTGCGGCTTCTCGATCTTCGCGATCACTGGGCGGAGGACGCCCTCCTCCTGCATGATCTGGTGCACGAGCTTGATGTCGTCGGGCGAGCGGACAAACGACAACGCGATCAAATCGACGCCAAGGCGCAGCGAGAAACGCAGGTCCTCGATGTCCTTTTCGGACAGTGCCGGAACGCTGATCGCCACGTTGGGCAGGGAGACGCCCTTGTTGTTGGAGACCGGCCCGCCCTCGATCACGAGGCATCTGATGTCGGGGCCGTCAACACCCGTCACCTCGACGGCAACCTTGCCGTCGTCGATGAGCAGCTTGTCGCCGACCTTTACCTCGTCGGGGAGCTTCTTGTAGGTGCAGGAGACCCGGTCGGCGGTACCCAGAATCTCCTCGCTGGTGATGACGACGCTGTCACCGGTCCGCCACTCGTGTGGCCCGTCGGCGAACTTGCCGAGGCGGATCTTTGGCCCCTGCAGGTCGGCCAGAGTGGCCACCGCCTTGCCGGACGCTTCCGCGGCTTCGCGGACCCGGTGATAAGCCTGCTCATGGTCGGCGTGCGAACCATGGCTGAAGTTCATTCGGGCGACATCCATGCCGGCCTCGATCAGGCCGCGGAGACGCTCCGGCGACCAGGTTGCTGGGCCCAGCGTACAGACGATTTTTGCTCGGCGTGTCACGGCGGAAAGCCTAGCCCGTGGTGTGACCTGGACCGCAAGAGGGCGACTTGAGTCCCACACTATGAAGAAAACTCTGAGACCATATGCGCCGTGCCGACCCCTCACACGGATACCGTGCCGCCGACCGCCATTTTGCCCGTCGACCAGGCAGAAGGCGAACAATCCGCGCGCACCAGCACGGTGCTCCACAAGACATCCGACCGCCTATGGTGGGCGCTGACCGGCCTCGTGCTGCTGGCTGGAGTGCTCGGGCAGATCCGCGTTTGGGCCAGCGATCGCGGTTTCTGGAATGACGAGCTTTATGTCGCGGTCAATATCCGCGGCAAGGGTTTTGCCGGCCTCGCGCTGGGTGGGCTGCGATATGCGCAGGTCGCGCCACCCGGCTGGCTCATGGGCGAGCATGCGATCTACAAGGTGCTCGGCGGCGATGAACAGGTAATGAAGTTTCCCCAACTCTTCGCCTCCGCCACTGTCCTGGTGCTGACCACGGTCGTGGCGTACAAGTGCGTAGGCCGCTGGGCCGCCTTGGCGGTGGCAGTGCTCTTGGCCCTGGCACCCCAGCTTTACTACTACGCGGGCGAGCTGAAGCAGTATTCCGTCGAGGCAGCGGTAGCAATGATCATCATGCTCGTCATGGGCGTGTTTGGCGTGGCGGCCAGGGGCAGGCCCTTGAAGCGACGTTTCCTGATCGGCCTCAGCGCTGTCATGGCGATCGTGACACCGGCCAGCTATAGCGCGCTCGTGGTGGTCGTGGGCTCAGCGGCCGGTGTCGCGCTCTTGGCCGGTATCGAGAAACGCTGGCGGGTCGCCATGACCACGGCACTCGTCGCGGCGCCGGCGGCGCTCATCGGGGCAGGTCAGGCCTGGCTGCGAATGCAGATGGCATTTATGTCCGATCAGGACTCCTTCTTTCCAAACGGCTTTCCTCCGGAGCACGCCGGGCCGGTCGAAATCATCCAATGGCTCCCTCGCATGTGGGAGGGCTTCATCGTCAACCCGATGCGATGGGGTCTACCTCAGGTTGCGCTGGTCCTCGCGGTGCTTGGGGTGGCCGCCCTCGTGATCCGGGGCCGTGCGGTCTGGGCCGCGGTGTTCGTCGGAGTGTTCAGCGCTGCGATTGGTGCGGCAATAGTCGGTGGCCTGCCGCTGGAGGAACGAGTGGCGCTTTACCTGGTCGGTCCGACCCTGATTCTGGTCGTCGCGGCACTCGACGGCGGTGTCCGAGCACTGATCGCGTTAAGCCGGCAGGTCAGCGGCCGTCCGCTGAATGCCGCGGCCGCGATAGCCATGGCCTTCGCATTGGCCGCTGGTCTGTCCGGGCTGGCGCTCGCGGTCAAGCCGGCCGCCGTGGCGGCTTACGAGGAGGTTCGGCAACCGCTCTATCGCGACAACGCCCGCGACATCATGCGCGACGTCAAGCAGCGCCTCCAACCCGGCGACGTCGTTTTGGTCTATGACTTCAGCCAGCCCCTCGCCTCGTGGTACGGCGAGGAGTACGGTCTGCCGATCGTCGGGCTGATTGGTCCCGCCCATGTCTGCGACACGACGACGGTCGACAAGGCTCTGGCCGGAGCCAAGCGCGTTTGGTATATCCGTGGCGCCAGGCTGAGCTATCACCCGGACAACTATCACGCGCATGTCCTGGCTGAGCTGGCTAAACGCGGCCGACTCGTGGAGTCACAGCTCTACGCCCCGCAGACCCAGGCGGCGTACTCCTCCTCGGCTTGGACGTTGATCGATCTGACGGGCGAGCCCGATCCGAACCCGCCCACCCCGGAGCCCAACAACGATCCCGTCTACAACTGCGCTGTCGTCCTGCCCGACTGGCACTGACAACTAGGGGGTGTCTCTTGGATCGTTCTCGGGGCTGCGTCGGGTCGAGACGGCGACCGGCTGCGTCTGATCTTTGCCTGTGAATACAACACCGGTATTCAGCGAAGATCACCCTTGCCGGATCGCCGCCTGGACTCCGCCTCGCACCCGGAAGATCCAAGAAACACCCTTAATGCTCCGCTTGCTCCCGTGCCCGTTCAGCAGCCGTCTTCAGGTCACGCTCGGTCTCCTTGCCCGCCGAATAGGCAGGCTGAGACATGCGGTCACCGGGCGACTTGAGTGTCGAGTCCGGTGCGCGCAGCGTGCTGGCGACCTTGCTGCTCTCGGCTTCGGCCTTGTTCAGGATGCGTTCCCAGCGTTGCCGCATCGGTGCGATGAGGCCGCCACCGACGCCGACGACCAGGATGCCGCCGATGGTGCCGAGCGCGGCAATGAGCACCGGCAGGGTCACCGTGGTCGCGACGCCGATCTGGTTGAGTGCGGCGATTGCGCCGAGCGCGATGATCACGATCTGTGCCATCCGGGCCAGCATGTCGCCATAGCTGAACTGCGCGAGCGCGTTCTTCACGATGTCGTAGACCGCATTGGCGATGGCAATCGCCACGACCATGATCACGGCCGCGACCAGCAACCTGGGCAGCCAAGCAATGATCTTGTCGATCAGCGTACTGACCGGGTTGGGCCCGAACACGTTGAAGGCGATCTGGAACGTGAACAGCAACGCCGCGTAATAGACCAGCTTGCCGATCAGCGCACTCGGCTCATAGCTGCCCGTCCATCGGCGTAGCTGGGTGCGCTCAGCGAGCCGGTTGAAACCGACCCGGGCGAGCACGCGGTTCACCACGTTGCCCAGAATCTTGGCGATGATCCAGCCGACGACAAAGATGGCAATGAACCCGAGGACCTTAAGCGACCAGGTTCCAAGGGAATTGAGCATGTTCTGCCACGTCTGATCCATAGCCTCTATTGTCCAGATTTCTCCCGGTCAGGTGACCAGAAGCGGCAGAAAAGCGAAAAAACGTCAGGCCGCGACCAGAGGACGCGAGGAAGGCGTAACCGGCGCCGGAAGCGAACCCGCCCCACCGAGATACGCATGGATCGACGCGGCGGCCGCCCGGCCTTCAGCGATCGCCCAAACGATCAGGGAGGCCCCGCGATGCGCGTCGCCTGCGACGAACACGCCGTCCGCATCGGTCTGCCAATCCGGCCCGCAGGGCACCGTGCCCCGGCCGGACAAAGGCAGCAATGGGTCGGTCCCTTCAAACCCGATGGCGAGGAGTACCAGGTCAGCCTCGATAACCCGAGAGGTCCCGGGAACGGGCGTGGCGACACGGTTTTCCACCAACACATCGGTGAGCCGGACCCCGGTCACCTTGGTGCCGTCGCCGATGAACTCTTCGACGGCGACCGCGAAGACGCGTGCCCCGCCCTCCTCGTGGGCCGGGTAGCTGCGCAAAATCCACGGCCAGGTGGGCCAGGGATCGCGCTCTTCCAGCCGGTCCGAGGGCGGCAGCGGATAGCGGTCCAGCTGAGTCACCGTGGCGGCGCCCTGCCGGTGCGCGACACCGAGGCAGTCCGCGCCCGTGTCACCCCCGCCGATGATGATCACGTGTTTGCCCGCCGCGGTGATCGTTGGCGTCTCGCCGAACGCGACGAAGCGGTTGGACTGGGTCAGGTGCTCCATCGCCAGATGGACGCCGTCGAGTTCGCGACCGGCCGTGTTGACGTCGCGGCCGCGCAGCGCGCCTGTTGCGAGCAGCACCGCGTCATGGCTTTCCCGTAGCTCCGCGACCGAGGTGACGTTGACCCCGGTCCGGAACTGCACCCCTTCCGCGGAGAGCTGCGCCGCCCGCCGGTCGATGTGGTGCTTCTCGAGCTTGAAGTCGGGGATGCCATAGCGCAGCAGTCCGCCGATCGCGTCATCGCGCTCGTAGACGGTGACGTCGTGCCCGGCTCGCGCAAGCTGTTGTGCCGCAGCCAAACCTGCCGGACCCGAGCCCACGATCGCCACCGAGCGACCCGACATGGCCGGAGCCGGTTGCGCCTCAAACGAGGCCCGGTCGGCGATCGCGACCTCGACCTGCTTGATGGTGACCGGCTGCCCGCCCGAGATGCCGAGCACGCAAGACGCCTCGCACGGCGCCGGGCAGAGCCGGCCGGTGAACTCGGGGAAATTGTTGGTGGCGTGCAACGACTCCAGCGCGAGATCCCACGATCCACCGCGAACGAGGTCGTTCCAATCCGGGATGCGGTTGCCCAGCGGGCAGCCGTCATGGCAGAACGGGATGCCGCAATCCATACAGCGGGTCGCCTGCTCCTGCACCAGCGAATCCGCCGCCGGTGGATAGACCTCTTGCCAATCCTGGATGCGCACCGGCACCGGGCGGCGTGCGGGCATCCGCCTCTCGAAGCGCAGGAATCCGTTCGGGTCAGGCACGGGCCACCTCCATAACCGCCGCGTCCACGTCGCGTCCTTCGGAGTGCGCCTTCTGCATGACCTCGATGACACGCTGATAGTCGCGGGGGACCACTGCGGTGAACCGGCCGCTGTCGAAGGAGGTCAGCAAGGTCGCCGCCACCTCCGAGCCGGTCTCCTCATAGTGGCGCTGGATCAGGGTTCGCAGACTGTCCGGATTGGACACCGGGCGCAGGTCGACCAGCTCCCGGTTGACCAGCATCGGGTCCAGGTCGAGCACGTACGCCGTACCTCCGGACATGCCCGCGGCGAAGTTGCGGCCGGTCGGCCCGAGCACGACGACTGTGCCGCCGGTCATGTATTCGCAACCGTGGTCGCCGAGTCCTTCGACCACCGCTGTGGCACCGGAGTTTCGGACCGCAAAACGTTGCCCCGCACGGCCGCGCAGGAACGCCTCTCCCCCGGTCGCTCCATAGAGGAGGGTGTTCCCGGCGATGATGTTGTCCTGTGCCACGAATTTCGACGATTCCGGTGGCCGTACGATCAGCCGCCCGCCGGACAGGCCCTTGCCCAGGTAATCGTTGGCATCGCCCCACAGGCGCAGGGTCACGCCCGGCGGCAGAAACGCGCCGAACGACTGCCCGGCCGTCCCGTGCAGAGTGACATCGATCGTGTTGTCCGGCAGCGCCCCGAACCGGCGCACCAGCTCGCCGCCGAGCATCGCGCCCACGCTGCGGTGCACATTGCGCACCTCAAACGAAGCGCGCTCCGGCGAGCCGGTCAACAGCGGCAGCAGTCGCTGATCGAAGGCCTCGTCCAGGCGATGGTCCTGGTCCCGGAGCTTGCGTGGCCCGCCATCGAAGGTGGCCAGCATCGGCGTCAGATCAAGACCGTGAGCCTTCCAGTGGTCGTTGGCCGTCGTGACGTCCAGCAGATCGGCCCGGCCGATTGCTTCATCGAGAGTACTGAATCCGAGCGCAGCCAGTTGCACACGCACCTGCTCGGCCAGGAACAGGAAGAAGTTCTCCACGAACTCCGGCTTGCCGGTGAACCGCTCGCGCAGCACCGGATTCTGGGTCGCGATGCCAACCGGGCAGGTGTCCAGATGGCACACCCGCATCATGATGCAACCGGCGACGATCAGCGGAGCCGTGGCGAAGCCGAACTCCTCCGCGCCCAGCAGTGCCGCGATGATGACATCCCGGCCGGTCTTGAGCTGACCGTCGACCTGCACGGTCACCCGATCGCGCAAACCGTTGAGCAGCAAGGTCTGCTGGGTCTCGGCCAGCCCCAACTCCCACGGCGTCCCGGCGTGCTTCAGCGAATTGAGCGGGCTGGCACCTGTCCCCCCGTCATGTCCTGAAATCAGGATGACGTCGGCCTTGAGCTTCGCGACTCCGGCCGCCACGGTCCCGACCCCGACTTCGCTCACCAGCTTCACGTGCACGCGGGCGGAAGGGTTGACGCACTTGACGTCGAAGACCAGCTGTGCCAGGTCTTCGATGGAGTAGATGTCGTGGTGCGGCGGCGGTGAGATGAGGCCGACACCCGGGGTGGCGTGGCGGGTCTTGGCGATCCACGGCCACACCTTGTTGCCGGGCAACTGCCCGCCCTCGCCCGGCTTGGCCCCCTGCGCCATCTTGATCTGGATGTCGTCGGCGTGTACCAGGTACTCGGTGGTCACGCCGAAGCGCCCACTAGCGACCTGTTTGACCGCAGAGCGCCGCAACGGGTCGTGCAGCCGGTCGACGTCCTCGCCGCCCTCACCGGTATTCGACTTGCCGCCGAGCCGATTCATAGCGATGGCAAGGGTTTCGTGGGCTTCGGCGGAGATCGATCCGTAGGACATCGCGCCGGTCGCGAACCGCTTGACAATCTCGGCAGCTGGCTCGACCTGCTCCAGCGGGATGGGCGTCGTCTCCGCGAAGGTAAGTAGACCGCGCAGCGAACCGGCTTTGGCGGCCAACTCGTCGACCTTGTCGGTGTACTTCTGGAACACGTCGAACTGGCCCGACCGGGTGGCGTGCTGAAGCAGGAACACCGTCTCCGGGTTGAAGAGGTGGACCTCGCCTTCGCGGCGCCACTGCCACTCGCCGCCGACCTCGAGCCGCCGGTGCGACTGCTCTGCCGGGTTGGCCGGGTAGGCAACGGAGTGCCGCGCGGCAACCTCGGCGTGCACTTCGGCAAGCCCGATGCCTTCGATTTTTGAGGCGGTACCGGTGAAGTAGCGCTCGACCAGCTTCGAGGAGAGACCGACGCCCTCGAAAACCTGTGCACCGCAATAGGAGGAGACGGTCGAGATACCCATCTTCGACATGATCTTCTGGATGCCCTTGCCGAGACCCTTGACCACGTTGTGGATGGCCTTCTCCGGGCCGACCCCGCCCAGCGCCCCGGTGGAGATCAGGTCTTCCACGCTTTCGAAGGCGAGATAAGGGTTCACCGCCGCTGCGCCATAGCCGATCAGCACGGCCGCGTGATGGACCTCGCGGCAGTCTCCGGACTCGACCACGAGAGCGACCTGGGTCCGGGTCTGCTCGCGGACGAGGTGCTGGTGGACCGCCGCGGTCAAAAGCAACGACGGGATCGGGGCGAGATCGGCGGTGCTGTCCCGATCGGAGAGCACCAGGATGCGCACGCCGTCTTCGATGGCCTCCGAGACGTGCCGGCAGATCTCGACTAGGCGGCTCTTGAGCCCGGATGCGCCGTCGCGCAACGGATACAGCCCTGAGACACGCACGGCTTTGAACCCGGGCATGTCCCCGTCCTCGTTGATGGACAGGATTTTCGCGAGATCGTCGTTGTCGATGATCGGGTAGGGCAACACGATCTGACGACAGCTCGCCGGGCCAGGGTCGAGCAGATTGCCTTCCGCACCAATGGTTAGCGAAAGGCTGGTCACCATCTCCTCGCGGATCGCGTCCAACGGAGGGTTGGTGACCTGAGCGAAGATCTGGTGGAAGTAGTCGTAGAGCAGCCGCGGCCGCGTCGACAGGGGCGAGATGGGAGTGTCGGTTCCCATAGAGCCCAAGGGTTCCGCTCCGCTTCGCGCCATCGGGGCGAGCAGCAGTTTGAGCTCCTCCTCGGTGTAACCGAAGGTCTGCTGTCGTCTTTGGACGGACTCGTGGGTGAACACCTGGTGCTCGCGCTCGGGCAGCCCCTCGAGGTGCATCAGCCCGCCGTGCAACCACTCCTGATATGGCTGCTGCGCGGCCAGCCCCTGCTTGATCTCATCGTCTTCGATGACCCGCTGCTGCTCGGTGTCGACGAGGAACATCTTGCCGGGCTCGAGCCGTCCTTTCGCCACGATCGAAGCCGGGTCGAGGTCGAGCATGCCCGCTTCACTGCCGAGCACGACGAGACCGTCATCGGTGCGCCACCATCGCCCCGGGCGCAGGCCGTTGCGGTCGAGCACGGCGCCGACAAGGGTCCCGTCAGTGAAGGCAACGCTGGCCGGGCCGTCCCACGGCTCCATGAGGCTCGCATGGAACCGGTAGAAGGCCCGCTTGGCGGGGTCCATGATCGGGTCGTTCTCCCACGCCTCCGGGATCATCATCAGCAAGGCGTGCGGCAGACTACGGCCGGTCAGGTGCAACAGCTCGAGCACCTCGTCGAAATTGGCCGAATCCGAGGCGCCCGGGGTGCAGACCGGGAACAGCCGGCGCATGTTGCCGGGCAGCAGCGGGCTGGCGAGCAGTGCCTCGCGAGCGCGCATCCAGTTGACGTTGCCCCGGACCGTGTTGATCTCGCCGTTGTGGGCGATGTAGCGGTACGGGTGGGCCAGCGGCCAACTCGGGAAAGTGTTGGTGGAGAAGCGCGAATGCACCAGGGCGATGGCACTGATGACGCGCTCGTCGGATAGATCGGGGAAGAAGCTCGACAGCTGATCCGGGGTCAGCATCCCCTTGTAGACAATGGTCCGGGCGGACAGCGACGGAAAATACGCGTCCACTCCCCGCTCGCGGGTCTCCCGCTCGGTCTGCTTCCGCACGCAATAGGCCACGCGCTCGAGCTCCAGCCCGGTCAGCGGCTCGCCAGTGTCGAGGGCGTGCGCGCTTAGGAACACCTGCCGGATGCGGGGACGCCCTTCGTCCGCGGTGGCACCCAATCCATCGGGGTTGATCGGGAGATCGCGCCAGCCCTCGATGTGCGCGCCTTCCACCAGGGCGTACTTCTCCAGCACAGTCAGCGCGCGAGCCTCGTCAGCGCCGTTGGCCGGGAGGAAGACGAGGCCCGTGGCATATGCCCCGGGCTCCGGCAGGTCAAAGTCCACGACTTGGCGGAAGAACTCGTCGGGTACCTGCATGAGGATGCCCGCGCCATCGCCGGTGTTCGTCTCTGCACCTCTAGCGCCCCGGTGATCCAAGCGGCGCAGTGCCGCCAGGCCCTTCTGAACCACGCCATGAGAGCGTCTGCCGGCAATGTCGGCAACAAAGGCAACGCCACAGGAGTCGTGTTCGTAAGCCGGGTCGTAAAGAGAGCGCACCGGGCCTCCTTAGTCGTCGCGTGGGGGAATGGGACGACGTCGGCCCTGGGCGGTTTGTTGAGTCTACGTTAAAGACCCCGGGGCGCCACTAGACACAGATTGATCACACATCCACATACTGGGACCAGACCAAGCATAAAGTCTGGCATAAAGTATGCCTTCGCCGATATCATGGCTGCCATGAGCAGAACAACGGTAGACATTGATGACGACCTGCTCGCTGCGGCCTCTCGCGAGCTGGGCACCAACTCTAAGGTGGACACCATCAACCACGCACTGGCTTTTGTGGCCGCGCGCCGCAAGCGCATCGAAGCCTTTGACAACCCGCTGATCTGGGGAGGATCCGATCTGGCCGACCCGGAGATAAGGGCTGAGGCCCGCCGGTGACACCCGGCGGGCTCTATCTCGCCGATACCAGCGCCATAGCCCGCGTCCAGCACCTCCCCGTTCGGGCAGAGCTCACCCGGCTGGGCCGGCTCGGTCTGCTGGCGACATGCGTGACTGTCGATCTCGAGGTGCTCTACTCGTCGCGGACTCCCGCCGACTACGCCACAAGCGCCCAACTACGGGCTCAGAACTTTGTGGATTTGCCACCGACACCCGCCATAGCGGCGCGGGCGCGGGCTATCCAAGCAATGCTGGCGACCCGAAGCCAGCATCGGGCAGCGGGAGTGGTCGATCTCCTGACCGCCGCTATCGCCGAACACTATGGCGCGACGGTTCTGCACTACGACAGCGACTTCGACCACATAGCGGCGGTGTCCGGTCAGCCCACCCAGTGGATCGTCCCGGTGGGGACAGCCAACTAGGGCGAAGCCGATCGCAGAATGAGGCTGAGCAAGAGGGTCGCGGTGGTTTCCGGGTCCTGGCCGGCCGAGTCGATGTGAATGTCGGCATTGGACAGTTCCACTGTGATCTGGTGGTGCTCGGCATCGGCCTGCGGACCCACCACGGCGACGATCAGCCGCCTCGGTGCCAGGGCGGCCCGCAGATAGTCGACGCTCTCTCGATCGGCGACCGCGCCCTCGATCACGGCGAAGATGCCTTCGTCGTGGAAGTTGGCCGCCAGGGCGGACGTGTTCTGCAACGCCAACCTCACCTGCGGGTCACCGCTCACGGTGAGTTGATGCAACACCCAGTCAATGTCGACGTGGGCGGCGCGGTCGAAGCAGCCGGCCAGAATCCTTGCCACGGTTGACTTTCCGCCCCGGGGCGCGCCCGTCAACAACAGGATGGCAGGTAGCCGGGAAGCAGCGATCCGATTGATGGGCCGGTGCGCCGTGGTCACCCAAGCATGATCCCATGCACGCTTGATCACCGCGATCAGGGAGCGGGTGGGCTCCAATCGGCGACAGCGCCGGCGGCGCGGTCGAGGACGCGGGGAGCGAGCGTGCCGAAGGCGCGCTCGCGAGCGCGGGTGAGCAGAGCGCCGCGCGGGGCAAGGATCGCCCCGACCCGCTGCGTCTGGCGGACCACCTGGGCTATCCGTGGCCGTCGATGAGACGAATATGCCGCCATCGAATTCTCCAGCGTCGCTCCCCCGCTGCCGACCATCGCCTGAAGTGTTGCGGCGTCTTCAAGGGCGAGCCCGGCGCCCTGCGTGAGGTGATGCGGCATCGCATGGGCCGCGTCGCCGAGCAGGACGAAACCGCCTACCCCACAAGGAAAGGCGAGCTCGGTCGGGATCGGGCGGAGCTGGCGCCCGTCCTGTTGCGACAGATCGTCCGGCTCGGTGGCGGCAAGCAGATCACCGATCGGCGTGTGCCACCCGGCGAACCAGCGCCGAAGCAGGGTCAGCTGGGTCGCTGCGGGCTCCGGGCGGGCGGCACCGGCCACGGTGGCGGTCCAGTAGATGCCGCCGCGGGTGGACCCCCCGGAACTGCCCCTGTTACCCAAGGAGGCGGCTTGGAACCGGTACCCGCCGCCAATGGTTTCGCCGATGAGCAGCGAGTCGTCTGCCAATTTGGGCGCCCGGTACCAAGGAATGACAGCTCGCCAAGCCGCATAACCCGAGCTCACCGCGATCGACTGTGGTGCCAGCCGGGAGCGGATGGCACTGTCGGCGCCATCCGCCGCGATGATCAGATCGGCGTCCCACGTGTTGCCCCGGCTGTCGCCGACTGCGGGCCGCTCACCGGGCCGGTTGTGCACGGTCTTGATGGTGATGCCGGTTTGGATGTCCATCCGCTCGCCGAGCCCGGCGATGAGGGTGTCGTGCATGTCCTCGGAGTGCACCACCACCGGAGTGGCTCCAGCCGACCCGGCTCGGGATAGCCATTGCCCGTCCGGGCGGCGTACCCCGCCGGGCGGCACCTCGGTCGAGATCTCCCCCAGCCCGCCCCCGAGGCCCAGCGCCCGCAGAGCGGCGAGCGCATTGGGCCACAGGAGCAGGGCGGCGGGATCAGCGCGGAGGCGGTCGGCCTTTTCGAGCAGTGAGACCTGCCAACCGGCGCGCGCCAGCGCTCCGGCGGCGGCCAGGCCGCCGACGCCGGCTCCCACCACCACCGCGCTATACATTGACGTCAATCTTTGGACGATGTGGTGGTCTCGTGCTCCACGTTTTCGGCCTCTTCGGCGACATCCGTCGGTGGCGTCGGTGGATCCGGTTCTTCCGCTTCGGTGGCCGCCGTCTCGGTAGCCGCGGGACGCACGCCCTCAGCCTCGAATGCGCGGAACTCCTGCGGGCCCTTCTTGACCAGGAAGTAGGCCAGAGCACCGAGGAAGACGACGATCGAGACCCACACGTTCACGCGCTGGCCCAGGATGATCTCTGCCGGGTCGGTGCGCATCGCTTCGATCCACACGCGGCCGGCCGTGTAGGCCATCACGTAGAGGGCGAATGCGCGTCCCTTGCCGAACTTGAACTTGCGGTCGAGCCAGAAGACCAGACCGGCCACGCCCAGGTTCCAGAGCAGCTCATAGAGGAACGTCGGGTGATAGAGCCCTTCCTTGAGCAGAGGCTCGCCGTCAGGGCCGGTAAGTGCCGTGCCGACCGGCGGCTCACCCTGGTTGCCACCGGACATCTGGTGCACCTTGAGACCCCACGGCAAGGTGGTCGGCCCGCCGTAGAGCTCGTTGTTGAACCAGTTGCCCAACCGGCCGATCGCCTGGGCCAGTGGCAGCCCGACCGCGACACAGTCGGCCACGAAGGTGAACTTGATCCCCAGCTGCCGGCAGGCCAGCCACGCGCCAAGCGCGCCACCGGCCACCGCCCCCCAGATGCCGAGGCCGCCTTCCCAAATCTTGAAGGCTTTGACGAAACCGTCCATGCCATGCCCGAAGTAGTCATCGGGCGAGCTGAGAACGTGATAGATCCGAGCACCGATGATGCCGAACGGCACCGCCCACATGGCGACATCCAAGATGGCCCATGGCGGCGCGCCGCGACGGCGCATCCGGCGATCGGTGACAATACAGGCGACCACGATGCCCGCGATGATGCAGAGCGCATAGGCTCGCAGCGGGATGGTCGCAAAGCCGAGGTTAAGGTGCCACACGGCCGTCGAGGGGCTGGGTATGCTCGCGAGTGTCACGGGTGCGAACACTACCGTCCCACGCCAAAAACACCAGCCCCCGCGACGCGTCGATCATGCGTGTGGCCCCGCCTCCGCGGTCGCCAGGCGTGCGTTCGCACGTTGCCTGCGCCTGGCGCCCCGGCTTCGCTCAATCCACCACTCGGCGAACAGCAGATTGACGACCCAGCTCAGCCAGATCGACGTCTCGGCCACAGCCTGGATCATGGCTGACTCGTCACCGCCGTAGTAGGTCTCGGTCAGCGGGGCAAGGATCACGATCCACAGCACGATCCAGAGCCGGTTCACGACGATGGAGGTCGTCAGCGCGAAGCTGCGGATCATCCAGCGCCGATGTTCGGCGATTCGGCGCTGCATCGCCATCCGCAGTCCGGCGACTCCGGTCGCCAGCCACAGCAGAGCCAGCATCGTGTTCCCCACCCGGCCCGACACGCCCTGCATCGCGGTCACCGAAACGACGATGCCGAGCAAGCCGGCCGGGAAGACACCGCCGAGAAGGTAGATCCGGCCCATCACCCGATGTGCCTTGGGGTGACGATCCCGAAACCACGGCCAGATCTGGAAGCAACACGTCACCAGGGCGACGGTGCCGAAGAGGATGTGCGCGACGAGGACAGGGAAGTGCCAGCCGAAGCCCTCCCGCAGGGGCAGGCGAGCCTGAGCGGGATCGAAGCTGAGGTAGGGCGGAACAGCGAAAGCCAGAAACGCTACCGTCAGGAACATGAGCGGTGCTATCCACGGCCGCTTCCACCAGCTAGGCTTATCTTCTGCGTGCGTCATACGCCAAAGGGTATGCCATACGCAATAACTTTGGGAAGGTGCAATGACCGATCTGCTGTGGGAGGGCGAGCGCCGTTCGGGCCGGGGGCCGAAGCCGGCGCTCAGCCTGGATCGCATTGTGCAGGCGGCCATCGCCATTGCCGATGCCGAAGGGCTGGGTGCACTTTCGATGCAGCGGGTCGCCACCGACCTCGGCGCCGGGACGATGTCGCTCTACCGGTACGTCCCAGGCAAGGAGGAGCTGATCAACCTCATGGTGGACCGGGTGGTGGGCGATCCCCCCACTTTGGACAGTGAAAGCTGGCGCACCGACCTGCGCACGTGGGCACACGCGAGCCACGATGTGTTCCGGCGGCACCCGTGGAGTCTCAGCGCCGTGACCGGCAAGCGCAGCCTTGGGCCCAACGAAACTGCTTGGGCGGAAAGCGCCCTCGCCGCGCTCTCAGGCACGGGGCTCTCCCCCGCCGAGCGGCTGAAGGTGGTCAACGTGGTGAACGGGCAGGTGCGAGGTGCCGCACAAATCTCACCCGGCCACGGACCCGTTCTCAACATCGAGGCGCTCAGCCGGCCCGAAGTGGCCCAGCGCTTCCCTTCCCTCATGGCGGTTCTCAGCTCCGACGAGGAATTCGACATGGCCGACGTCTTCGAATTCGGGTTGCAGCGCATCCTGGATGGGATCGACGCGCTGCTTCAAACGAGGTCGTAGAGCAACCGGTACCAGGCGATCCGCTCCGGATCCGGGGAGACGCCATAGGCGGAGTAGAAGAGCTCCTCGTACCCCGGACCGAGGTTCCAAGTGCAGCTCAGGGCGCCGATCGCGAGATCCCACCACGGGTCCGCGACGGCCAGCCGGCCGAGGTCGAGATAGCCGGTGACCTTGCCGTCGGTCAGCAACGCATTCGGCAGGCAATAGTCGCCGTGGCAGACGACCTCGGCCCAATCCTGCGGGGCCGTGGCGATGAGGCGCTCGACGGGCTCGGGCGAGACGAGCCCGGCGGCCAGCCGAGCCTTGACGTGAGCGACCGCGGTGGGCGGGCTGAAGTCGAAGGGACAGTCGTTGACCGGTACCCCCGAATGGAGGACCTTGAGGCCTTCACCCAGCGCGACCACCAGACGGTGCGGATCCTCGGTCAGCCAGGGGTGTTGGGTGGCGTCCACGCCCTCAAGTGCGGCCGTCATCAGCCAGTCGGTCTCGCCGTCGCTGCCGTATTCGATCACCTCGGGCACCGGGAGGTAGCCGAGCGCCCAGCGCAGCTTCTGCGCCTCGTCCGGGATGGCCCGCCCGGAGGCGGCCAGCTTCACGAAGCGACGCTCATCGCCGTTGGTGAACACGTAGGTCGGGGCATCTGGATCGAACGACCACGCGACTCGCCATCGCCAGGCGGCGAAGCGATCGGTGAGGTCGAAGGGCAGTGGCCTCATCCGCGCATGGCGTGGACAGCCTGCGCCGGCAGGTCGAGCACGATGGTGTGATAGCTCTCGATGCGGGAGACGATTGCCTCGCGTGGGCCGTTGAGCCACTCGTCGCTGCTGTAGAAGCGATCTTCCTGCTCCTGATGCGCGGTGAGCGACTCGAAGGCGCGAATGAGGTAGCAGTCATCGTCCACAAGCGACGATCCGCAGTCGACCACGTCGATGCCATATTTCGTCAGCAGTGGCAACGATTCTTCGCGCATCACCCGGACGAACTCCTCGTGGGCACCGGGCTTGAGACGGTAGGTGCGAAATTCGACGATCACGCCACGACGATACTTCGCAGGGCCGACACTGTGGCCGAGTCCAAGCTCAGGAACGCTTGCACCGATCCGTGCCGCTCGCGCAGCCTCGTCAGGTAGAGCAGGATCGCTCCGGGTGGCGTGTGCAGGATGTTCGGTGGCAGCTCGATGGTCTCGCCGGTGGTGTCGAAGCGCCACTTCAGCCAGCGCTGGGTGAACTGCTCGGTCAGGGTGTAGTCGGCGCCGATTTCTTCGTCTGGCACGCCGACCAGGCTGAGCAGGAGTGCCACGACCACCCCGGTGCGGTCACGGCCGCCGGCGCAATGGATCACAGCCGGGCCGATATCCGGCTCGGCCAGCAGCGTCAGCACGCTAGCGATGTCGGCCGGATTCATCTGCAGGTAGACATCGGCCAGGTAGACGGCGACCGCCTCGGCGTCGGCGCATTCGCCCACCGGCCAAGTGGTTTCGCGGACGGTCAGGTTGTGCCACTGGCGATAGGACCAGCTGGGTGCCCGGCCCTGGATCTCGATCTCTTCGGCTCGGCGCAGATCGATCACAGTCTGCACGCCAAGCGCCTCATAGCGCGGTCGATCATCGTCGACGAGACTGCACAGCGCATCGCTGCGATAGATCACGCCAGGGCGGCCAGTCAGCGCCCCAACGTCGCGGAAGTTGAACAGACCCGCGAAATCAACCCAGCGGTCCACCGAGCCCGCCCCGGAGCTCGGTTGTCAGTGCACGCACACCTTCCACGCCGGAGTCGGCGAGAGCGGTGACGAGAGCACTCCCGACGATCACTCCGTCGGCGAAGGAGCCCACTTCGGCGGCCTGGGCGGCGTTTCGCACGCCGAGCCCGACCGCGATCGGGAGGTTCGTCTTCTGCCGCGCCCTTGCCACAAGCGTGGGTGCGAGGCTCGAGGTCTGATCCCGGGCGCCGGTCACGCCCATGACAGCGGTGGCATAAAGGAAGCCGCGGGTGTGGGCGGCGGTCATCGCGATCCGTTCGTCCGTGGACGAGGGCGAGATAAGGAAGATCCGGTCGAGTTTGTGTTCGTCGGAGGCGGCGAGCCACTCCTCGGCCTCGTCCGGGATCAAGTCGGGCGTAATTAATCCCGCACCACCGGCAGCGGCCAGATCACGGGCGAAAGCGTTGACGCCGTAGCGTTCGACCGGGTTCCAGTAGGTCATCACGACGATCGGCACCCCGGCATCGGCAACGGCTGCAACGGTTTCCAGCACATCGCGAGTGCGGACGCCACCCGCCAGAGCCTGCTCGGTCGCGCGCTGGATGACCGGCCCGTCCATCACCGGATCCGAGTAGGGCAGGCCCACCTCGACCAGGTCCACGCCAGACTCGATCATCGCCCGGATGGCTTCCTTGGCGAGCGCGACCGTGGGGAAGCCAGCGGGCAGGTATCCGACGAGGGCTGGGCGGCCTTTGGAAAAGGCTGCATCGACCGTCATGTCGCCGTCCTTTCGGGACAAATCATGCTCGCCACTTCGTGGCGACGAGGTCCCCTCCCGCGAAAAGGATCGCGCCATTTCCCCGAAATGGCGCCGACCCACTCATGAAAACAACCCAAAGTATTCGCCGGCGGTGTGCATGTCCTTGTCGCCGCGACCGGAGAGGTTCACCACGATGACCGGCTCCCGTCCGAGCTCCGCTTTGAGCGCGGGCACAATCCGGAGCGCGCCGGCCAAGGCATGGGCGCTTTCGATCGCTGGGATGATCCCCTCGGTGCGGCACAGCAGTGCGAAGGCTTCCATCGCCTCGGCATCAGTCACCGGCTCGTAGACGGCCCGGCCCGCGTCGTGCAGCCACGCGTGTTCCGGGCCGACGGCCGGATAGTCCAGCCCGGCCGAAATCGAGTGGGATTCGATGGTCTGGCCGTCCTCGTCCTGCAGCAGATAGGTACGGGCGCCATGCAGCACGCCATAGGATCCGCCTGTGATCGAAGCCGCGTGCTGGCCGGTTTCGATACCGGCTCCGCCCGCCTCGAAGCCGTACAGCCGCACGGATTCGTCCGGGATGAACGCGTGGAACATGCCGATCGCGTTGGAGCCGCCTCCGACACAGGCCGCGACCGCGTCCGGCAACGCACCGAGCTTCTCCAGCGACTGCGCCCGGGTCTCGACCCCGATGCCCCGCACAAAGTCCCGCACCATCGCCGGGAAGGGATGCGGGCCTGCGGCCGTCCCGAGCAGGTAGTGGGTATTGTCCACATTGGTCACCCAGTCACGCAACGCCTCGTTGATGGCGTCCTTGAGCGTCTGCGAACCCGTGGTGACCGGAACGACCGTGGCCCCAAGCATTTTCATCCGGGCCACGTTGAGGGCCTGGCGCTTGGTGTCGACCTCGCCCATGTAGACCACACACTCGAGGTCCAGATAGGCACACGCGGTGGCACTGGCCACGCCATGCTGCCCGGCTCCGGTTTCCGCGATGACCCGGGGCTTGCCCATCCGCTTGGTCAGCAACGCCTGGCCCAACACGTTGCGCACCTTGTGCGCCCCGGTGTGGTTGAGGTCCTCGCGCTTGAGCAGAATCCCTGCCCCCGCATGCTCAGAGAGCCTGGTGGCGTCATAGAGCATTGAGGGTGTACCGGCATAGTCGCGCAACATGCGTTCAAAAGTGCCCGTGAATTCGGGGTCGGTCATGGCCTTGCGATAGTGGGCGTCCAGCTCGTCCAGCGCCGCGATGAGTGCCTCGGGAACGAAGCGCCCTCCGAACGGCCCGAAGTGCCCTCTGTCATCCGGTAGCACTGCTGCCTCCTAGCGAGCCGGTCTGGGAGTCGCGGGATGGTTGCCGGCGTTGACCAGCTCGGCGACCGCGTCCCGCGGGCTCTTCTGGGTGACCAGGCCTTCGCCCACGAGCACGGCATCGGCCCCCGCACTCGCATAGCGGATCAGATCGAGCGGCCCGCGTACGCCGGATTCGGCAATCTTCACGACATGGTTGGGCATCCCCGGTGCGATGCGCTCGAACGCCGACCGGTCAATCTCGAGCGTACGCAGATCGCGAGCGTTGACCCCGATGACCCGGGCACCCGCCTCCAACGCGCGGTCGGCTTCCTCTTCGGTGTGCACCTCGACCAGTGCGGTCATGCCCAGCGACTCGATCCGGTCGAGCAGACCGGCGAGCACCTTCTGCTCGAGAGCCGCCACGATGAGCAGGACAAGGTCGGCGCCCCACGCTCTGGCCTCGTGCACCTGGTACGCCGAAACAATGAAGTCCTTGCGCAGCACGGGAATCTCGATCCGGGCGCGGACCGCCGCCAGATCGTCCAGTGAGCCGCCGAACCATCGCCCTTCGGTGAGCACGCTTACGCATCGGGCCCCACCCGCGGCGTACTCCGCCGCCAGCTCTGCCGGGTCCGGGATCTCAGCCAGCGTGCCCTTCGATGGGGACGAGCGCTTGACTTCGGCTATCACGCCCACGCCCGGCTGGCGCAGGGCGGCATATCCATCGCGAGGGGCGGCCGCGACAGCGGCGAGCTTTTTGATCTCTTCGATGGGCACCAGCCGCTGACGCGCCTCCACGTCCTCACGAACGCCCGCGATGATCTCGTCAAGCACGTTGGTGCCGGTGCTTTCGTCTCCGGGTGCCATGCGCCGATGCTAGGCACTACCACGTCACACAAGGTCCGCGGGGTATGGCGTGCCTCACCTGGCGGCCTGGTGCATAATGCGCACCTGTTTCGTCAAACCTCTGCAGGCAGCTATGTCCGAAAAATATGCTTTCGATGCAGTTACCGACCGCTCGGAAGGAGCAAGCACTGTGGAGTACCAAGACGGAACTCTCATCACCGAGGAAAACACCGGTCTCACCTTCTTGGTGATGAGCGGCAAGCTCAGCTCGATCGAAAACGGCGACCTCTTCGACGTGAGCGACACGACGATGGTCGACACCGCCAAGCTCGAAGAGCTACGGCGCGAAGGCGGCCCGGCGGTCAGCCCGGAGGCCTATCTCGCCATTGCCGATGGCAGGGGATACCTAGTCAACAACGGCCAGAAGCAATACTTCACCAGCGAGGACGCGATCAAGAAGTACCACTTCAACCGCGGCAAGTTCCAGGAGAAGATGCCGGCCGATCTGCCTGAGGCTTCCGGCCCGGATCTGGGCTAACGCCCGTCCAGAAAGCGAATGAGACCGTCTCCGAACTCGATCCGAGTGGCCAAGGGGTCCGCGGCCAGGCGCCGAACCAGGCGTTGGAAGCGGGCTCCTTCGCCTGTCCCGATCAAGAGCAAATTTCCGAGTCGCCGCCCGCGAAGCACGCCCGCGTCGGAGACCACCGCCACCTCTGCGAAGCATTCGCGTAGCAGGGCCGCCTGAGCCCGGGCGAATTTCAGTGGCGGGCCATCCATGATGTTCGCCACGTAGCACCCGCCGTCACGCAGCACCCTTGCGGCAGCTTCGACAAATTCGGGCGTGCACACCTGCTCCGGAACCTTGGCGCCCTGAAAGACATCGACGACGATCACGTCGTAGGAGTTTGCGGGCGCCGACTCCAACTCGTGCGCCGCATCGCCCACCACCGCTTCGATAAGCGAGGAGCCGTCCAAGGGCAGCCGTTCCATGATGAGCTGAAGCAGATCCCGGTCCACTTCGATGACCCGTTGCAGGCAGCCGGGCCGCATCGCGGCAAGGCATCTGGGCAGGGTCATCGCACCCCCGCCAAGGTGCAGCACCTCGATCGGGCCGGGGTCGGCCAAGGAGTCGATCACATCGACCATCCGCCGCACATAGTCGAAGGCGATGAGCATCGGATCGTTAAGGTCCACATGCGACTGTGCGACCCCATTGAGGAACAACGTCCACGCTTCGGAAACGTCGGGATCGGGGACGAGCTCCGCCACGCCCGTCTGCACCACAGCTCTGATCCTGCTCACCGTGCGGTCGGGTCCTCGCCCCGATCGATGGCAGACCACATGTCAGGTTGCTGGGCCTTGGCACCACGTTCGTAGCGAGCGCCCATCACCGGCCAGTTGTGGGAGGTGAGGACAGCGATCCCGCCGCCGATCATCACCAGCGCGCCGCCAATGAATGACGCCCACGATTCCGATATCCCCAAGCGCACCCCCGCGAGCACGACAGCTATCGCCACGAGGCGGCGGAAGAGCCCACGCCCCGCGAGCAACGCGCCCACACCGGCCAGGGCCAGCAGCGCCGCCGCGCGGGTGCCGCCCTTGAGCTCATCGCCGGGTATGACCCAGATCGATCCCGCACCCGCCACACATAGAACCAGGGATACCAGACGCCATCGGTTCATCGGGCGGCCTGCAGGGTCTCGGCGGTCGCGATCGCTGCGAGCACCGCCATTGCCTTGTTGCGGGTCTCCAGCTCTTCCATCGCCGGCTCAGAATCGGCCACGATCCCAGCGCCTGCCTGAACAAACGCCTTGCCGTCACGAATCAGCGCGGTCCGGATGGCGATGGCCATGTCCAAGTCCCCGCCGAAGCCGAAATAGCCCACTGTCCCGCCGTAGAGACCTCGCCTCGTCGGCTCCAGCTCCTCGATGATTTCCATCGCCCGCACCTTCGGCGCACCGGAAAGGGTGCCCGCCGGGAACGTTGCGGCGATGGCGTCGACCGACGAGCAGTCGTCGCGCAGCTCCCCCACCACCGTCGAGACGATGTGCATCACGTGGCTGTAGCGCTCGATCGTGGCGAACTCGGGCACCTCCACCGTTCCGGGGCGGCAGACCCGGCCCAAATCGTTGCGGCCCAAGTCAACCAGCATCACGTGCTCGGAGCGCTCCTTCGGGTCGGAGAGCAGCTCGGCGGCCAGCGAGTTGTCCTCGGCCGGGTTCTCGCCGCGTGGGCGGGTGCCCGCGATCGGGTGCAGCAGCGCGCGCCGCTTTCCGTCGTCGCCGAGCGTGATCTTCAGGTGAGCTTCCGGGGAGGACCCTACGATGTCGAAGTCGTCGAAGCGCAGCAGATACATGTAGGGACTGGGGTTGGTCGCTCGCAGCACGCGATAGATGTCGAACGGATCGGCGTTGGTGTAGGTCTCAAACCGTTGCGACACCACGATCTGGAAGCAGTCCCCGGCCCGGATCGCTTCCTTGGCCACATCCACCGCTTTGCCGTATTCGCCTTCGGGGGTGCGGGAGTCCAAATCGGACGGACGCCGATCGTCGATGGTGGAAATCATCGGCGGGGTGGGACGCGACAGCGCGGTGGTCATCGCGTCGAGCCGGCCGACCGCGTGATGGTAGGCGGCAGCGACCTGAACCTCGGTGGCCATCTGCGGCAGCACGGCGTTGGCGACCACGATCGCCTGGCCCAGGTAATGGTCGAGCACGACGATGTCGGTGGCGAGGCACAGGCCGAGCTCGGGCATGTTCAAGTCGTCGTGTGCCAGCTCGGGCAACCGCTCGAAGCGGCGGATCAGGTCGTAGGCGAGAAAGCCGACCAGCCCCCCGGTCAACGGCGGCAAGCCGTCGTCGGCATGGGAGTCACCGGCCAAAGCGTCAAGCGTCGCCCGCAACACCTGCATCGGATCACCGGTCGTGGGGATGCCATCCGGGGGCGTACCAAGCCAATGCGCCCGCCCGTTCTTCTCGGTCAGCGTGGCCGCGCTCCGGACTCCCACAAACGAATACCGAGACCAGGCCGAACCCGCCGAAGCCGCACCCTGTTCCGCCGACTCCAGCAGGAAGGTCCCCGGCCCCCCGGCGAGCTTGCGATACACCCCGACCGGGGTCTCCGCGTCCGCAAGCAACCGGCGTACCACCGGCACAACGCGGCTGCGCGCCGCCTTGGCCCGGAAAGTCCGCAGATCGGGGCTGACAACGCCGGTGCTCATAAGACTTCTCCCAGTGGCAGTTCGGTCGTGAAACAGGTGCGGGTGCCGGTGTGGCAGGCCGGGCCGATCTGGTCCACGCTGACCAGGAGCGCGTCGCCGTCGCAGTCGAGTGCGACCGACTTCACGTACTGATGGTGCCCCGAGGTCTCCCCTTTGACCCACAGCTCCCCACGGCTGCGTGACCAGTATGTTGCCCGTCCGGTCGCGAGCGTACGCGCCAGCGCCTCGTCGTTCATCCAGGCCAGCATGAGCACTTCGCCTGTGTCGTATTGCCGCACGACGGCGGCGACGAGTCCGTCGCGATCGCGTTTGAGCCGGGAGGTGATCACTGAATTAAGCGGCACGCTCGCAATTCTCCTCCATTAGTTCAGGTGTTTGTGGGTACCGGGCTACTTGACGTTGGCGGTACCGTGACGGACGTCACTCCCCCCATCTTCCGCGAAAGCTGAGGAGCTATGACACATCCCCACTTCGTACCCCCAAACAGCGTGCCGGCTCCACCGGGGCCGCCCGCTTTCGTCACTCCGACCAACGTTGCTCCGGTCGTCCCGGTGACCGAGCAGGACCACGACACCGACGCCCCGCAGGGCGCCCTGGTGGAATCGACCAGTGAAATACCACTGGTGAGCAACCCTTACGCCCAGTCCACTTCGGACGATGAGCCGGTCGCTGAGGCCGAGGCCATCGTCGTCGAGGCGGCCGCCGAAGCACCGGCCGAAACCGATGCGGCGCAAGCCATCGAAGAGGCCCAGGCGGAGCTGGAAGAGGCCGCCACCGAGATCGAGGAGGCCAAGGCCGACCTCGACGAGGCAGACTCCGAGCTGGGGCAGGCGACTGCCGAGCTGGAAGAAGCCGAGGAGGAGCTTGCCGTGGTGGAAGAGGTCGTTGAAGACACTGTCACCGAGGCACCCGCCGCCGAAGCCGCAACCGAAGAGGCCGCAACCGAAGAGGCTGTGGCAGAAGAGGTTTACGAGGAGGAGGACGAGTACTCGGACGACTTCTCCGATGAAGACGATGACGTGGCCGAGCAGTTGCGCCCAGGCGACGTCGAGGAAACCGTGATCGCGATCTGGGACCCCGAGGTAGCCGAGCGCTATCGCGACGCCTGGCGCGACATCCAGGCCCACTTCGTCGACGAGCCGGAGGCGGCTCTGGGTGAGGCGCAGGATCTGGTCGCCGAGGCCGTGCAGGCGCTGGCCGACGCTTTGCTTGCGGAGCAGGTTTCCCTTGACCCGCACGAGCAGGACGCCACTCCGGACACCGAGGCGATGCGCATCGCCATGCGGGGGTACCGGGACTTTTTAGAGCGGGTTCTTGCGCTCTAAAAAGCGATGGCTCTGTCTGGAGCGAGTGCTCGCGCTCTGACCAATCACACCCCAGCGGCGGCGGTGTTCCTCAACGACCGAGGACACTGCCGCCGTTGACGTTTGCCTGCTTGCCATCGGCAAAGAATTCAACTAGCGTTGAATTTATGAATGACACCGCGATCGAGGTCAAGAACCTCGTCGTCAGGCGGGGCAAACGGCAGGTGCTGCATGGGCTGACCTGCTCCATCCCGGCTGGAAGCGTCACCGGGCTGCTCGGGCCCTCGGGCAGCGGCAAGACCACCCTTATGCGGGCCATCGTCGGCGTGCAGATCGTCGCGTCAGGCGAGGTGCTGGTGCTGGGCAAGCCGGCCGGCAGCAAGGCGTTACGGCACGAGATGGGCTACCTCACCCAAGCGCCCAGTGTCTACGCCGACCTCACCGTCCGCGAGAACGCGCGCTATTTCGCCTCGCTCTACGGGCTCGACGCCAAAGCTGCCGACGCCGCCGTGCGCGACGTCGGGCTGGCCGCCGCCGCGGGTCAGCTCGTCGGCGATCTTTCCGGCGGCCAGGAGGCCCGCGCCTCACTGGCCTGCGCGATTGTCAGCGAGCCGAAGATTCTGATCCTCGACGAACCCACGGTCGGCCAGGATCCCGTCCTTCGCGACGAGCTCTGGAAGAGGTTCCGTACCTTCGCCGAAGCCGGCGCGACTTTGCTGGTTTCCAGCCACGTCATGGACGAGGCAAACCGGTGCGACCGGCTTCTGCTGATCCGCGAAGGCAAGCTCATCGCTGATGACCCCCCCGCCGCGGTCAAGCAGCGGGCCGGGACAGACGACCTCGACCAGGCCTTCCTCAACCTCATCCGCGCTGGAGAAACGTCATGAGGACCCTATTTGCCACGACAGGCCGAATTCTGCGCCAGCTGCGCCACGACAAGCGGACCGTCGGCCTCCTGATCGTCGTGCCCAGCCTGCTGCTCACATTGCTCTACTACATGTTCAAGGACATCCCCAGCCTCTTCGACCGGCTCGCACTGACGATGCTGGGCATCTTCCCGTTCCTCGTGATGTTCCTAATCACCAGCATTGCCATGCTCCGCGAGCGCACAACCGGCACGCTGGAACGACTACTCACCACACCCCTGCGCAAGACTGATCTGCTCTTCGGCTATGGCATCGCCTTCGGCCTCGCCGCGGCGGTGCAGGCGTCGGTGGTGAGCGCGGTGGCCTATCTCTTCCTCGACATGGACACCAACGGCAGCCCCGGATTCGTCATCCTCATTGCGATCGCGAACGCTGTTCTCGGGGTGGCACTTGGTTTGCTGGCAAGCGCGTTCGCGAAGACCGAGTTCCAAGCGGTGCAGTTCATGCCGGTGGTGGTGCTGCCACAGGTCCTCCTTTGTGGACTGTTCGTGGCTCGCGAGTCGATGGCGGGCTGGTTGCAGGCCATCAGCGACGTGCTACCGCTGACCTACTCGGTGGAGGCGCTGCAAGAGGTCGGCATGTTCGCCGAGCCGACCGGTACCATGTGGCGTGACCTGGCAATCGTGGGAGGAGCCGTGATCGTGGCCCTTATCGCTGCCGCGGGGACGCTGAGGCGCCGCACGCCGTGATCAAGAAAATTGGCCGGCGACGCGGTAGCTCGGACAGCCGAGAGTCCATTTTGGACGCCGCGCGCCGGCTCTTCGCCGACAAGGGATTCGACGCCACCACGGTGCGGGCCATCGCCGCCGATGCCGGGGTGGATCCGGCGATGATCCATCATTTTTTTGGTACCAAGGAAGAACTCTTCCGGGCCACCTTGCAGTTCCCGATCGATCCGGCGACGGAGATCCCGCAGATCGTCGCGGGTGGCGTCGACGAGGTTGGTGAGCGGCTGGTGCGGACCTTTGTAGGGATCTGGGACTCGCCGGCCGGGGCGGTCGGCGCTTCCCTGATCCGGTCGGCGATGAGCAACGACTGGACTTTGCGATTGCTACGTGAGTTCCTGACGACCCAGATCCTGCGGCGGGTGACCGCCGAGCTGAAGATCGATCCGGCCGAGGCGCCGTTGCGGGTCTCGCTCGTGGCCAGCCAGCTCGCCGGGCTCGCCATGATGCGGTACATCATCAAACTCGAGCCCTTGGCGTCGTTGCCTTCCGAGCAGGTGGTGGCCCTCGTCGGGCCGAACGTCCAGCACTACGTAACCGGCTCACTGACCGCCGAGGCGTAGTCGTCGACATCGACATCGATGAGCTCGTCCGCGTGTTCCAGGCGTACCTCGGCGACGTCGAGTCGGTACAAGCAGAAGGCATTGCCGACATCGAGCAGGTCGCTGAGTGGGTTTCGCGCGGCGAATTCCATGGCACCTGCCCGGGCGTCGTCGCCTAGCAGCGGCATCGCCCAGCCGGAGATCCACACGCGGCCTCGGCATCCGGCGACGGTGATCACTGTCGCGACATCGCCGGCGCACAGCACCCGGTCGAGGGCCCCACCGGTGCGGCAGAGCAGTAGCGGCCTGCCCTCCGAGTCGAGTGCATGGCGGACCCGGTAAAGGCTGGCGCTCCAGGCCACCTGGGCGACTCCGCCGATTAGGCTGGAAGCAAGCGTTCTGGCGAGTTGCGCGGGGCGCATCCGTCCTCCCGGATTTGGTTAGGCTATCCTTAGTAAGGTTGCCCTAACGTACTACATAACGGAGGAAATAGGTGAAGCAGTCCCGGCCCAAGGCCAAGCTCTCCCGAGCGCTGGGCATCGTTCTCACACCCAAGAGCGCCAAGTACTTCGAGCGCCGCCCCTTCCCGCCGGGACAGCATGGCCGCGCCCGTAAGAAGCCCTCGGACTATTCGGTGCGACTGCTGGAAAAGCAGCGCCTGAGGCATCAATACAACATCAGTGAGACGCAGATGCGGCGCACCTTTGCGCGCGCTCTCAAGTCGCCCGGCAAGACCGGCGAACGCCTGGTGATCGAGCTCGAGAGCCGGCTCGACGCCCTGGTGCTGCGCGCCGGTTTCGCCCGCACCATCTACCAGGCGCGACAGCTCGTCAGCCACGCCCATTTTCTGGTCGACGGCCGCAAGGTCAACATCCCGTCGTACCGGGTCAAGCCCTACCAGACGATTACGGTGAGGGAGAAGAGCCGGTCGATGCTGCCGTTCCAGCTGGCCGCCGCCGGCGCCTACGCGCAGGCAGTGACGGCTCCCTATCTATCGACGTCGCTTGAAGAGCTGCGCACGACCCTCATCCGCGAACCGCAGCGCTCCGAAGTCCCGGTCATCGCCGACGAGCAACTCATCGTCGAGTTCTACTCCCGCTGAGCTCTTTCACCGGCTCCCCGTCGATCTTGGAGTTGTGGTGGGCGAACACGCCGAATTTGGGTGTGTCGTCCCCACCACAACTCCAAGATCGACGCGGGGTTAGCGGGTTTGCTCCAGCCAAGAGGCGTATAGCTTCCCGTAGACCGACGCGGGCTCCTCGAGAAGTCTCTCGTGGGGCCCACGTTGGACTACCACTCCCCGATCCATCACGATCACCTCGTCGGCGGATTGGGCGGTGGAAAGCCGGTGAGCGATGGCGACTGTGGTGCGCCCACGGGTCACCGCATCGAGTGTCCTTTGTAGACGGACTTCCGTCGCCGGGTCGACCGAGCTGGTCGCTTCGTCAAGGACCAGCAGGTCCGGATCGGCCACATAGGCCCGCACGAGCGCCACGAGCTGCCGCTCCCCCACGCTCAGCGCCTCACCGCGCTCGCCCACCCGGGTCTGCAACCCGTGGCTGAGACCCTGCACCCAGTCGATGAGACCGAGCTCGGTGAAGGCGAGCTCGAGATCTTCGTCGCTCATGTCCGGCCGGGCAAAGCGCACATTGGCGGCCACGGTCTCATCAAAGAGAAAGCCATCCTGTGGTACCAGAACAACTCTGGATCGCAAGGAACTGAACCGCACGGTATCCAAGGGAGTTCCGGAGAGCAGGACGCGTCCCTCCACCGGATCCATCAATCTGGTCAGCAGCTTGGCAAATGTGGTCTTGCCGCTGCCGGTCTCCCCGACCACCGCCACCCGCGTCTTCGCCGGGACCTCAAGGTGCACGTCGTCGAGGACCCGTGGCCCATCCGGGTAGTTGAAGCACACGTGCTCGAAGCGCAGATCCAGCGGACCCTCCGGCAGTTCGACCCCCTGGTCGGCCGGATCGGCCACATCGGGCTCAAGGTCGAGGACGTCCAGCACCCGCCGCCAGCCCGCGATGGCGTTCTGGGCTTCGTTCAGCACCTCGGTCGCGATCTGCACCGGCTGGATGAAGAGGGTGACCAGGAAGAGGAAAGCGGTGAGCTGCCCCAGCGTCAGATCACCGCTCATGCCCAGCTGAACACCCGCGATGACTACCGCGGCCAGCGCCATCGCGGCCGCGATCTCCCCGGTCGAGAAACTCATCACGCTCTTGAACAGGCCTTTACGCTGCGCCTGCTGGAACTCGTAGATGCTGCTGTCGAGGCGCACCGAAGTACGTTTCGAGACCCCGTAGGACCTGATGATCGGAGCGCCGACGACCGCCTCGGAGATGACCGCGAGCATGTTCCCGATCTTGCGCCTGGTCTCCGCGTAGGCCAGGGCGAGCTGCTTCTGGAACAGCTTGATGACGACGACCGCGGGCAGGAAGGCCGTCAGCACGACCAACGTGAGCTGCCACGAATAGAAGAACATCACCATCGTGGTGACGATCAGCTGACCACCGCTGATCAGCAGGATCACGCCACCCCACTGGATGAAGTGGGTGATCGTGTCCACGTCGCTGGTCACCCGGGACACCAGGGCGCCCCGCCGCTCCGACTGCTGGTGCAGCATCGACAGATCGTGGATATGCCGGAAGGTGCGCACCCGGATGTTGGCCAGTGCGGTCTCGCTGACCCGGTACAACCGGCGGATCATCAAGTATCCGCAGGTCGTGGTGATACAGAGGATGGCCAGCGTGATCCCGACGACCAAGCCCACCACAGCGACGTTGGCGCCGGTCTCATTGAGGCCGCGGTCGATGCCTTGCTGGATCGCCACTGGGACGACAGCTCGGCCGATCATCGAGACGATCGCCAGTGCGAGCGTGCCGCCCAGCCCGACGCGGAGCTCCGGCGAGAGCGCGAGACCTCGCCGGAAGGTATGCCACGTGGTTTCCGGAGCGGGCTCCGCGATCGCTTCGGAGGTCATGCGGCCACCGCCCCTTCGGAGATCTCGTCCTCGTCGTAGGCGTGCTCGCGTTCGCGATCGGCCTCGGCCCTCTCGTAGGCGGTCACCAGGTTGCGGTATCCCTCCACTGTGGACAGCAGCTCGTCATGGGTGCCATGGGCCAGCACCCGGCCGTGCTCCATATAGATCACTTCATCGGCCAAGGCGATCGTTGCTCGTCTATATGCTACGACCAGGACTGATGTGCTCTCGGCCGAGGAGCGCAAAGAAGACAGAATCCGCGCCTCGATCCGCGGATCCACCGCGCTCGTCGCGTCATCGAGGATGAGCAGCCGCGGCCTTCCGGCCAGCGCCCTGGCCAGAGTGAGTCGTTGACGCTGGCCACCGGACAGCGAAGTGCCCCGCTCACCCAACAGCGTGTCGACCCCGTCGGGCAGCCGCATGACGAATGTGTCGGCCTGGGCGGTGGTGAGTGCGGCCAGCACCCGCCGATCGGTCGCGGCCGGCCGGTCCAGCGCGACATTTGCCTGCACCGTGTCCTCGAAGACGAAGGCGATCTGCGGCACCAGGGCCACATTCTTGGCCAGCTCCTCGGAGGTCAACTCGCGAACGTCCAAATTGTCCAGAGTCACGTGGCCACTGTCCGGATCGACCAGTCTGGAGGCGAGCATCGCGACCGTGGACTTGCCCGAACCCGTTGGCCCGACAAGGGCTACCGTCCGTCCGGCCGGGACGGTGAAGGTCACGTCCGAAAGCACCGGCTGGCCCTCCTCGTACGAGAAGTCCACGCTGTGGAAGCGCAGCCCGGCTGCTTCGGTTTCGGTCAGCGAGCGCTCGCCATAGTGCATTTCTCCGGTGGCCGCGAGTACCTTCTCCACCCGCTCCCACCCGGCGACCGAGCGCGGCAGATCGCCGAGCACCCAGCCGATCGCCCTGACGGGGAAGGCCAGCACCGTAAAGAGGAAGGTGACGAAGACCAGCTCGCGGAGCTGGATCGCGCCCTGCTCAAGGCGCCAGGCACCGACCACGAAGGCGGCGAGCGTGCCGGCAAAGGGAAGCGCTTCCACCAAAGGGTCAAAGAGACCGCGTAGCCGGCCCACCCGGATCAACGCGTCGCGCAGCTCGGATGCCTTCTCGCCGAAGCGATCGGTCTCCCGCTCCTCGCGGCCCATCGTCTTGACCACTAGCGCACCGTCGAAGCTCTCGTGCGCGATCGCGCTGACCTCAGCCCGCTTTTGCTGGGCAAGCGTGACTCTCGGCGCCATCCGGCGAGAGAAGAAGACGTTGACTGCGAATAGGAGCGGGAAGATCACGACGCCCACCAGCGCCAGCGCCCAGTCGGTCGCAAGCAGCGTGGCAACGGCACCGACCAGCATGAAGACCGTGCCGACGGCAAACGGAAGCGGAGCGAGAGGGAACCAGGCCGACTCGACATCGGCGTTGGCATTGGACAGCAACGTCCCCGTGGCGTGGCGTTGATGCCACGAGAGCGGCAGCTCGAGATAGCGACGGGTGACCATCCGGCGATAGCGGGCCTGCTGCGCGAACATCATGTAACCCGACCCCAGGCGGCGGGCGAAGATGCCGAGCACGCGCCCGATGCCCATGGCCATCAGCACGACCGCCACCAGCACCATGGAACCGGTGGCGACGCTTCGCTTGGGCGGGAACGCGTCGACCACAATGTCACCGACGATCCAGCCGATCACCTCCGCCTGGCCGATCACCAATGCTCCGAAGGCGCAACTGCCCAGGACCGCGACGGTGAAGATGCGCGGCTCGTCGCGCACCGCCCGCCACATCACCCGCGCGCCACGAGCCATGACATCTCGCCCAGTGATCTCTGGTCTGTCGTCTTCCGACACGCGCAACCGTCCCCAGTAAGTTCTTAGCTTGGCTACCCATCCTTACCGACACGTGCCACTTCCAGCGACCCAGATTCCAGTGTGCGTGTGATCACACATAACCGGACACCTAGGATCGCCTACATGACCCGGCATGCCCACGCCGAAAGGCTCGCCATGGCCGACCTGATGGCCGAGCAGGGACCGGCGGCGCCGACGCTCTGCGGCGAGTGGACGGTCCGCGACCTGGCAGCCCACATCATTCTGCGGGAAAGGCGACCCGACGCGGCCGGCGGCATTGTGCTCAAGCGCCTCGCGGGGTACGCCGAGCGGGTGCAGCGGGAAATCGCTGCGCACGACTTCCCCGATCTGTTGCGCCAACTGCGCAATCCGCCGTGGTGGAGCCCGATCTCCAATCCCCTGCTGGATGAACAGGTCAACCTCGCCGAAATGTTCGTGCATCACGAGGACGTGCGGCGGGCGCAACCCGGCTGGGAGCCGCGCGACCTGTCCCAAGACCTGCAACGAGAGCTCTGGACGCAGGCCCGCCGGCGCTGCGCACTCGTCCTGCGGCGCTTCCGGGCGGTCATCCATGTGGAAGCCCCCGGATTCGGTGCGGCACGAGGTGGCGCAGGTGGCCCGGACACGCTGCGGCTCTCCGGGGCTCCAGGCGAACTGCTGATCTTCCTCTACGGACGGCAAGCGCACTGCCACACCATCATCGATGGCCCTAGTGCCCTGGCTGAGAAGCTGCGGCGGGCCCGACTAGGTATCTGAACGGACCCTTGCCCACCCGGTACTCTTCGGTAACACTGCATTAACGTGTTCCCCGTCACGTTGGCGATGCTGGGCTACCTATAAGAGTTGGGCGATCTGCAGATGACCCTTGAAGTGCCATACCGCTCCATCCCGGACATGTTCCTGCAACGCGTCGCGGCAACCCCGGATTCGCACGCCTTCGGCGGCCCGGACGCGAACGATGCCCCGGTCTGGTTCACCTGGGCACAGATCGGAACGCGAGCCAAAGCGATCGCGGCCGGCCTGACCACCTTGGGCATTGGCAAGGAAGACCGCGTGGCCATCCTCGCGAACACCCGCCTCGACTGGGTGGTGGCCGACCTTGGCGTCATGTGCGCCGGTGCCGCAACGACAACGGTCTATCCGACCACCGAGCCCGAGGACGCCTGCTTCATCGTGGCCGACTCCGGCTCGAAGGTGCTGATCGCGGAGAACCCGGCACAGGCCGCCAAGATGGACGCCGGCTCAGTGCCGACGCTGACCCACGTCGTGCTCATCGACGGTGAGCCGAACCCCGACTCGGCCCTGCCTCAGTTCACCTTGGCGGAGATCGAGGAGCGCGGTGCCGAGGTGCTGGCACAGCAGCCCGATCTGGTGGACGAGATCGTCAAAGACATCAGTGCCGACGGACTCGCGACCCTCATCTACACGTCCGGCACCACCGGGCGTCCCAAGGGCGTCGAGCTGCTGCACGGCGGCTGGTGCTGGGAGGGTGTAGCGCAAGGTGACGTCGGCGTTCTGCTTCCCACCGACCTTCAGTTCCTCTGGCTCCCACTGTCGCACTCCTTCGGCAAGACATTGATCTGCGGCATCATCCATGTCGGCGTACCGACCTATGTGGACGGACGGGTCGACAAGATCATTGACAACCTGGGCATCATCAAGCCCACCTTGATGTGCGCGGCTCCCCGCATCTTCGAGAAGGTCTACAACCGCGTCGTCACCCAGGCCCAGGCGGCCGGTGGGGCGAAGGCGAAGATCTTCGGCTGGGCCGTCCGGGTGGGCAAGCAGCGAGTCGCGTTGGAGCAGAAGGGACTGCCGGTTCCGGGCGGGCTCAAGTTCAAGAACGGCATCGCTCACAAGCTCGTCTTCAGCAAGCTGCACGCGCGGCTGGGCGGCAACATCCGGTACATGGTGTCGGGCTCGGCCGCACTTTCCGTTCCCATCGCGGAGTTCTTCGCGGCCGCCGGTCTGCCGATCAGTGAGGGCTACGGCCTCACCGAGACCAGTGCCGGAAACTGCGTCAACCGTCCCGGCAAGCTCAAGATCGGCTCGGTCGGGCAGGCGCTCGGCGACCTCGAGGTGAAGATCGATGAGGACGGCGAGATCCTGCTGCGCGGCAGGCCACTGATGCGCGGCTACCACAACCTCCCCGAAGAGACGGCATCGGTCTTCACCGAGGACGGCTTCTTCCGTACCGGTGACATCGGTGAGCTTGACGCGGACGGCTTCTTGAAGATCACAGACCGGAAGAAGGACCTCGTCAAGACCTCCGGCGGCAAGTACATCGCGCCGAGCCACATAGAGGGCCTGTTCAAGTCGATCAACCCCTACACCTCGCAGGCGCTCGTGATTGGACACTCGCGCAACTACTGCTCGATGCTCGTCACGCTTGACCCGGAAGGGATCGCGGGCTGGGCGGCCGGAGGCCCGCTGGCGGGCAAGTCCTACGCCGAGATCGTCACCTCGCCCGAGGCGAACGCGTTGGTCGCCGGTTACATCAAGGAGCTCAACAGCAAGCTGAACCGGTGGGAGACCATCAAGAAGTTCACCATCCTGCCCCGCGACCTGACCATCGAAGACGGCGAGATCACGCCGTCGATGAAGCTTAAGCGGCGCAGCGTGGAGACCAACTTCTCCGGTGAGATCGAGAAGATGTACGAGGGTTCGGTCGCCGAGATCTGAGCTTGCAAGATCCGCGACATCACGCGATCAGTTCGGGCTCGCTCCATTGCGGACGCGAGCCCGTTCTGTCTAGGTCGTAGCGCGCGGCGGCAATCCGCTTGATTCCGTCGAGCAGCTCCGGAATGGGTTGCGTAAAAGGCAAGCGCAGGAAGCGTTCCAGCGTCCCGTCCACGCCGAAGCGGGGACCGGGTGCGATACGTACGCCCATCGACTCGACAGCTCGGGCCAGCGCGCTCGAAACCGGCCCATCCAGCTCGGCCCAGAGGGTTACCCCGCCGGCCGGCCTGGTCACGCGCCAGGTCGGCAGATGCTCCTGCACCGCTTCGAGCAAGGCGTCGCGAGCGGCAGCGAGCTGGCGGCGGCGATCGGCGATCACCCTGTCGGCCACGCTGAGCAGATGAACTCCGACCAGTTGATCCAGCACCGGTCCGGCTGTGTCGACGCCGACGCGGGCCGCGGCGAGCCGTTGCACGGTAGGCGCTGAGGCCCGGACCCAGCCGATGCGGAGCCCGCCCCAGAAGGGCTTGCTCATCCCGCCGATGGTGAGCACCCGGCCGTGCCGGTCGAAGCTTGCGACGGCGGGGGGCATCTCCTGCCCGTCGAGCGGAAGGTCCACAAAGGACTCATCGATGACTAGATCGGTACCGGCCCGTTGTGCCGCCGCGACAAGGTGCTCCCGAAGTTGTGTCGGCATCAGGTGCCCGGTCGGGTTCTGGAACTCCGGGATCAGGTAGGCGAGCCTGGGTCGCGTCTGCCGAAGGGTGCCCAGCAACAACTCCGGATCCCAGCCCGCTTCGTCCATGCCGTGCGTGGAGATGCGAGCGCGACGGCCGCCCAAGGCCGCCAACGCATTCGGATAGGTCGGGGATTCCACGAGGACGGGCGCACCGACCGGGACCAGCAACCGCAGCACGAGGTCGAGAGCGTGCAGCACCCCATTGGTGATCATGATCTGCTCCGGGCTCGTGGGCAGGCCTCGAGCCGTGTACTGATCAGCCACCGCCGCCCGCAGCTCGCCTATCCCGGTCGGGTGGTACCCCGCGCCGCCGAGATAACGAGGCAGATCCGCCAATGCGGCTCGGGCGGCGATCATCACCTCATCCGGCGCGGAAAGCGCGGCGCAGCTCAGGTCGATCAGGTCGAGGTCGTCGTCGGCCATCCACAGCCCGGACCCGGCCACCCGATGCCCATTTGGCAGCGTGGTCCAGCTCCCGGCTCCGCGCCTGCTGGTGAGGTGTCCTGATTCACGTAGCTCGCGGTAGGCGGCCGAAACCGTGGTCCGCGAGATCGCCAGTGCGTCCGCTAGCTCGCGCTCAGCGGGCAGCCGCACAGCCAGAGGAAGCCTGCCGTCGGCCAGCAGACCACGGATCGCCGACGCCAGAGCCGCGTAGTCGGGGCTGCGCCGCCGAGCGGGCAGGGCATGCCACCGCCCCAGCAGACGGGCCAGCTGGGCGCCTCGCACGGTCGCTGTCATGGTCCACCTCGCGCGAATTGGCTCTTTCCGAGTTTGGAATTGGACTTAAGACTGGCAGACGTGACCCCGACAAGCAAGCCAATGCCCATGCCACTCACCGAACGGCTCCCCCTTCGCCTCTTCCAATTGCTGGCCGGCCTCGTCTTCTACGGCGTGAGCATCAGCCTGATGCTGCAGGCCGAGCTGGGTAACCAGCCGTGGGACGTGCTGCACCAGGGCATCGCGCTGCGCACCGGGCTCAGCGTGGGCACTGTCCTCATCATCGCGGGAGCTGTGGTCCTGCTCTGCTGGATCCCGCTGCGGCAGCGACCCGGCATCGGCACGGTCTCCAACATCCTGGTTATCGGGCTCGTGGTGGATCTGGCCAACTCCGCCCTACCGCATCCCTCGCACCTGGCCATGCGCTGGCTCTTCCTGGTGGGCGGTATTTTGATGTGCGGCGTGGCGAGCGGCCTCTACATCGGAGCCAATCTGGGTCCGGGCCCGCGCGACGGGCTGATGACCGGGCTGGCCGCACGCACGTGGTCGCTGCGTGGATGGCGAACGGTCATCGAGATCGCCGTGGTCGCCATCGGCTTCTTCCTAGGTGGCAAGGTCGGCATCGGAACCATCGCCTACGCTCTCATGATCGGCCTGCTCGCCCAGTTCTTCCTCCCCAAGCTCACCATCCGGCCCTTGAGCCTGCCCACCAAACTCAGCCCTCAGCCGTCACCCATCAATTGACGACACTGTCGGCTACATCCGCGTTGGCCCGCAAGCCAATCAGGTGTGCTGACCTACACGTCTTACAAGCGGCTCGACGGCATCGGCTAGCGAACTAACAAAGGGTGGCCTCCAATGTGGAGGCCACCCTTTGTTCGTCAAAGTCAGATGCGGTTCAAGCCAAGGGTTTGCTGGACGGTGTCGACGAAACGGGCCGCGTGCAGGATCAGGTGATCAGCCTCTTCCGCGGTCACCACGGCGATCCCCGACTCGGCTGCCGACCGTTTGGCCGCACCCGCGGAGAAGAATGCCGCCCACTCGTTCAGCTCAGGCGCGACCATCGTCAGCAGCACCCACACACTGGTGATCTTGCGACGTCCCGACGGAGCGGGCCGCGCTCGAGCCGCCAATACTGCTGCTGCCGCGCGCAAGGCGGCGAGATGAGCTGTGGCATAGCGCTGGGCATGAGATTCGGTGGTGCGTGCCTCCGAGAGGCCGCGCCGAGCCAAAACGATCAGCTCCAACGGTGTTCGGTGCGGTAGTACGTGGCTAGGGACCAGAATCGCAGCGCTCATCGGATGTGCTCCCTCACGTTCGATGGGCTGGCCGATTGACCGGCCGGCCGGGTTCGCCGTCCGCTGCCCGGGGGTCGGTGGGCAGCGGACGGCGTCCCGTCAAGGTGACCGCCAGAAAGCCGCGAAACTTCTGCGGTCGGTTTGCGGTGTCGCGAGCACCGCACCGAGGGTGTTGCGCCGCGAATCGCTCTCCCCCCGGAGACCTATGAAATTGTTGGCTCCCCGGCGAGGAAGCACGATCACACCCGAGGTGAGTAGGTGATCGAACACCTGTCCGAAGAACTGTCTAGAACATTAGTTCGAACGCCCGTCCCGGTCAAGCCTTCCCGGTGTCGTTGTGCCGATTGCCGGATAGTTCGGCAGGTCGATCCCCGCCGCCTGCTCCTGACCCGCCTTCAGCATCAGGTTCATGGCGAACCGCCGGCTCAGGATCATGTCGCGCAGCCGCAAGGCGATTCGACTTCGCGGGGCCAGGAACTTCCCGGTCCGGTCGCCGCCCTGCTGCGTCTTCTGGGCGTATGGCCGCAGCAGGCTTTCATACCGTCCAAAAGCGACGGTGTGGTCGCCGGCCGCCAGAGTGAGCTCTCCGGCCAGCGCATACGCCGCGACAATCGCGGTACCCGTTCCCATCCCGCCGATCGTGGCCCCACAGGCGGCGTCGCCGACAAGTGCGATCCGGCCCTGCGACCAGGCCGGTACGTCGGCGCGGCTGATCGAGTCGAAGTAGAACCCGTCGGCATCACGCAGCGTGCCGACGAGCTGCTGAGCATGCCAGCCCACCCCGGCAAACGCCTCGGCGATCAGCTGTTTCTGCTGATCGATGTCATGGCGGTCGTAGTCGAGCTGTGGTGCGGCGAAGATGGCGAACCCGCTACCGCGGGCCCGATCGACCTCGTCGGCACCCAAACCGATCGCCCGGCCAGGCGCGTTGTGCAGCAACGAACCGCGATCGACGCCGAGAATGTTGGCAGTCTCCCAAGTGGCGACGTAGTAGCCGAGATGGCTGACGTAGCTCTCCTCCGGGCCGAAGGCCAGCCGCCTGACGTTGGAGTGGATCCCATCGGCGCCGATGACCAGATCGAAGGTGCGCCGTTTGCCGCTGGCGAAGGTGACGTGCACGCCTTCCGGGGTCTGCCGCAATTCGGTGATCGAGTCGCCGAACACGTAGTCGGTGGTGTTCCTGCTGTGCTCATGAAGAATCCGGGCCAGGTCGAAGCGGTGCACCTCGACGTCCCCGCCGGCGAACTCGGCGGGCAGGTAGAGCCTGGTCCTGCCGCTGGCATCGACGAACCGCATCGGCGTGCCGCCGGTCTGCACCCGGCGCAGGTCCTCGAGGATCCCCATCCGGGCCAGCAGGGTCATGTTGACCTCGCCCCGGAAGTCGACCGCGCTACCACCGCGACGCAGCTCGGAGGCGAGCTCCACCACGGTCACGTCGAACCCGTAGCGGCCCAGCCAACAGGCGAGCGCCGGGCCGGCGATGCTCGCGCCGGAGATCAGGATCTGCTTGTTTCTCATGGTGTTTCTCCCCATCACTAAACTGTGTCCCTTGGAGACTATTTATAATGTGTATCGTAGACACAGTTTTGGCGGATGAACACCCCAGGAGGCATTTGATGACATTCGGCGAGCACACAGCCGGTGTCGAGCTGCTCTGGGGTACCCGCCCGCAGCCCAAACGCGGCCCCAAACCGGCGCTCAGCCTCGATCAGATCGCGCAGACCGCGATCGACATCGCTGACGCCGAGGACCTGGGCGCCGTTTCGATGGAACGGGTGGCCGCCGAGCTCAACTTCACCAAGATGTCGCTTTACCGGTACGTGCCGGGGAAAAAAGAGCTGATCGCCCTCATGATCGACCGTGCGCTGGGCACCCCGCCCGGCTCCATGACCGCCATGCCGGGCTGGCGCGAGCGCCTCGATTTCTGGGCCCGCGCCATGTTCGACGCTTTCCTGGCGCACCCGTGGACCCTGCCGGCCACCGTTGGTTCCCGGCCGATCGGGCCCAACGAGCTGCTCTGGGCGGAGTACGCCGTCGCCGCGCTCGACGAAACGCCGTTGTCGCCCGCGCAAAAGCTGGACACGGTCGCCGTCCTGGCCGGGCACGTACGAGGTATCGCCAGTCAGCAGGCCGCGATGGGCAACCAGCCCGAGGAGCAGATCGGCGCCATGATGGCCGGTCTGGCAATGCCCCGGGCGGACAGGTTTCCGGCCATCGCCCGGACCATAGCGGCGATCGCGGCCGGCGGCCCCGAGGCCGGGCAGAACCAGGCGCTCGACTTCGGGCTCAATCGCATTCTCGACGGCCTTAGCCTCATCATCAACGAGGACCATCTGATGAGATCAGGTAAGGAACGCAAGAGACAGCGCTCATAACAGGCGATAGCCTTGGCCGGTGCCGATCCGTCCGCGCCCCACTGTCGGCGTCATCATGGTTTTGTTCGCCGCGCTCTTCTTCGCGGTCAACGGCAGCGCCTCCAAACTGATCCTGCAGGCGGGCATCGAGCCTCGGGATCTGGCGACGTTCCGGGCTCTTGGCGGTTGTCTCGGACTGATCGCCCTGGGTGCGGTGTTACGGCCGGGCCTGCCCCGCTTCCGGATCCGGGCCAGTGAACTCCCCCTGCTGATCACGTATGGCGTCACCGGATTCTTTGCCGTGCCAATGCTCTACTTCGTGGGGATCTCCCGGCTGCCGGTCGGCATCGCGCTGCTCTTCGAGTTCACCGCACCCCTCTTCGTTGCGCTGTGGGCGAGATTCGGGCAGCGCCAACAGGTTCGGCCCCGGCTCTGGATCGGCTTCGCACTCAGTCTGACGGGTTTGGCCATCGTCGCTGAGGTGTGGGGAAATCTGCGGCTGGACGGCCTGGGGGTGGCGGCGAGCATGCTCGCGGCCGTGCTGCTTGCCGTCTACTTCATCCTGGGCGCCAAGGGCGCGGCCGGGCGCGACTCAATCTCGTTGACCGGATGGGCGTTCGGCGTCTCGACCATTGCCGGCTTCGCGACCCGTGGGCTTGGCGGGCAGCTACCGGAGTGGCACGCGCTGACCGGCGAAACCGCAAGCGGGACACCGGTTTGGATGCTCTGCGGCTACCTACTGGTACTAGGCACCATCGTTCCCTATCTGCTGATTGTCGGCTCGTTGCGGCATCTCCCGGCGACCAGCGTCGGTATTCTCGGCATGATCGAGCCGGTGCTGGCAGCCGGGGTCGCGTGGATCGCCCTAGGCGAAAGACTGAACCCGGCCCAGCTAACCGGCGGAGCAGTGTTGCTGCTCGGCGTCGGACTAGCGGAGACGGCGCGGGTGACGGTCAGGCAGAATGAGCCGCATGCTCCAACCGAAGACGGTGTCCTTGCATCCCAACGTGACAGCAGTCCAGCGCGCACTTGAAGCCGCCGGCTCCGCCAGCTTGGTGGTGCTCCTCGATGAGGGAGTGCACACCGCGGCCGCGGCCGCCGAGGCGCTCGGTGTCCAGGTCGGACAGATCGCCAACTCGCTCATCTTCGAGGTTGACGGCTCGCCGCTGCTCGTCCTGACCTCCGGCTCGCACCGGGTCGATACCGCCAAGGTGGCGGCGGATCTGGGAGTCACCAAGCTCAGACGGGCAACGCCTGAGTTCGTCCGGGAGGCGACCGGCCAGCCGATCGGAGGCGTTGCGCCCCTTGGGCATCCGGCTCCGGTGCGGACGCTGCTGGACGTCGCGCTCGCTCAATACGACGTGATCTGGGCGGCCGGTGGTGTGCCGCAGGCGGTTTTCCCCATCACCTACCCCGAGCTGTTGCGCATCACCGGCGCCAGTGAGGTGGAGGTGGAATGAGGATCGTCCGGTGGACACCGGACGACCTGGCGCGCCGGATAGACGAGGTGCTCACGGTCTTCGGCGAAGCCATGTCCTACGACGCACAAGCACTCGAGGTGCGCCGCGGTTACATCAAGACCCACCTGCGCAGGCCGCATTTCCGTGCTGTGGCAACGCTTGGCGATGATGGGCGGCTCGCCGGCTTTGGCTACGGGTACCACTCCGAGCCCGGCCAATGGTGGCACGACCAGGTGCGTGCGGCGTTGACCGAGGATGATCGCCAACGCTGGCTGACGTCGTGTTTCGAGGTGGTCGAGATGCACGTAAGGCCGACTGTGCAGGGGCGCGGTCTGGGCGAGGCTCAGCTGCGCGGTCTGCTTGCCCTTACGCGCGACCGGATGGCGCTACTGTCCACTCCGGAGGCTGATGAGCAGTCGTCGCGCGCCTGGCGGCTCTACCGGCGAACAGGTTTCATCGATGTGGTGCGGCGCCTGATGTTTCCCGGTGACCCGCGGCCCTTTGCCGTGCTGGGCCGGGAGTTGCCTATGCGAGCACCTTCCGGATGATCCCGAGCAGCTGACCTATCCCGATCATGGCCAGCGCCAGCCAGGTCACCACGACCAGGGTGACCGCTCCGGCCGCGAGGTCGTTCCCCACCTGGGCGGATAGAGCGGCTACGAGCAGAGCCGCTAGCACCAGCCAGGTTCGGGTCGAGCGGTCGCCAACCGTGGTCGTCGCGGTCGGCCGCAGCGCGGCAGCACCTACCCGGGCGCGAACGTACTCGTGCATCCACACCAACATGGCCACCACGACGATCAGGCCCGGCCGGGCACCGAGCAGGGCGAGGGCGCACAGCCAGCAGATCTCCGCGACCCGCTCCGCCAGGGCTTGATAGAAGGTGCTCAGCCTGCTGACCCGGCCGGTCAGCACGGTCAGAGCCGAGCCAAGGGTGTCGGCTCCCAGCCCGGCCAGCATCGCCAGCAAAGCCGCGGCGGCCCAGCTCCCGCCCCGGTAAGCCAGCAGTGGCACGGCCAGTGAGCACATGACCGAGATGAGCATCAATGAACCTGGCCGCACCCCAAACCCGGCAAGCACCCGGCCCACGCGATAGGTGACCCCGAGTAGGCGGCGACGGGGAGCGGGCGCGTAGCGCATGTCGTACCCGTCGTAGACCACGGCCCAACCCACGACGAACTCATCCCAGGTCATCGAGGCTGCACTGCTAGGCGATCGCACCTACTCTCAACTGCTGCCACACCTCGCGAGTCGCGGTCGACCGATTCAGCGTGATGAAGTGCAGGCCGGGCGCTCCTTCGGAGAGGAGCTTCGCGCCAAACTCGGTCGCCACCTCGACCCCGATTGCCCGCACCGCAATCGGATCGTCGGCGACCGCACGCAGCCTTTCGGCGAGCTTCTCCGGGAATTGCGCGCCCGAAAGCTGTGCCATCCGCTCGATCTGGCTCACGTTCGTGACCGGCATGACGCCCGGGATGATCGGCACCTCGCACCCCTGAGCGGCCGTGGCATCCCGCAGCCGGGCCCAATCCTCCCAGTTGAAGAAGAACTGGGTGATCGCGAAGTCGGCACCGGCGCGGCACTTGCGTACGAAGTAGTGGACCTCGGAGTCGAAGTCGGGCGAGCGCGGATGCTTCTCCGGGAAAGCGGCGACCGCCACGCAATAGTCGCCACTTGCCTTCACCAGCGAAACAAGCTCGTCCGCGTGGCTGACGCCCTGCGGGTGGCGGATCCACTCCGCCTGCGGGTCTCCGGGCGGGTCACCCCGGACCAGCAGCATGTTTCGAATCCCGGCGTCGGAGTAGCGCCCGATCACATGGCGCAGCTCGGCCACCGAATGGTTGACCGCGGTGAGGTGTGCCATGGGTAGCAGGGTCGTCTCGGTGGCGATCCGCTCGGTGACGGAGACCGTGGTGTCTCTGGTGCTTCCACCCGCGCCATAGGTGATCGAGACGAAATCCGGCCGCAACGGCTCGAGCTCACGGATCGCCTGCCACAGCTGGCGCTCCCCCTCGGGGGTCTTTGGCGGGAAAAACTCGAAGGAGAAGGTCGGCTCGCCGGCGCGAAGAAGATCACTGATGCGTGGGCGAGGACCGGGCATGGTGGAGGGGGCACGAGCAGTCACCCCTCGACTCTATCGGCAGGCAGGCCAAACGCGTGGATCGTCGTACCGACCGGATATAACCAACTCGGCGTCCTGGGGTCAACGCCGGTGATCAACCGACGTGCGACGAAGGGTTGCCATGTCATCACCCAGCTTTGGCCTGCGGTTGGCTCAGCTGCGCCGGCGGCGCGGGCTCAGCCAGCAGCAGCTCGCCGATCTCCTCTGTGCAGCCGCCGGCACGTCGACCATCAGCCGAAACGAGATCAGCCGCTGGGAGCGAGGAGTGCGGCTGCCCGCTCAGCCGTGGCTGGGCTGGCTCACCAAGGTGCTGGATGCTCCGATCGACAAGCCTGCCCAGAGCGTGAGCCAAAGCACGCCAGCGGGGCCGCTGCAGGCAGCTGACCGGCGATGGCTCGTCCTGCGCGGCCGGGTGAGGGTCTTGCCCGGGCAAGCAGCGCGGCCTGCGGTCTGGGTGGTGTCTGCGATCGACTAGTTTCTGGTACATGAACGATCGGGTGAATCCCGTCGACCGTGCCGACCTTCGCACCCGGGTTCAGCGCACGCTTGCCGACTTCCTGGCCGGGCAACGAGCCCACATGAAGTCGATAAGCGATGATCTTTTGCCCCTGGCCGACGCCGTGGAGGCCTTCGTGCTGGGCGGCGGCAAGCGTCTGCGTCCCGCATTTGCCTATTGGGGGTACCGGGGAGCAGCCGCCCCGGACAGCGAAAAGCTGATCGCCGCCGTTGCGACGCTTGAACTCGTGCAGGCGGGCGCACTCATTCACGACGACTTCATGGACGGCTCGGACACCCGGCGCGGCGAACCTTCGGTACACCGCCGGTTTGAGGCCCTGCACGGCGCAAACCTGTGGCACGGGCGGGCTGATCAGTTCGGCGCGGGCGCTGCCGTGCTGCTGGGCGACCTCTGCCTGGTCTGGTCGGACGAGTTGTTGCACCGCAGCGGTTTTGACCCGATGGCGGTCGCGCGTGCCCGGTCCACCTTCGATCTCATGCGCACCGAGGTGATGCTCGGCCAATATCTGGACGTGCTTTCGCAGGCGACCGCGGAGACCTCGGCCGAGCGGGCAAGCCTGGTGGCCCGGTTCAAATCGGCGAAGTATTCGGTGGAGCATCCCCTGCTCTTCGGAGCGGCCCTGGCCGGGGCCGATCCCGCGTTGATGCAGGCGTATTCGGCCTTCGGATTGCCCTTGGGCGAGGCGTTTCAGCTACGCGACGACGTGCTCGGGGTCTTCGGCGACCCGGCCACCACAGGCAAGCCGGCGGGCGATGACCTGCGCGAGGGGAAGCGGACCTACCTGGTGGCAGTTGCCTTGGAGCATGCCGAGGGCAATGCCGATCGCGATCTGCTGGCCAAGTCGCTCGGCGATCCGGAGCTGGATGAGGTTGCCGTGGCCCAGCTTCGGGAGATCATCGTCCACTCAGGAGCGTTGGTACGCACCGAGGAGCGGATCGAGGAGCTCTCCGCTGTCGCGTTGACGGCTCTGGATCGCACTGAAGTCGCTGGTGAGGCGGCGCAGGTGCTCCGCGAGCTGGCGGAGGCGGCGGTTCACCGCAGCACCTGACGGAAGGATTCGTAGTGGTCGGCGGTGTAGTAGACGTCACCGTCGCTGCCAACCACCAGGCGTCTCGCACCACGGTCACGTGAACCCGGCGTGGGCACGGTGTATTCGCGGTAATAGCCGCGCGATTGTTGGGGCAGCAGCCTTTCCATGTTGGCGAAGACGGAGCCGTCCTTGTCGTAGGGGAACGGTCCACCCGCGTCGATCAATGACAGCGTGGTGATGGCTTCCGTCGGCAACTCCTTCGCCGCGATGGTGGGCAGCCCCGAGACCGGCGTGGCTGAGGTGGCCGTCACCTGCGGCGCCGGTGAGTCCGTAGTGGACTTCCGCGCGCAATAGCCTGCCACCGCGACCAGGGCAAAGACCAAGAAAGCCAGCCCGACGAGCATGCGAATCCGACGCGTCACCAGGCGAACCTTAAACCACTAGGCTCTTGGCATGTCCGGCTGGTGGAGATGGTGGGGATTCGGCGGTTCTGCGCTGCTGGCAATCTCCGGCCTGCTGGCGGGTGCATTGCCGTCGGGGGACCCGGGCGCCGGGTTTCGCACCGGTGGCTTCGGAGCGGTCCCAGGCTCATTCACCATCGGGCTTGTTTGCTGGCTGACGGGCGCCGTGGCGCTGGTGATCGCCTGGCTCAACGCTCGCGACGGCGGTCTGCGGGAGACCCTGACCACCGGCGCTCTATGGGCCCTCCCACTGGTCATCGCTCCCCCACTGGGCAGCCGGGACATCTACGCCTACGCATGTCAAGGCTGGATCTGGTGGCACGGAGCCGATCCGTATGCGGTGGGCGTAGCCGAGGGCGGTTGCCCCTGGGCCGAGTCGGTTCCAGCGCTCTGGTGGGACACGCCCACTCCTTATGGGCCGCTGGCCGTGATTCTTTCCGGTTTTGCCGCGAGTACCGGATCCCAGCTCGCCGCCATCATCATGTTGAGAGTGGTTGCGCTCCTATCTGCCGCACTGTTGGCGTGGCAGCTCCCCCGGCTCGCTGTCCAATGTGGACTCTCTCCCGCCTTCGCCTGCCGGCTCGGCTTGCTCACCCCACTCGTCCTGATCCACGGAATCTCCGGCGCCCACAACGATCTTCTCCTCGCCGCCCTCCTCATCACCGCCTTAACCACCGCCACCAAGATCCTCGCCATTTCGGGGAAATGGTCCCCTCCCACGGAAAGGATCGCGCCATTTCCCGGAAATCGCGATGATCTTGCACAAGGAGCGCAGCACGCGGTGGGCGCGCAGCACGCGGTGGGCGCGCGGGAAGCGGTGGGCGCGCGGGAAGCGGTAGAAGTGCCAGATGTGCGCGGCGCGGTGGGAACGCAAAGCGAGACCGGCGGAGCAATGAATGGTGCTGTGGCAGCGGCGGTGGTTGCGGGCCTCCTTGTCGGGCTTGCGGTGGGGGTGAAGGTGACAGCGATCGTTGCACTGCCGTTTGTGTTGGTGCTCGCCGGGCGTAGGTGGTGGGCGACGCTAACCGCGGCGGTAGCAGGGTTCGCGGGGCTGAGTCTGGCGACCGGTCTAGGCCTCGGCTGGGTCAACGCATTGCGCAACACCGGCGAGCTGGCGCAGTGGAGCTCGGTGCCGACAGCGATCGGGATGGCGATCGGCTATCTGTTGCGGCCCTTCGGGATTTCGGCCGACGTGCCGATCACGGCCGCCCGGGTCGTGGGTGTTGTCACACTGGCGATCTTCGCGGTGATGATGCTGCGAAGGGCATGGAATCACCGCAACGATGTCCGGGCGGTGATCGTCGCATGTGGACTGACGATGGCCGCGACAGCGTTGCTGGGGCCTGTTTTCTACCCCTGGTATGCGATCGCACCCCTGGCCGTGCTGGCTGCGTCGGTTAAACCCACCGCGGACCTGACGGCGTCACGGGAGGAACGGCCCGGAGTGCGACGGGCATCCGACATTAATTGGCTTTTGGTGGCAACAGTGATCTGCACGTTCCTCACGCTGCCCAACGGCCTGGGTGTTCCCGTGCTCACCAAAGCCGTTGGGGCGTTTGCGATCACGATCGCGGTGATCGTGCTGGCGTTCAGAATGCGACGGCCTGCGCGCGCCGTTTGACCTCACGCGCTTTGTCGCCGCCGAGCGCTGCGGCTGGTGTCCCCGGAAGAGTGTCGTCCTCGGTGTAGAGCCACCGCAACGCCTCTTCGTCGTTGAACCCGGCGTCGTGCAGCAATGTCAAAATGCCGGGGAGGTGCTTGAGTACGGTGTCATTGGCCACCAGCTCTGCGGGCACCTGCCGCACCCCGTTACGGCTCACGGCAAGCAGCAAGCCGTCTTTGATCAGTTGGTTGACCTTGATGATCGACAAGTCGAGTCTTTCGGCGACGTCCGGCAGGGTCAGCCATTGGGCAGATTCGGTCACATTTACACCTTGCCACGTCACGGGAGGCGACCCTCATGAACCCCTGGCACCTTCTGCGCCGCGAGATCGACGGTGCTATTCGTTCGGTGCGCTACGACCTGGCGGTGCGCCGGGCCAGGCGCGGGATGAACGAAGCCACCACCGAGCTGCCGGTGATCACCGCGACACCACCGTTAAGTGGTGACGCCGGTCGCAAGCGGCGCGTGATTCTGGCCACGAGCAGTGTTCTGGTCGCGGCTGGCGCGGTGAGCGGCTACTACGCGGTGACCAGCGGGCTTGATGCGCTCATAGCCGACGGTGGATCTCCGGCACGCCTTCCCGAGACAGGCTCACGCTTTTCTTCGCCGACCGCGTCCCAGGTCGATCCAACTGCTACGACGCCAGGCGCGGTGCGTGTGCCAATCGCACATTCGAGTGTCATTCCACCGCGAGCGACGCAGACCACGGCCGGGCCGCCCATTGGCACGCCGCCCGTACCAACACCCGCTCCCACCTGCAATTGCCCGACCGGATCACCGTCCCCGTCCGCTTCCCCGTCGCCCAGCCCGACACCTTCATCGACTCAGCCGACCGCCACGCCGACCTCGACCGCGACGCCGTAACGCGGTCGGGTGTACGACGATGGCGTTCCGCTGACTTAGACTCGCCTGCGATGAGTATTCAGGTGGCCGATCCGCTAATCGGATCCTTAGTCGACAGCCGCTACCGCATCCGTGGCCGCGTGGCCAGGGGTGGGATGGCGACTGTCTACACCGCCGTCGATGAACGGCTGGAGCGCACCGTCGCCCTGAAGATCATTCATCCCGGTCAGGTGCGCGACGCCTCTTTCCTTGATCGCTTCACCGACGAGGCCAAGACAGTGGCCCGGTTGACCCACCCCAATGTGGTGGCCGTCTATGACCAGGGCACCCACGCTGGGCTGCCCTATCTGGTGATGGAGTACGTGCGCGGGCGCACGCTCAGGGACATCCTCGCCGAGCGCCGCCGGCTCACCCCGGCCGAAGCGCTGGCGGTTATGGAGCAGGTCCTCTCCGCGCTGGGTGCAGCCCACCACGCCGGTTTGGTGCACCGGGACGTCAAACCCGAGAACGTGCTGGTAGCCGAGGCTCCCAGTGGTACCAGCCTGGTCGACGCGGTAGTGAAGGTGGCCGATTTCGGCCTGGCCCGCGCTGTTGAGGCGTCCGCCGAGGACCCCGACGCCGGTCAGCTCATGGCTACCGTGGCTTATGTCGCGCCCGAACTCGTCGCAGAGGGCTATGCCGATCCTCGCAGCGACGTCTACAGCGCCGGAGTGATGCTCTTCGAGATGCTGACCGGGCGCGTGCCGTATGACGGCGAGCGGCCGGTGGACGTCGCGTGGCAACACGTCGATCGCGATGTGCCGCCACCGTCGCGTTTTGTGGCTGCCCTACCGCCCTCATTGGACGAGCTCGTGGGCTCGGCTACCCGCCGGGACCCGGGCTCCCGGCCGACCGACGCGGGTGCGCTGCAGACCGCGGTGCAGGCGGCTCGCGAGGGATTGGCCGGCGGCAACGCGGCGACTCAGCGCATGCGCCCGATCGTGCAGCCCACCGTGGTGGTCAATCAGGTGCAGGAGCGCCCGTCGTGGGCCAGGCTCCCCGCCACCCAGCCCACCACCAGCAGGCCACGCCCACGCCGCCCCAAGCCAGTCACCCTGGCGGATCAGCTGAAGACGTTGCACGCCAAGGTCACTTCCGATCAACGCGGTCGCACCGCCCTCGCGGCCGGGCTCGTGGTGCTCCTGTTGCTGGTCCTCGTGGGTGGCTGGTGGTTCGGTTTCGGCCGCTATGAGGCCGCCCCCGACCTGCTCTCGCTGAGCCGCGACAAGGCATTGGCCACCGCGCAGCAGGCCGGTCTCAAGGTGGAGTTCGACGCCGGCACCTTCCGCGAGGATGTGCCAAAAGACACTGTCCTGAAGCAGGTTCCTGGCCCGGGCGACCGCGTCGCCAAGGGCGGCACCATCACGGTGACCCTCTCCCGGGGGCCGGAGCGTTATCTGGTGCCCAACGTTGTGGGTAAGAGCGTGGAGCTGGCCACCGCCGACCTGCAGGTTGACCCGATGAAGTTCCAGGTCAAGCAGGGAGCGCCGGTCTTCAGCGATGCCGCCCCGGTCGGAACCGTGGTCGGCACCAATCCAGCCGTCGGCACCGAGGTCAAGCCGGGTGGCGTGGTGGAGCTGATCCTGAGCAAGGGCCGCGCACCGATCACCATCCCGGCGGTGATTGGAATGCAGGTCAATGAGGCGACGGCGCAGTTGCAAGCGCTGGGGCTCAAGGTCGTCACCGAGATCGTCGAGGACACCACCAAGCCGCGCGGTGAGGTGCTGGAACAAACGCCGCCCGGCGGGAGCAGTGCTGAGAAGGGTGCCGAGGTCAGGCTGAAGGTCAGCAACAACGCCAACATGACCGGCATGCCGGATGTGAAGGACTGGGCCTGTCAGCAGGCGGCCAACCATCTGCGTGCGGCGGGCCTCCAGGTCGAGATCAAAGGCGGCGTGCTTGCCGAGCACTTCGGCAAGGTGGAGGAGCAGAACCCCGACCCGGGCAAGCCGGTGCAGCCGGGCCAGAACGTCCGCATTACGTGCAAGCAGTGAAGATAGGCGCCCACGCCCCGGCGAAGACCGCAATGTCCTACGTGGACTCCGTCGGGGCGAGTGCTGTCCAGATCTATGTGGGCAACTCTCGCGGCTGGGCCCGACCGCCCGGAGACCCGCAACAGGACGAGGCGTTCGCGGTCGGCTGCGCCGAGAGGTCGATCCCGGCCTATGTCCACGCATCCCTGCTGGTGAACCTCGGCTCGCCCACTGCCGCCACGGTCGAGCAGTCCGTTCTGGTGCTGACGCACGCGCTGCTGCGAGCTCAGCAGATAGGTGCCCTGGGGGTGGTCTTCCACGCCGGGTCGGCCGTGGACCCTGCGTACACGGCGACAGCGATGCGCCAGGTGCGGGAAGCGCTGCTCCCGCTGCTCGAGGTGCTCCCGGACGACACGCCCAGGCTGCTTGTCGAGCCAAGTGCGGGTGGCGGGCGGTCGCTGGCCTCACGGATCCCGGATCTGGGCCCCTACCTCGACGCCGTCGACCGGCA